>CAKZMO010000677.1 GCA_937128595.1 uncultured cyanobacterium | reverse complement strand
CCACAGAGCGTCCCGGTGAGGTGATGTGCATTCTCACCAAAACGGTCTGGATTGAATAGATTCGACAACTAGCATCAAAGCGCTTGGGATGGGTACTTCGGTGCTCATCCTGAAGAGCCTTGGATTGCCTAGGCGTAGCCCGTAATCGCCTTATTCATAGTGCGTGCACATCCGCTCCACTTTAGCGGGGCGATCGCTCTTGTTCTGCTTCTTCAGCCTTGATTTGACGTATCGCCTTGGTCGCTCGACTTCGATGGTTGCGGCCGCGTAGCCAGCGGGTGAGCTGAGGGTCGTGGAATAGGGTGTAAAAGCAGGGAATGATGATTAGGGTGAGTCCGGTGGCGATGGACAAGCCGGAAAACACGACGATTCCCAATGGCTGTAGGAATTCGGAGCCTTCACCCAGCCCTAGCGCCAGCGGGAATAATCCCAGAACGGTGGTGATAGTGGTCATGAGGATGGGGCGCAGACGCTGGGGAGCGGCTTTGAGCATGGCGGCCTGAGGGGAAAGGCGATCGCGCACTCGGATCTGGTTTGCCAGCTCTACCAAAATGATGGCGTTGTTGACGACGATGCCCACCAGCAAAACCGCTCCGACAATCACCGTTGCGCCGATCGCTGTCTGAGTGATGTACAGTCCCAAGATGCCACCTGCCAACGCCAGCGGAACCGTCAGCATAATCACCAGTGGATCGATCAGCGAGTTGTACTGCACCGCCATCACCACAAACACTAGGAATGCGGCCAATCCTCCTAAAATCTTGAGCGACGACTGGAGTTCTTGATTCGTTTCGGCATTGGCACTGGGCAAACGGGCGACACCTTCCGGCAGATCCACCTCTGCCAAAATCGTATCGACTTCCGCTAGAGCCTGACTGAGACTGGCACCTTCAGATAGACTGCCTGCAATTAAATAGATTTGGCGCTGGTTGATCCGCTGAATTTCTCCAGGGGCAACTCCAGCCTCAATTTCGGCGACGTCGCCTAGCTTCACCAACTGATTGTCGTCGGTGAAGAGGGGAATCTCTCGCAGTTGATTGGGCTGCTGGACGGAGCCGGGAGTGAGCTGGACACGAATATCGATCAGGCGATCGCTCCGCTGAAGCTGGGTTGAAACCGAGCCATCAAGGGCAGTTTGCACCGTTTCTCCAACGTCTTGAGCCGTGAGTCCCAAATCAGCAATGCGTTCCCAATCCGGGCGAATCTGGGTTTCAGGTTGGGGTTCAGACGCATCAGGCCGATAGCGAGCAAGGGTGGCTTGCTCCCCAAGCACTCCGAGCACCTGTCGCCCTGCCTGCTGCAGCAAGCCCCAATCGGTGCCTTGGAGTCCCACGTCGATATCGGCGCGTACGGGAGAGTTACTGAGAATCAACCCTCGCACGGATTCTGCACTGACCCGAATAAACGTATCCACCAGCGGCAACTCACCCAAAATTTGCTCCACGCGAGTGACGTATTGGTCTACATCGCTGCCCGGTTTGAGATTGATCGTGCTGGAACCGCGCAGCGCGTCAACACTGGTGATTGACGCGAATAGACCACCTCCAGAGGTTGTAAACGCATATTCTGTTTCGGGCTGGTCTAACAAGAGGCGGTCGATCTCATCCATAACCCGGCGATTGTCTGCGACCGGAGTGCCGGGAGGAAACTGCACCCGCACTTGAGCCTGTCCCGTGTCGATGCTGGGCAAAATTTCTTGGGGAATCTGAGCCACCATGCCGTAGCCTAGGCCACCCAAAACGATGAAGGCGATCGCAATCACAGCCAGTCGTCGCTGTATCACCCAAGCCAAAAACTGAGCATATTGACGGGTTAGTCCCTGCAATCGCTGGTTGAAGGCGCGAATCGGTGCTAAGTTGCGAAACTGGCTTGATCCGTTGACGCTGAGCAGCCGCGAGGCAAGGGTGGGCACAACGGTCAGCGCCACGATCAACGAAGCCGCTACAGCAAAACTGATGGTCAAAATCAGTTCATTAAACAGGAGCGAAATAAATCCGCCAATCAGCAAAAAGGGGAGTACTGCTACCAGGTTGGTCAATGTGGAAGCCAGCAGTGCCGATTCCAGCTCACGACTACTGGCTTCGGCTTGACGCAAGGTTTGGCGACGATTGGGCGATCGCGACGAGGCTATATGCCCCGATCCGTTCTTACTAGAATCATTCCCTGTAGCAACTCCGTTCGACGGGCGCTGGGAGAGTCCGTTAGCTCTTCCATTCGATGTGCCGCCTAATGCGCCGTTTGAATCACCTGGTTCCTGAGGGTTTCCGCTTTCGTCTACGGTCTCTGCTCCGTTCTCAGCCGCATTATTGGCAATGTTCTCCAGCATCACAATGGAGTTGTCTACCACAATGCCAACCCCCAGAGCCAATCCCCCCAGACTAAACACGTTGAGGGACAGGCCGAACAGTCCCATCATCAACATTGCCGCCAAAATCGCCAGCGGAATCGCCAGCACAATAATGAGAGTTTGGCGAATGGAACCAAGGAACAAGAGGACGGCGATCGCCGCCAAGGTTGCCCCTGTGAGTCCGGCGATCGCCACATTGCGAATGGAGTTGCGGATGAATTTCGACTCATCCAGCGTCGCCGTCATCACCATGTCATCAGGAATCAGACCTGATGCACGAAGCTCATCTAGCTTTGCCTTCACCCCATCTACCGCCGTCACCGTGTTGGCATCGGGCTGCTTTTGAACACTCACCTTCACCGCAGGCAGCCCATTCAGCGTTACGAAAATTCGCTGTTCTTCAATGCCGTCAACCACATCAGCCACATCTCGCAAATAGATCTGCTGAGGCGGTTCTGTATTGCCGACTTCGATGGCCAGATTGCGAATCTCATCCGCATCCTGAAAGCGTCCCACCACGCGGGTCAACGCCTCATCTTCACCGCCTCGAATGCGTCCGCCAGAAGTGTCTTGATTGCGCTCTTCCAGAGCATCCAACACATCCGTTAGCTGAATGCCCGCAGACTGGAGCCGCTTCAGGTCGATATTGACCTGAACTTCTTCCTGCACTCCCCCAGAAATATCCACATTCGCGACACCTGGAACCCGCACCAGTTCCCGTGCCAACTCCTCATCGGCAAACACTCGCAAATCCACGCCTTGCAAAGTGGGAGAGGTCAGCGCCATTTCGTACACGGGCAACTGAGACGGATCGAATTTGAACAAACGGGGTTGGTCAACCGTGTCGGGCAGGCTATCGCGGGCCCGGTTCAAGGTTGCGGTTGCGTCATTCAGCGCCTGGTCAATATCGCCGCCCGGTTTGAAAAATAGGTCAAGACTAATGCGTCCTTCACGAGTTTGAGAAAACACCTGCACCACGCCTTCTGTCGCAGCCAGAGCCTCTTCCAGCGGACGGGTCACTTCGTCTACTGCCACCTCAGGACTGACTCCTGGTGCTGTTACTCTCACTCCAATCCGGGGATAGGTAATCGAAGGCAGCAGGTCAACTGGCAGCCGCGCCACGACAAAGAATCCCAACACCAACACTGCTACGGTTAGCGTCAGAGTTGCAATGTGGCGTCGGATCGAAAGACTGCTGAGACTGAAACCCGAAGGAGAATGAGCCATGATGGTTGCGAGTAGAACCGGGTGAGGTTTTGGATTTTAGATTTCGGAGAACGCTCTGCGCTGCTGAATGAGTGGGGCTGTGGTGCTTCTTTCCGTCATCCGTCATCATCCACCTTCAGATAGCAAGCTGGGACGAACGGTTTGTCCAGCCTGGAGCGTCTCGCTGCTGCTTCGCACGACGTAGCGATCGCCCTGTCGTAGCCCAGACACGACCTCCACCTGATTGTTGGCACGCGCCCCCAACTGCACTCGTCGGGGTTCAACGGTCGCCTCATCGCCCGTCCCGCTCACCACAAACAGGGTTGCTTCGGATAGAGGTGCTTCAGAATCACCTTCACTGGGTGGACTCGCCGACGAGCCAGATTCTCCGACTTCATTCGCTGCAAAAAGCTCTAAGGCGCTCGTGGGAATCACCATCGCCGATCGCCCTGACGCCGCAAAGTTGACCCGTGCCAACAGGCCACTGCTAATCAATCCGCTGGAGTTGTCTAATATTATTTCCAGCGGAATGAGTCGAGTCGTCCCATCTGCCACAGGCGAAATTCGGGTGATCCGTCCTGAGAGGGTGCGTTGTGGAAGAGAATCAATCTGCACGTCCGCAGGTTGTCCCACGCGCAACTGAGCGCGATCGCGATCCGAAACCTGCACATTCACCTGCACCTGTCTCATATCGCCCACTTTCAACAACTCTTGCCCCGACTGGATTAGATCACCGGGTTCTGCGAGTCGCTGGAGCACAACCCCTGTAAGAGGCGCGTTGACCGTGGCGAATGACAGCCGTTCTCGGGTCTGATTGAGGATGGCCTGTTGAGAAGCCACTCGTCCTTTTGCAGCGGCGATCGCCTGTTGCCGCGTTCGCACCTGCTCCTGAGCCGAGCGTACCGATTGTTCCGCCGTTCGCATCGCCGTGACTGCTTGCTCAGCCTGTTGTTCGGGAGCCGCCCCCTGAGTGGACAAAGACTGAAAGCGATCGGCATCGGCCTTGGCCTGTTCGTAAGAGGCTTGGGCTTGCTCCACTCGGGCTTGAGCATCAGCCACTTCCGCCTCTGCCTGAGCCACCAAAAATCGCCGAGCCGCTAACTCCGCCTCAGCTTCAGACACTGCTGTTCGCAGAAGATTGGCATCAATCCGAGCCAAGGCTTGCCCCGCCTCAATGAAATCACCCACATCTACGTTCAGAGCTAAAAGCTGTCCTTCCGTTTGCGATCGCAACGACACTTCCTGCACTGGAGCCGTCGTTCCAGAGTAGGTGACAACGCCTGCCAAACTCCCTACTTCGGCCTCACGAACATCCACCACGGGAACAGCGTTTTCTTCAGCTCCAGGTCTCCCCTGTCCAGAGGGCTGAGCTTGACTGGGCAAGTTTCCACCACAGCCTGACGCGACGAGCATTAGCAAGCCCAACGCAATTCCAGACAGAGGCTGAATACCCGCTCCAGATTTTGTAAAAAGAAGTATCCGAACATCCATCCGAAACATCCGAAACATAGTAAGTCGCATTTTTCTTAGCAGCAGAGTTTGGGTGACGATATTCGAACGCGTTTGAAATTGAGAATTTGGTGTTTGAGAGCAGGGCTCACGACAAATTCAGCCTCAAGTGTTAAGCCAAATTGCGCAGACCACTGTTTAAGTAGATCGATAGCAATGCGCAGATAGGTTAGGACAGATATTGATGGAGACGCCGCGCACCGCGCGGCGTCTCCATCAACTATTGGTTTGATATCAGCGCGCAGCACTATAAGATTTTCATATTTATTATAAGAATACTGTTATTTTTTTCATCGTGGGGGCATTGAGCAACAGAAAGCGTAATCCCGATTGGGGCGATCGCACACAAGCAAAGTCGTTTGAGAGGTGTATCTGATGTGTGAGCCCATCGTCCCTATTCCCACAACATTGGCTCGATTCGACTCGATTCGAACGGTCTTTTGAAGGACGATTGCTCCCACCCTACCTTCTTTTTCATTTCGCTTTTGTGCTGTCGCGTCCAATTCCAAGCCACAACAACCGATAGAATTCTGATCATGTGTTCACGTTCTTCAGGTTTAGCTCGACCATTGTTGAACGAGCAGTCGCTTCAACTCACACGGCTTTAAATCTAGCTCGAACTCTCAGCCAAACACGTGCGCCTCTTTCAACAGTATCTAGGCTAACCCTACAGAACTATGGCGAATACTATTGCTCTCATCGCCCACGACAGCCAGAAAGAGAACCTGGCGAATTTCGTTCAGAAACATGCTCCTGTCTTTTCTCGATATCGTCTCATCGCTACGAAACAAACTGGGCAAATCGTACAAAAGGCTACGGGCTTTGATGTCGAAATCTTGATGACTGGATCTCATGGAGGCGACATTCAAATTGCGGCTGAAGTTGTCGCAGGCAATGTGCTGGCGGTATTCTTTCTGGTTGATCCTGCGCCCCTGACTCCGGTTGTCCCAGGGGTGGAAACCGTTCTTCGAAGCTGTCAGATTCACAACACTCTTTTAGCGCTCAACCTCAAAACCAGCGAGTTAATTCTCTCGGGGCTGGCTCAGTTGAGAAGCATTCATCTGGTTTTCAATCCCGTTTCTGGCAACGGCAATGCCGACGCTGATTTGGCGCTAATTCGAGAACTGTTGGAACCACATTGCAGTTTTACAGTTCATCTCACAACACCCGAGCAAGGCGCAAACGAATTGGCACAGGAGGCGATCGCCAGTGGAGCTCATGTCGTTGTCGCATCAGGAGGAGACGGCACGGTATCTGCTGTAGCAGATGCCCTAATTGGGACTGAGATTACTTTGGGAGTTATTCCACGAGGTACAGCCAACGCCTTTTGTCTCGCTCTTGGCATTCCTACTGCAATTACGCCGATTCGGAGCTGCTGTCGCGTTATTTTAGACCAGTACACTCGCGTGGTAGATGCAGCCCGATGCAACGATCAGCCGATGATTTTGCTGGCTGGAATTGGGTTCGAAGCTGAGATGGTCGAAAGGGCCAGTCGTGAACTCAAAGATCAGTGGGGCACTTTGGCCTACCTCATGGCTGGATGGCAGCAGCTTGATGAGCAAGAAATTTTTGACGTTGAGGCTGAGATTGACGGTCAAACTCACCATCTGCAAGCCGGAGCGATTACCATCGCAAATGCGGCTCCCCCAACCTCTGTGCTTGCACAAGGAATTGGAGAGGTGATTTTTGACGATGGCTTACTCGATGTCACGGTGGTTACTGTAGATTCAAAGCTGCAAGCCATTGGGTCTATGATTGGAGCCTTCGGCGCAGCTCTGATCAAAACTCCTCTCGAACAACCCAATTTCGTTCATACTCGGCTAAAGCGACTAGTCGTGAAAACCACTCCACCCCAAAAGCTAGTCATTGACGGGGAAGTGGTAGGGACGACTCCGGTTGAAGTTGAATGTATCCCCAATGCACTGACCGTTTTGGTGCCTAAGCCTCAAGATAGAAAAAATGGCGTCGAGCAGTAGGCTAGTAGGCTAAAGCTCAGAACCCAACAGTCCTGATTGCCTGCCCCATCTCATGAAATGACGAAAACTCGTAGATTGTGGTTGACGTCAGGAAACCCAACAATGCCGTTAAAATCTGACTGTGTTGGGTTTCGCAAGCTCAATCGCAACCTACATCATCCAAAACTTTGACTACAGCAATGCGCAGATAGGTTAGGACAGATA
>CAKZMO010000676.1 GCA_937128595.1 uncultured cyanobacterium | reverse complement strand
CCCCAGACCAGAGCCCCGCAGTTAAAAGATGTAGGCGGGTTTTGCGTGAACAGCAATTTCGTTTCTTCTGATGTCGCACCCAAGAACGCCTCAAGATCCTCTCGCTGTCGAGGCCACAGCGGAAGCCTCATCTGAGTTTCCATAAACTCGGTCAGCGGCAACGGCTCATGTATCCACGGACTAAGCTTTAGCGAGGAATCTGGCTTGACCCCCGAAAACTCTGCCTCGAATTCTCCAATGAGGGCGATCGCCCTTGATTGCTTCTGCTGAGCCGTGACCACTTAGCTCTGCCCTCGCTCAATGCGCTGTCTCAGTATCTGGACAAAGCGGCCAGGGTCAAAATCTGGGAGAGCCAACAACTGATCGGCTAGTTCCTCCATCGTCTGTGGGTGAAACTGGCGGTACAGTGCGATCGCCCGAATTGCAGTTGATGCACAGCCCTCGCTACTTTTGGGGTCAACTTTCCCCATGCTCGATACCATAGCGTTGAGGATCACCATCAGCGATCCGTCCATGTCAGCATGGCCCTCTTTGGCCGACTCAGGCCGTAAATTTTGGGTGACCACTTGGGCGATCGCGGTCTGGGCTTCAGTGGCGATCGTCTTAGGATTAATGCTCTTGCGGTACTGAGCAATGATTCGATTTACGGAGCCGATTGGAACGCCCGTGCCTGCGGCGATCGCCTTGCGTTCAAGTCCCTGTTTATAGCGATCAACGATCACCTCTTTTTGTTTGTCGGAGATCTTTTGAACCATATTTACCAATGGTTTCAGCAACCCCGATCATAGCCGATCATTTTGCGATCATCACCGATCACTTTGGGCGATCGCCGCAACATCAACCCTTCCTTTTGCGCATTTCCCGCGCATGAGCCTTCCATCCCAAGAAATAGCTACACGTTGGGCACGCCCACACCTCAGCGCCGCCCCGACCCCCTGATAGTGCGATCGCCACTACCCCGCCATGTCGAGGGAAGTCCGAGGGCTCTAGCGTGGGTTCAGATACCCTAGATCGTGATGTGGTTTTCGTCTCTGGTTCGTTGAGGTCGATTTTCAGTTGACCCACTAGACAATCCTTGACAGCCGTTGCAGAAACTCTTCAATCGATAACTTCGTGGTGCATTGCTCTAAATCAGTGGTGATTATCCATTTCTTATAGTCGAACCCCCACCAAATCTCTTGTATGCCTGCGTAGCGATAGTCTTGAGACTTGGCAAACGACAGCGGCACCATTTGCAGAAACGTGATCTTATCGTCAGCCGGAATTGTTTCGCGAATCAAATCAACCAGCCGATCCGCCCCAGACAGCACAAGCCGAGGCATGAGCCGAAGCCCCAGTGCTTCGCGCTCATTTTCAAAAAACCATAGCCACGATATTTGTGGAGGATCGAGCGGCGATGCCGACAACCTCGACAGGTGACACAGCGCTGCGTCTTTTGGAGTGACCGGGATATCTAGAAAATCCAGTTGGAGCCGTTGCTGGTGTTCCATTTCTGCCACAACCGTTTCAGTCCATGCCCACGACAGCAGATGATCCATTAGCTTTTTCTCACTGATTGAATATCGCCAGCCTTCAGCCGTTCCTCGACGTAACGCAGCCGCGTATCAAGGTTGCGGGCGATCGCCTGTTGACGGCAGAAGTAGTCGCGCAGCGCATCATCAATGAGTCGGTGCAGCGTGGGTGCTGCGCCCGCCGATACCGCCCCCATCCAGGCAGACTTGCACTCGCTTGAGCAACAAAAGCTAATAAATTCAAGTTCTTCAGTTGATATCGGCAGCAATTCTACCGCGCCTTCCCACCATCGATTGACGTAGAGATCAACCACAAGCCGAATGAATTCGTTTCGACTGGTGATTTCTCGATCTTCGATCACCACAGTGCGAGTCGAGATCCCTAAAAATTTCATTTCTTCCGTGAGCCGTGCCAAGGTGCGATCGCCCACTCCAATCTTTGTCCGAAAGTCAGTGTGCATG
>CAKZMO010000675.1 GCA_937128595.1 uncultured cyanobacterium | reverse complement strand
GCAGATAGTCGACGGCACAACTCACAAACGCTTTGACCTGGGAGACATCCCGTTTCCTAAACAACCGCTCCAGCTCCCCCCATTCCAGAAACCAAGCCTGGTGCAGTTTCAACCGCTCATCCTTATCGCTGGCATTCCCTAACGAGTCGTCAAACCATTCGGGATTCGGCATCAAGCGTTGAAACCAACTTGACTTCCCCACTCCCTGAGCACCTTGCAAAATCAGAACGGTATCTACCTTGCAACCTGGTTTGAGGGCACGGGCTACAGCGGCGATCAGCGTTTTACGGACGTAGGTGACGTGAAGCGGATCATCTGTCCCAAAGTATTTGGGGGCGATCGCGTCCAACAGGTCGCTGTCGGCAGGCAGGTTCTCTCCGGCCTGGTGCAAATACTCCGCTACGGGATGGTAGCTCTGCCGTCTGGCTAGGGCCGTGACTATCTTGATGCAGTCGGTTTCTGGGATCTGGACGTTGTATTCCAGCGCTAGTTTGAGCTGTAGCTCGTCCATATCGACGGTTTCGCCCAGCAACTCGACTTCATTTTTCATCTCGTTAAACCGGAGATGTTTCCCCAGGCGTTGCTGAACTGCCTTAAACCGTCTGGCTAGAGTGCAAGGGACTTCCTCGGTTTCATCTGCTGGCGTATCTCGCCATTGCTCCCGCCATTCCTCAAGGGTGATTGAATTTTCGACCAGCGATCGCAATCGCTCCGCCGCAGTGGCGAGGTCGAGAGCAATGAAGTCGTCTAGTCCTTTAGTCTCCTCTGGGAGCTGTAGCACATTGACGACGGCCCCCGCTGCACTGATCAACCGGCCCAGTTGGTCGAGGGCGATTTGAACCTGTCGTTTTCTGAGCACATCAGAGTCGAAGGCCAAAATCACGCGGCGGCCTAGCTTGCAGAATTTTTCCAGCTCCGGTTTTAGGCGGCCCAATTTCTGCCCTGTCGTTACGCCTGGGACGGAGATACAAGGGTAACCATAGGTGAGGGCGGCCCCCGCTTTTTTGGCCCCCTCTGCCACCAACACCCACTGCTTTAAGTCAACCAGCACATCGGCCCAATAGTCTGGGTTGGTCGTTTCTAAGAACAGAGGGGAGAGGCCGTCTCCCGCTGGCGATTCATATTTGACAAATTTTTGGTTACCCTCCTCGTCGAGTTTGGGATTGCCCTGGCGATCGCGCGCTGGCCGGGGGCGATCGCTTTTGAACTGCGCCCCCGCAAACGTGCGATCGCCCTTGAGGTCGACGCCTGCCACAGCCCAACCGGGCACCAGGTTGTCTGAGTGCTTCCACTTGCGATCGGTGTTGCGATTAAGCAACTGGTCGAGTTCTCGCGGGTCTTCTATGCTCCAGACGTTGCGCTCGATAATCTCATCCGAGACCCCGCTGTCTCGCCATTCCTGTCGGTGATTAGGTAGTAACATTTACGCTCCTTCACATTCCAAAAAAAAAGCAGCCCAAGAGGGCTGCGGAGTGCGGCTATGCTGCACATCTATCTAACGCTGACCGTCGGCATCGCCTTGGTTAAGGCGCAATTTTCCATGATGCAATTCCAGGCTAAAACTGCGTCTTGACCGTAAAAAACCTGCTCACAGTGGTCAGCCAGCGTTACGATTAGAGACTTATCTTCTGCCCAAGTCGCTAAAATGACGAAAGCAGGGTTAAATATCACGTTGCCGATCGCAATCAATTTGGTTGAAAGCATTAGTTTTGCTCCTTTACGTTGGTAAGTCGAAAGCGTCTATTTAGGCGCTTTTTTTATGCTCAAACAGGGCTTTGAGATGCCCAAATAGCTCCTCTATGTGACCGCATACATAGGCCATTTTGAGCAATGCATAGGGGAAGGTCGGGGCCGTCACGGTCTCCAGGTCGGTCAACCCGTCGATCGTGTCGTCACACAACCCGCCTGTCAGCTTGTTTAGGATGCGATCGCCCTGGCTGCCCTGCGTTACTCCGATTAGGTAGTAACGGTTAGGGCCAATGATGGCAATTTTTGTCCGTTGGGTTTCGGTCGCTTGCTTTGTTGGCATGTTCAGATTGTCTCACTAAGACATCTCTGACATTAACATCGTCTTACTATAGAATCAATGGATTGTTCATATAAAATTGAAGGGACTTAACCAACGTATGAGCTATGCCAAAGACGAAACACAATGCCTACGGGGAATCAAAGCAGCGAGCGACGTTCACCCTAACTCCCACAGTGATCGACCTAATCGAAGCACAGGCAGCCAAAATGGGGGTGAGCAGGTCGGAGATCGTAGAGCGAATGATGCGAGCAGGGGAGCCGGAGCTGTACGTGCTCGAAGAGACACGATTGCTGGGGGAATCCTGCGCGGGTTGATAGCCAGCGCCAAACAGCAGAGGAACCTGATAGATGACCAAATCGCAAACCTTGAGGGACTGCTGGCGACGCTTGAGGAGAGGGTCTCCGATAACCCCGGAGATTAAGTCAACCCGCATAGAAACGTAAAAGGGGGGCAACTTGCCCCCCTTTTTGATGCCTAAGCTTTACTCAATTTCAGAGGCCCCACTCACCGGGGGCCGCTTTTTTAGCCAAAAATCCCAGAAAAATACAGTAAAGTTGCCATGCTCAAAGCCGGTCGAAGCTTCAAATTCCTGCCGATCCTCCCATAGCATCGCCATCATCCGCCCCTCAGTTGGCCCTGCTGGTTGTTCGCAGCTCCCGCCCGGACACTCCGCCTCCAGATATTCAATCACGCTGGCCGCCTCCATCGCATCGCGGCGATCGCATTCCGCCATCGGCAGAGTCTTAGATTGCATGTAGAGCGGAACAAAAGCTTTCACCGCGCGAAACCTGCCACAAACCTTTTTCCACTCGTTGGGGGCCGTAACCTCTACTGAAACCATGTGGTCAGAGGCATAGGCAAATTGTTCAGTAGCGATCGCCCAAAACATTCCCCCTAATCCCAGCAGTCCCAGCAGCGAACCCAGAAACAGTACTGGGGGTTTAGACTTCTGTGTCATCGGTCTCTCAACCTAAATTCAGTGTTGGCATCGAGCCACCCTTTAACTTCCCGTAGCTCTGCCCCTAGTCTGCCCTCCAGGTCTTTCAGGCAATCACTAAACCGCTTGGTGCGATGCTCAATCAACTCCCGATTCCCGTTGACCAGCAGGTCTAATTTATCTTCATGCCCTTCAAACTTTTGAATTGTGAGTTCTAGCCTGTGGTTTTGAGCTACATTCTCAGCTTCAATCGCTCTTAGCCTACGTTCTAATTGTTGGTACCTTTGCCAGAAAAACCAAGCAATAGAAACTAGCGCCCCAATGAAGGTATAGGGGTTTTCTATTAGTTCTTGAAAGGTCATTATTGCTTCCAGACCTTAACTGATAGGTCATCAATGTAATAAACCGGAGATACCCGGATTTGATAGACACCCATTCCCGGCAGGACAAACAGCGCCTCACCCAGTGGCAGCACTTCCCACTGAGCCAAAGCTCTAAAAGTGGGTAAGGTCGCGTCCATCTGAATGAAGTTGAGCCAGCCAGCCCGAAACCAATTGGGCTTAGCCGTTTCGCTATCAACTTCAAATAACAGCTCAGTGACCCCGCTCACTTCGAATGAGAAGGGGGTGATCGGTGTGCGATCGCCCCCAAACTCAAACGCCATATGGACGCCGGTATAACAACGTATCCAGGTCATTAATCCAGTAAAACGTCTAATCCCAGCTCGACCAACTCTCCGGCTAAGTTATTGCCGCTAGCAACATCGCCGATCGTATCAATCAAGTCCCCAAAGTCGCCGGAATCTAAGGGGCCAAGACCGCCGCCGCCGCCGCCGCCACCTGCCCAGTCATCCCAGCTATAGGTGATGCCGTCAGGGGTGCGAATTCCCGCCACGCCGCCACGGCCCTTTGCGTACTTATAGAAGTCGAGTACCTTCACCTCTCCGGGAACCGGCACA
The DNA here is from genome assembly GCA_937128595.1 of uncultured cyanobacterium. Taxonomy (GTDB): domain Bacteria; phylum Cyanobacteriota; class Cyanobacteriia; order CAKZMO01; family CAKZMO01; genus CAKZMO01. The sequence continues at coordinate 1,725 of CAKZMO010000675.1, read as the reverse complement.
TCTAGCGTGACAACGCTAGCACCACCCACGCGGGTCGCCTTTTTCAGCAGGAGCGTAAAGGACTTTGTTCCTTTGGCCCCCCGCTTTATGCTGGTCCCCTTCCCCTTTTCCGGGTCTTGAGGTTTCAGCCCTAAGAACTGAGCCGTTCCCGACTTCATGCGACAGGCTCGCACCTTGCCGCCAATCTTCACCTTCACATATACCCGGCTTCCATCCGGTAAATTTCGAGCCATTTTCCTTGCCTCTAACTAACAGTTTGCAGCGTAATTGTTATCCGGTTTGGCACTTATTTAGAATGCCAGCGCTCCCACCAGGGAAGCATTACCGGAACCTGCTAGGGGCAACAGGGCAGAAACCGCAACGCTGTTTTGGTCGTAGTTGGGAGTAACCGAAACGACGTTTACCGGGGTCTCAGGGTTGGCGGTGTTGTAAGCACTTTCCGCCGCTTGGATCTTGGTCGCCAGATAGACGATCTGGCCCGCCAGCGTTAGCGCCAGAAAGGTGTTTAAATCTGCGTTCGTCACTGTGTCGCCAGCTTCGATCGCCAGCGCCGATTCACCTACACCAATGTCGGTGGTTGCTTCATACAGCAGCTCGGTCGGGGCCGTTTCTGAGAGACCAGCTCGGATCTGTGCTCCCATCCCAGTCGCCCCTGGCACAACTCCCACGCGATTCACTAGCGGGTCGGGGGCCGGGTCGGTGGTGTTGTAGGCGGCCTGAGCTGCTACGGCCTGGTCGAACACGTAAATTAATTGCTGTTCGGCAGTCGCCAGCGCCAAAAATTCAGTTACTTGAGCATTCGATACGGTATCACCGGCCTCGGTCTGAAGTCTTGCAACCATCGTTTTTACCTATTAGGGAACACCTTAAAATGTTGCCCTAACTATCAGATTCATCAACACTTTTTTGAACGGACTTAAAGCCCGTTCAAAAAGTAAATAGATTTACTAGGCTTAACACTAGCCTTAACACCAGACGGATAGAACTCTGCTTTCCTTGCCTTAAGTGTTCGGATAGGTGAGCTTGAAACAGTCCCCTTAGTAATTTTTGAGACCCAATCAGGCGGTAGTTTTTCACACCATCCAGCCATCCAGCTAAGCGTGGAGACTGCCCCTATCTCAGATGCTCCAAATGATTTCAAGATTGAGCCATCATTAAGGACTAATCGAGCGTGACCGGGGCCGCTTTCCCGTGGAGGAGGTATTAAAGTTTGGTCGTCAAATATCGCCGCAATAATTGACTCTTTGGGATAGAAGATGGTGGTCGAGTAGGTGGATCGTCCCCACTTATGCCCTCGCTTCTCTTTGTACGTTAAAACTAACGTTGGTCGGTTGGTCTCAGGATTTAGGCCGAAGTCGTCAGGCATCCCGACAACCGGATCGCACTGGTTTTCAGTCAAGAACACCAGGGCATCGGATAGGGTTGCAGCAAATGAAGCCACCCCGTCAAAGTTTGTGCCTGCGTAGCTAAACGCTTGCTCCTCACCTTCACAAGTTGACAGGGTAAAGTTGCCGTTTATGTCTGTCACTCCCATCCCCTCCGGTAGTGAGAAATCAATTAAGTAATGGTCTCCACCAGCAGAGCGGATCGTCACTTCCGGGTTTTGGTCAGGGGCGATAACCGTGAGGTCTCCCAGGGCGATCGTGGGGGCATCGCCCTTATCACCCTGCGGCCCAACCGGCCCCTGCGGCCCAACCGGCCCCGGATCACCATCGGCACCAGCAG
>CAKZMO010000674.1 GCA_937128595.1 uncultured cyanobacterium | reverse complement strand
GGGGGCTAGGGGGGATCTGAAGTAGCATTGACGACTTCTCAAACATCCTCTTAAACCGATCTAACATTTGGAAAACCTATATAGCAATCTCCAATGATTGGTGAATCGATTGTCAGCATTGCAAAAGTTCAAAATCAACAGCTTTTGCAGTGTTGTTTGACGAGTAAGACTCATGAAAAGTTGAAATATGTGTCAATTACTCTGATTTCTAAAGGCGTCTGACCATAAGGTAAACTTAGGCATCAGACAAGAAAACATAGAGTCTCAACACAGTTTTTTTCCGTGAACATACAATGCTATGCTCTGGTGTATAGTGTTGAGCCTATTGAAACATAATATTCATAGATAATTATCTATCTTTAGATTCCTACCACTAGCTTGAGTATGCAGCTAACAAATCGGATAAATTTTAACAACTTGCAAGGCGACATCTTTGGAGGCGTCACCGCAGCAGTTATCGCTTTACCGATGGCGCTTGCCTTTGGAGTTGCCTCAGGGGCTGGTGCCTCGGCTGGTCTCTGGGGAGCTGTTTTGGTCGGCTTCTTCGCATCACTCTTTGGTGGCACTCCGACTCTAATTTCAGAACCGACGGGTCCAATGACAGTTGTTATGACGGCTGTCATTGCAAATTTAACGGCTACCAATCCTGAAAACGGTTTGGCAATGGCCTTTACCGTGGTCATGATGGCCGGTATTTTTCAAATTATTCTAGGAAGTTTACGTTTAGGGCGCTATGTGACCTTGATGCCCTACACGGTCATTTCTGGATTTATGTCAGGGATTGGGATTATCCTGATTATTCTCCAGACTGCGCCGTTTTTGGGTCAATCAAGTCCAAAGGGAGGCGTATTAGGAACCTTGGGCAGCTTGCCTGAGCTTCTCACCAGCATCAATCCGGGAGAGACAGGGTTAGCTGTCCTGACTGTTGCAATCCTATGGTTTACGCCCTCTAAAGTTAAACGATTCGTTCCACCTCAGCTGATTGCTTTGGTCGCAGGTACCATCATCGCGCTACTCATTTTTCCTGATATGGAAAGCATTCGGCGCATCGGTGAAATCCCTATGGGTTTTCCTCAAATTCAGATCCCGATGTTTAGCCCTGAACAACTCCAAAAGATGTTTGTTGATGCGGCTGTTTTAGGAATGCTGGGCTGCATTGATGCGCTATTGACTTCGATGGTGGCCGACAGCTTGACTCGCACCGAACACAACTCTAACAAAGAACTCATTGGTCAAGGTCTAGGCAACCTGTTCTCTGGTATGTTTGGCGGTCTGCCTGGAGCTGGAGCCACGATGGGAACAGTGGTAAACATCCAAACCGGAGGTCGTACGGCTTTGTCAGGTTTGTCTCGTGCTTTAATTCTGTTCGTTGTGGTGATGGGGGCAGGTAGCCTGACCGAAGTCATTCCAATGGCTGTATTAGCGGGAATTGCCCTGAAAGTCGGTATCGATATCATTGACTGGAGCTTCCTCAAGCGTGCCCATCAGATCTCCTGGAAAGGAGCGCTGATCATGTACGCGGTGATTGTTCTGACTGTCTTTGTTGATTTAATCGCAGCGGTTGGCATCGGAGTCTTTGTTGCCAACATTCTCACCATCGATCGCCTCAGTCAGCTTCGCTCTCAGAATGTTAAAGCTGTGACCGATGCTGATGATGTTGTTGAACTCAATGCAGAAGAGAAGCAGCTTCTTGAGGAAGCTGACGGGAAGGTGCTCTTGTTCCATCTCAGTGGCCCGATGATCTTCGGCGTTGCTAAAGCAATCAACCGCGAACACAACGCAATTCATCACTGTGATGCGATCGTTCTTGACCTCAGCGATGTTCCTCATATGGGAGTAACTTCATCTCTAGCCATTGAGAATGCCATCATTGAAGCGATTGACAAAGGACGCGAGGTCTTCTTGGTCGGGGCAACGGGGCAAATCAAGCGCCGCTTTGAAAAGATGGGTATCTTAGCCCGCATCGATTCTCAAAATCTATTAGTCGATCGAACCACAGCTCTGCGTCAGGCTGTGGCTATCGTCAAACACGAGCGTCTTTCGGACTCGTTGGCTGCCGGTTCAGCAACGGCTTCAAGTGCAGCAACGGTGAATGAAACCTTCTAAATGACACAGCTCTGCGATGGCCATTGCCGCTCTTTTCAAAGTCTCATGGATAAATTTTTTGAGATTGCCAACTGGCGAATGATTTTCGGAGGGGCATGGCAATGCCATGCCCGTACAGCGGGCAATTGGTGGGTTGGTAAGTTCTATATCATTCGTCAATTTCGCAACGCCAATTTTTTACCCGGTAGGCGCAGTTAATCTAAACAGGCAGCAAAACCAAGGCGAAGTAAGCCGCTGGGCGATCGATAGTCCCAAAACTGTCAAAAGGCTTTTCACAGCAAATAGCGGGTCAACCACACTGGCGCTGAACGAGTGAGTTGAGCGATCGCTCCTCCACTAGTACGAGTTGTGTGCAAAACCGCTAGGATTCGTGGCAGGATTTTCAACAGAGGATGGCTATCGATTTTAGATTTGCACTGGGGCGTTGCACATTCGAAGAATGATTTTGGTAGGGGCATCGCAATGCGATGCCCCTACAGCAGGTCATCCATGAGTTGAATCTTTCCACATCATTCCATGCTGTGCAACGCCTGCACTGGATAGGCTGATGAGCATATCGCTAGGGAGTGGACTCAAATTATCCACAGCCGGGTTGAGACATTTACCTTTTGTTTTGGGAACAGAGGTCGTCAACGAAGGGGATGAAGGGTCATTCGTGTTTACGACTCAAAGCGAAGTGCTATCGGGACAGTAAACCCAAGCAGCTTTATCACTACCACCCTGAACGAACAGCCTGAACTAAATTTTCAGGAGTACCAATATCAAGATAGGAGCCTTCTTCGAAAACTTCTGCTTCAACGTGAAACCCCTCGTCGATCGCCGCTTGAATCACATCACCGATGGGAATTTCTGTCATCTCAGGTAGGGACGTGAGCCATTGGGGAATGCGATCGCCCAACACGGCATCCAGGCGAGTCTGCACAAACTTGTGGAGGAAATGAGTAAAGCTCGGCTTCCAGACGGCGATCGCCCACATGTAAAGGAGGTCGGTTCGGGTTGACTTCTCCAAAATGGCTGAAACATTTCCCCTTGCGTCATATTCCACAACGCCTACTTTTTCAGGCTGATCGGTTGGAAATAAACCCAGTACAACGTCCGATTGTCCTGCAAATAGCCGCTTTAGCAAACGACTGTAGGCATCGTTAGGAGTAAAGAGAATATCTGGAAAACCGATCGCCACAGCTACATCGCGCAAAAATGGGTAAGCCTGATGCAGGCTGAACGGAACCCCATATGGCACATGAATCGTCAGGTAGGCAAGATGGAGTCCCACTCCCGCTCCGTCGCCAAAATATTCAGGTATGTCCCACTTTCCAGGACGCAGAATGACAAACGCCTCAGTCATTCCGGCCTGCGCCATTTTCTCTATCAGATAGTGGCTCACGACCTTGGGGCGCAAACCAGAGCGATCGCCCAAGGTCTGAAATCCAACAGGAAAAAGCTCTTTGCTACCCGGCAACGGCGAAATCCGGCTTCCGGTGCCGCCTGCAGGGATTAGTCCTACGACCCTCATCGGAAAGGGAAGATTCGCAGATAACGATGTTGACGTCGGATTGATAAAGGGTGTGGCATCAGACATGGAGTTCATCTTCAGAACAGCGTTGTTGCAGTAGACTCAAGAAACGTCTCTACAGAGCTATTTTATGGTTCCTACTCCTGATTCTCGTGGCTCGGTGTCTCAACGACTGTTTTCTCAATCATTGCCCAAACATCCCCTCTGGTTTCGTTTAGCGCTGTATTTCATGTTGGGGGTTAGTCTTCTCAACTGGTTTGTCGTAAATCGTTCATCCACTCTCTTGTAAGCCGGGATCAAAAGAGGATTTGACCCGAAATGGGAAGGCGCGATCGCCCACTGCATGATTGAGATTGACGATTTCCCTGACGAATATATTCTTATGGTTTGGGTAGGCTTTATCTAGAATCCTGAACCGTGACTTCATCATGGCTGATACGCTGAGCGCATCCAAACAAGGGTTGGCGATCGCCAATCAAGCCCGACAACGACGCGGTTGGACAAAGACCAGCACTGCCCGCTGGTGGCAAGAGGCCCATACGTCGCGAGCGACCCTACGACGGTTTTGGCGTGGCGAAAACATTCAGAAAGAATCATTTATCGCTATCTGTAACGCAGTCGGTATTACCAACTGGCAACAGGTATCAGAAGCAGGTGTTTCCTCTCCAGTCACCACTGCCAAACTCGCTATTGCCGACTGGGACGAAGCTCCTGACCTCTCTCTATTTTGTGGGCGATCGCCCGAACTGAAGCAGCTTACAGGGTTAGTGCTGCGCGATCGCTGTCGTTTTATCTCTATCACTGGGTTGCCAGGAATTGGGAAAACAGCGTTGACATTAGCTTTCGCCGATCGGGTACAAACCCAGTTTGAGGGAGTAATTTGGCGATCGCTCCTCTATTACCCATCCCCGAGTGACCTCGTCGAAAGCTTGCTTGCTGCCTTAGAAACTCCAGCTCCAGCGTTTCCGAAGCGTGTGCCTCAGCTTGTTCATCTCCTGAAACAGCGTCGCTATCTGATTGTGCTAGATGGCTTGGACAACTTACTCCAGAACGATATGTCCAACGATTCACTCTCACTTCAGACACTCCTCAATCCATTGATCGGAATGTCCCATCAGAGCTGCATTCTCGTGACGAGCCGTCCCCCCCTGCCCCTCGACACAGCTACCGCATCGAACTTCGTCACTCTCCAGCTCAATGGTCTCAATCGCCATGATGCCCTTCAGCTTTTGAACGGGTGGGAAATTGCGGGAAATGAGCCGGAGAAAATTGCCTTGGTTCGGCGCTACGGAAGCAATCCTTTGGCAATGCAGCTTGCCGTTCCAGTGATTCAGTCGATGTTCGGCGGAGATGTGAAAGCATTTCTACGTCAAAACGAACCATTTGTGGGCGATCGCCTCCGCACCTTACTCCGACAACTTTTGGGACAACTCACTCCTCTAGAGCGCGATATTCTCTACTGGCTCGCTATTTGGAAAGAGCCAATTGCCCTCAGTCGTTTACAGACTCATCTAATGCCAACGCCCAATCCGATGCAGGTGATTGAGGGACTGATGCAGTTGGAAGGGCGATCGCTCGTCTCCAAGTCTTTCGTAGAAAATGAACCGATGTTTAGTCTACCGCCTCTTATTCTAGAACAAGGAACGGAAGCTCTAGTTGACCAAGCTGTACAAGATTTGCTGAGACTATTGCAAGGAAATGTTTCGGATCAGGAAAAACTAACTTTGTGGCACACTCATGCTCTGGTGCGTCCCGGCACAGATGATGTGGATGGCGATCGCATTCTTATAGCCATTGCAACAGAGCTGAAAAACTGTGGAGGTCGTACCTTTTTGAAAAGGCTAATTCAGCTCCAAGTCGCTTATCACGATAGACCACCGCAAGCCACAGGCTATCTTCCACACAACATAAGCGCATTACTTCGCAAGTTAAATGTACATTTCCAAGACTAAAAGCAACGATGACAACTTTTTGAGCTATAGCAATGCGCAGATAGGTTAGGACAGATATTGATGGAGAAGCCGCGCGGT
>CAKZMO010000673.1 GCA_937128595.1 uncultured cyanobacterium | reverse complement strand
TGGCAATGTGGGCAGTAACGCGGCATTGTATGCGGAAGAATTAGGTTACAAAGTCGTCGCCGTGAGTGATGTTGAAGGCGGTATATATAACCCTGATGGGCTGGATGTGAAAGCGGTTGTCAATCACATGCAAAACACGGGCACGGTCGCTAATTACCGTGATGCTGAACGGGTTAACAATGATGAGTTGCTCACCCTGCCCTGCGATGTCCTCATTCCGGCGGCATTGGAGGGTCAATTAACCGAAGACAACGCTCATGACGTTCGAGCAAAATTCATCATTGAGGCGGCAAATGGTCCAACGACCCCCGAAGCCGATGATATTCTCAACAATCGGGGCATTCTAATTGTGCCGGATATTCTGGCGAATGCAGGGGGTGTTGTGGTGTCTTACTTCGAGTGGGTGCAGGATTTACAGGCATTCTTCTGGGACAAGGACGAAATTTTCTTGCGTTTGGAGCGTATCTTGAGCGATGCCTATGCCCGCACGAAACACACCGCAGATACGAAACATCTCGATATGCGGACAGCGGCGCAAGTAACAGCGATTGAGCGCGTAGCCAGTGCCATTACTACGCGCGGCGTTTATCCTTGAGGTAGATGTGACCTGAAAGCAAGACAAAACAGCGATGCTAATCATGGTTCTAAACAAGCCGTCGTAAGCTATCAGCCATCAGTTAGTCAGCCTGTCAGCAAAAGCTCATCTGCTTTAACTAACAGGCTAAAATTTGGGAAGTGTATATTTCTGTCTGTATGCACATCTACGCTCAAATGCGTTACACAAACGTAAAGGATAGTCCAAGGCACAGGTGAATATTTCCTGTGCTTTTCTGGTGTTCGTCGCAGGCATTCGATTGGCGTGCTATGATATGTGACACTGTAGTCAGCAATTGCACGGGATGTAGATAGCATGGGGATTCTTCAACGTATTCGGAGTTGGTTTAAGGGTAGCGATATACAGAAACCTGTCAGCAATGAGACACATTTGCGCAACTTGCTGGTGGAGGCACGACGTCAACAATATATGGAACAATACACACAGGCGCTTGATACGCTCACCCAAGCGATGACACTAGCTGACAAAGAATACGACATGCGCTCAAAAGTTGATATTACACTCAGTCGGGCAGATATTTTGATTGAGCAAGGCGATTACGAAACCGCGAAGTTTATCCTCAGTGAATTAGAACAAGACAGTGAAGCCCGTGAGATGACTGCCCCGCTCGCCTATGCGTTATGTTCATTGGGCGTTGTCGCAGACCGAGAAGGCAATCTTGAGCTTGCACGCGACTATTTTGAAAAAGCACGTAGCACGGCGCAATCTATTCATACTGATGGTGCGACTGGACGTGCAGAGGCGCATCTGGCGGAGGTAGAAGCCGCCATTACCCAGCACATCACGCGACTGCAAACCGAGTTGATTCAGGACAGCGAACTCGATCGCATTCGGACGCTGGTGGCGAATCAATACATTTTTGGCAATGAAACACCCGGCAATCGGGCTGGACTCTACGGCTACTATCACACCCTGGTTGGTGATTTGGTGCCAGCATTGAACTACCCGGCTCGGATTCGTACCCTCGACGCGATAGACTTGCAGCGTGCCGCTCAGCAGTATCTCTTACCCAATGCTTACGGCGTTGTTGTTTCCAAGCCTAGCCCATGACCATGTGGACTCAGATTGCCACCCAAATTAGTCAATCCACCAGGACTATCTTTGAAGTTGAACATCAGCGTCCGGTGGGTGGCGGCTGCATCAATCAAGCCTATGCCTTAGAAGGAAACGGTCGGGCTTTTTTCGTCAAGCTGAATCAGGCGAGCCAGGTGGCCATGTTTGAGGCAGAAGCCCTGGCGCTGAAGCAGATGTATGATTCCAACACCATCCGCGTTCCCAAGCCGATCTGCTGGGGCACGGATGATGCGGGACGATCGTTCATCGTGCTGGAATGGCTGAACTTTGGCTATGGCACCCACGATTCCTGGCGGGCAATGGGGCGCAATCTAGCCGCGATGCATCAAGTTACAAGCGATCGCGGCTTTGGCTGGGAGATGCAAAACACCATCGGCGCTACGCCACAGCCCAACCCCTGGACAGAAAATTGGGTCACGTTCTACGTCGAACATCGGATGCGGCATCAGTTTCGCTTGGCGGCACGGCGCGGCGGCCATTTCCCACAGCAGAATGAACTCCTGTCTGCGATCCCTGAATTACTGGCTGGGCATGATCCCCAACCGTCGCTGGTGCATGGGGATTTGTGGTCGGGCAATGCTGCTGTTACCAAGGATGGGGAACCGGTGATTCTGGACCCGGCGGCCTATTTTGGCGATCGCGAAGTGGATCTAGCGATGACGGAACTGTTTGGTCGTTTCCCCAACGAGTTTTATACCGCCTACAACGAAGCCTATCCCCTAGACGATGGCTACGGCCGCCGCAAAACGCTCTAC
>CAKZMO010000672.1 GCA_937128595.1 uncultured cyanobacterium | reverse complement strand
ACTCGAATTAGAAACACTCCAGAATTGCAGCCGGAAATTTGTCCAATCCATCTCACTAAATTTTACCAATTAGCGATTTTAATGGCTCACTCGTCCTTACTTGCCAAACTGAAAATTGATGTCGATATGCGGTCGGGCGATCGCCATTCTCGTTACGATAGGGATCTGCACTCTTTTCATAGCCGCTAAGCTGAAAACTTTTTTAATTCTGCATGTCGTTTGCGAAATGGAGAGACGAGGCGGTGAATCATGCAATGTAGTGCATCTAACGATATACTGGCTTCGCTAAAATTCCCTCAATGGTTCTAAAGGAGACACTTCATGCTTACGGTAGCCCAGGCTCGTCCGAGTGAGCGCGCCGAATTTATTCGCAAAACTTATATGCATCTTGCGGGTGCGATCGGTGCATTTGTCGTTGTAGAGTTTTTGCTATTTCAGACAGGTATCGCAGAAGCTATTACGATGTTTGTCAGCGGCAGTCGCTTTATGTGGCTAGCAATTTTGGGTGGTTTCTCGCTGCTGGGCTGGTTTTCTCGCAGTCTCGCGGCAAAAGCCGACTCTGTGCAGACACAATATACGGGGCTGGGTATTTATGTTGTGGCACAAGCGCTTATTTTTGCCCCGCTGCTTTATATCGCAGCTTCTTATTCTGACCCAACTGTTATTCCCACAGCAGCGATTTTGACGCTTCTCATGTTTGTTGGACTGACAGCAGTCGCTCTAACCACCAAAACAGACTTTACCTTCTTGGGCGGAATTCTGAAGATTGGTGGATTCGTCGCCTTAGGCTTGATTATCTGTAGTGCGATCTTTGGATTTACGTTGGGGCTGATTTTTTCTGTGGTGATGGTGGTGTTTGCTTCTGCCGCTATTCTGTATGACACATCCAAAATCATGCACCATTATTCTTCAAAACATTATGTCGCCGCATCTCTGGAACTCTTTGCCTCGGTGGCCTTGCTGTTCTGGTATGTCTTGCGGATTGTGATGGCCTTTTCGCGGCGATAAATACAGTTTTTGCCATCCCGAGTTTTTATTAATTTCTGAATATCCGTAAAGACATGCTCATGTTTGTCCTTACGGATATTGATATATTTCTCAAAAGTATGACTTGAGAGGGTAGTTTTAGAAGAAAGCGATCGCACATGATAGCGGTTGCGCTTTATGAGTTTTCGGATTTATGCCTCCTTCTTCATCCAAGCCTGATTCCATTCAAACTGTCCCAGCGGCAGAGACCGAAGCTTCAGGGCTAGGAACATTTGGCGGAGTGTTTACACCCTCGATTCTCACCATTTTGGGGGTCATCATGTACCTCCGCTTTGGATGGGTGGTCGGTAATGTGGGATTGCTAGGCTCGTTTATTATTGTCACTCTCTCTGTCAGCATTACCCTTATTACAGCTCTTTCTATCTGTGCGATCGCCACAGATCGGGTAGTACGAATAGGAGGAGCGTATTACATGATTAGTCGCTCCCTCGGCATCGAAACAGGGGGAGCAGTCGGAATTCCGCTCTATTTTGCGCAAGCTCTGTCCGTTGCTCTGTATACCATCGGTTTTGCAGAAAGTGTGGTCAGCGCATTTGACCGATTCAATCCTACCTACGTGGCGCTGATTGTCACGATTCTGGTTGCAGCTTTAGCCCTAACTTCCGCTCAGATTGCGATTCGAGCCCAATATTTCATCATGGCAGCGATTGTCCTTTCCCTTGTTTCCTTGGCGTTTGGCTCTCCGCTTGAAGAAACTCAAGTTGAGATGTGGGGCACCTCTGGAGGAGAACCTTTTTGGGGAGTATTCGCGGTCTTCTTTCCTGCCGTCACTGGAATCATGGCTGGGGTGAATATGTCAGGAGATCTGAAAGATCCTGTACGTGCGATTCCCAAGGGTACTCTTGCTGCAGTGGGCACCGGATATCTCATCTATATGATCCTGCCTTTCTTCCTCGCGACTCGTGCTGATGCGGCTACGCTAACAAGCGATCCGCTGATCATGCAGCGGATTGCGTTTTGGGGGCCTGCAATTTTGCTGGGGGTTTGGGGTGCGACTCTTTCTAGTGCTCTAGGCAGCATTTTAGGCGCACCTCGAATTTTGCAAGCGTTGGCAAGAGATGGAGTGTTACCTCGCTGGATGAGCTTTTTGGGAAAGGGGAGTGGGCCTGACGACGAACCTCGAATTGGAACAGCTGTGACGCTGGGGGTTGTTATCTTGGCCGTTGTAGTCGGCGATTTGAATTTGATCGCGCCTGTGCTGACGATGTTTTTCCTCTCCACCTATCTCGTCTTGAATGTTTCAGCTGGCCTCGAAGGGTTTTTGAACAGTCCTTCGTTTCGACCTTTGTTTCAGGTTCACTGGTCACTCTCGGCTTTAGGGGCGATCGGCTGTTTGGCAGTCATGATTCTGATCAACCCGATTGCGACAGTCGTTGCAGGAATCATCGTGGGGTTAATTTTTCTTTGGATTCAGCAGCGAGAGCTGAAAAGTACCTGGGGAGATGCCCGTCGCGGCTTGTGGATGATGTTGCTGCGAACCAGTCTATTTCAGATTGAACATCGCTCCGACGTAAAAAATTGGCGTCCCAACATGTTGGTCTTGTCTGGGGCTCCGATGCGGCGGTGGGGACTGATCGAACTTGCTAATTCGTTTAACCACAATCGTGGTTTGTTCACCGTCACGAGTATTTTGCCTAGCGGTTCTCGCAGTGTCATTCAACAAGAAGACATGGAAGAGAGCATCAACAACTACCTGAGAGAACGGGGAATACAAGCATTAGTGAGGGTACTCACAGCACCCCATCCGTTTGAAGGAGCCCAGCGACTGGTAGAAATTTATGGGTTGGGTTCTCTCGTCCCTGACACAATTTTGGTAGGAGACAATGAAAAGCCCGAAAATCGCGATCGCTACTGTCAGTTCATTTCAAATCTGCATGATTCAGAACGCAATGTCGTCATCTTCCGGGAGAATAAAGAGCGAAGCCGTCCTACGCCTCGGCAGATAGACGTATGGTGGGGCGGTCTAAATCTGAATGGAGGGCTGATGTTAATTCTGGCTGACCTTTTGCGCGATTCTATTCAGTGGCGATCAGCGCGAATCCACCTCAAGCTCATGGTAGAAAATGAGGAGGCCGCAAAAGCCGCACGCGAAAATCTAAGTCATCAGTTGATTTCTCTTCGAATCGATGCTGAAGCCCATGTCTTAGTTGCTAACGGGCGATCGTTTCAACAAGTTTTACAGGAATCATCTAGTCAAGCTGACATGGTGTTTTTAGGGATTGCACAGCCAAACGAAAACTTTCGAAGCTATTACGAAGCGATGCAAAGCCGGACAGCAGGTCTTCCTTCTACGGTGTATGTGTTAGCTGCACCCAATTTCGCTTTTTCAAAAGTTCTATCTAAGTGAATCATTGAGTCGTTTTCAACCCTTTTCTCGATCCTGCTGCAGTTTACATACTTCCAAACTGCATCAGAATTGAAATGACTCCGAGCACAAACAGTGCCAGTGTGGCTAAAGATAGCATTAAACTTTTCTCCGTTAGAACGAATTTTCGTATCAGTGAGACGATTTGAAGTTCTGAGCCCTGACTCTTCTAAAATTTAGTGTCGAGACACACCAAGAACTGTTACAAACCTCTCCTTTAACACTGTAACGAGAAGGAGTGGCGATCGCAGGAGAGAAATCCGACTACTTCAGGATGAGTTTTTGTCTATCGATGGGGGGACATTGCTTAACGCAGCTTTACAACACGCAACAATTGGGTTAATGTAG
>CAKZMO010000671.1 GCA_937128595.1 uncultured cyanobacterium | reverse complement strand
ATGTCGAAAGTCCCCATAGAAAACCGAAGGGAGGAGGGCTGAGTACCGAACAGAAGTAGCAGAATCAGCAGTTAGCGCGGGAACGAAGTCAGGTGTGAACATGCGTTTGCTGGGCTCAAGCGCTACACCATCACCTATTAGGTCTATTAGAACCGTATTGAAGGATTCGATGACCGTTCAATGGTGACGACAGCGGGATTATGGAACTTCTATCTCATCGCAGCGTAAATCAACTGAGGTTAGGACGTCGGAATGGCTCACGTCGCTGACCCGATCATTCTATTTCACAACAGCTCTAATGAATGAAGACGGTTCAGTGATTTAAGATTGGGTCGTAATTTGAAGCGAAATGGCGATCGCAATTGTTGAGCTTTGTGAGCTTTTTAAGATCTCTCAAGATATTCTTGTTTCCATAGAGCTATTGGAGCTTGTTGTGCAGGTTCCGATGTGTGGTGATTACGCGGAACGTGATGTGGTGTAAGAGAGTAAGGATAATCAGTCTTATGCAAACTAATTTTCGAAATTTTTGGTTTCTTTTCCTTGCTGCTACAGCAGGGGCTGCATCTATTAATGTATTCGCAGCAGCCCGTGTTGCTGCTCAGGACATTCCCTCACAAGCTGAATCAGAATCTGCTGAATCTGATCTAATCGGTTCTTACTCAACTGATGCTAGCGATTTGCTAGTCGAAGAGACAAAATTGTTTGGCTTCACTCCTGTCGATGTTCTTGCGGCAGAACCTACTTCTGCCTTTGGTCTAAAGCAAGAAGATACTCCTGTCGAGGTGCCTACGGGGAGCGGCGAAACGATCTCTGATATTGAAGTCGTTTACCTAAATAGCTCAGGACAAGCTACTGATGGGTCAACCCGCCCTTACGTCATCATCCGAGAATTTGATCTAGTGCCGGGTGATGTCTATGACCCCGAGCTTGCGAGCGAGGGACTCCAGCGAGTGATTGACTTAAGCTCTGTCACCAATGCGACTCTCAGCCTCGAACCTGCTGACGCTCCTGGCGAAGTAACGATGGTCGTGTCTGTGCAAGAAGGGGTTGCTGGTCTTAGTATTGGCCGACACTTCACCATTTTTCCGGGTACTCGAGCCGCAAATCCTGCCGCGCTGCAAGGCATCACTCGTCCTAGTTATGTTCGATCACAGCCACCTCGAATGACGGGCTTTCGAATTCCCCTTAGCTTGCAGTATTTCAACATTGGCGGTAACGACCAAACTCTGACCTTTTCGGCAGAGGGAGGCAGTAATGCTTTGGGATTTGATTTGACATTCCGTGATCCCTGGATTGGGGAGTCTGACTCTCGGGTTGGATACGCAGTCAATTTGTTTGCGACCAACAACGAGTCCCCCACCTTCAAAAATGGCCCCAATGACGTTGAGCTACCAAACGGTGATGAACCTGTTGTCTTTCGCGCAGGCGGTGGCATCGAGTTCAGAGCGCCCTTAGCCGAAGATTTTGAGGGAGCTATTGGTCTGACCTATCAGGTCGTGTCTATTCATGATTCATTCTTTGGCGCTGACATCTTTAGTGCAGATGAGAATGGCAATCGTCTAACCTTCGATGGAGACGGAACCGATACCCTGTTGACGCTCAATATCGCTACGGAGATGGATCGGCGTAATAGCACCTTGTTCCCCACGTCAGGTACGCGCTTGATGCTGGGGCTGGATCAGGCGATTCCCGTTGGAGATGCTGATATCTTCTTCACTCGTATTGGAGCCAATGCGACTCAGTTCGTGCCGATCAACTTCATCCGTGTTCCTGATACTCCTGGAACTCTGATTTTCAACGTTCAAGCAGGCACAACGCCCCTCGACTCTCCGCCCCCCTATGAAGCGTTTGTTTTGGGCGGGTCGAGTACTGTTCGAGGCTACGGTGCAGGAGAGCTGGGTGCGCCGCGTAACTACGTGCAAGGCACGGTGGAATACCGCTTTCCCTTTGCAACGCTTGCTCTAGGCGATGGATTTTTTGGCGATACCATCGGTGAGCGTGTTACCTTTGCTGGCAACGTGTTTTTCGATGCTGCTACAGGGTTTGACACCGATGAGCTTGTTGCGGGTCAGCCTGGGGATGCTCGCGGCAAGCCAGGTGAAGGAATTGGTTATGGTTTGGGACTACTGGCTGCTACTGATTTTGGATTGGCGCGGTTAGAGTTTGGAATTAGTGGAGGTGGAGACTCAAGGCTCATCTTTACGATTGGCGATCGCTTCTAATACCGCATCTAAATTCAACCCTCTCTGATCTAAGCCTCTGATGGTCTGCACATTTGCTAAATCATCAGAGACTTATTTACTCTATGGCTGTTATGTCTAGCGCTAGGTAGAGGTTGGGCGATCGCGCAGCTCTAGTCCCATGCCTTCTTGCCGCACTCGCACATCGTAGTAGATGGCTGCCTTCAAGGTTTGCCACATGGGCATGACAACGATGGCTAATCCCGCAAAAAGCAATATCCATAGAAAAATAACAAGTAGTATCGTCGACACGAGTCTCATAATGGCTTGTTGACTCTCGAAGCTGGTGGAAAATGCCGTAATTGCTGGCACTAAAACAATCAAAGGCGGTAGGAATGCCATGACATACAGCGGTGTGACGATCACAATAACAATGCACATCATGAGCACAACCTGCCAAGCTGCTTTGCCTCGGGTTAGTCGCCAGCTTCGCTCTAAGGCTTGAACCATCTCCGTTTCTTCTTCTACGGCATAGGCAACCTCAGGTACAAAAAGGCGAGCTGCCAACCATAGATAAAGCACAAAAAAGAGGACAAAGGCCAGCGAAAAAAGCAATCCGATCAGCCCTATGAATAGAGCAGAAACGTCAGAACTGCTGGGATCAAACCCTGGGGAAAACTGAAAGGGTAGTAAAAGTAGATTACTCGCGACGTTGAATGCAATTTGCGCAGCAAACAAGATAACGCCAAGCAGTAACTGAATGACAAAAAAGCCCCACATTTTGGGTAGCAGTGTGTCTTGACTTTGCTTGACCGATTCCGGTTGACACATCAGGTCACAAAAAGCATTCTTGGCGATCGCAGCCCTAAGGGCGTGAAATTTTGCCCAGCCATAGACGGGGATCAACCCCCAAGCGTGAGCCTTGAGAGACATGCCAAGATAGTGCTGAAGATGTGAACGATAAAGAGTGAAACTTGCGCTGAGGACATTGCCGAGACTAAGTGGGCGAACCGTATGTTGCGAACCTCTGTTTCTAGAGGAAGGATTGCCTGAACGCTGAGACATAGACTGGGAAACCTTATGACATTACGGACGGGGTGAAGCCTTCCAAGTGACGATCTCAGCACGAAATCATGGCATCTTACCTGAATATCTTGACTGGATCGTTGCACTGACTAGATGGATTCAATCGGGTAGCGCCCGCTGCTGCCTCATCTTAAGCGAATCCAGAGAAAATACTCGACAAACTTATGAATATTCAACGCTGGATTGCCCGTCGTGAACCGAGTTGGAAACAATTGGATGTTTTGCTCAAACGTACTGAAAAGCGTGGGCTGAAATCCCTCAGTGCTGACGATATTCGAACGTTGTCGAGCCTGTATCGATCCGTGTCGTCTGATCTGGCACGGGCCCGTACCCACAATGTAGATGGCGCTCTGGTGCAAGATTTGCAGATGCTGACTGCTCGCGCCTATAACCAGGTCTATCAAGGCTCCCGACGGCAAGAAGTGAATTCATTGCTCGATTTTATCCTCTGGGGATTTCCGGCTATTGTTCAGGAGACACGGGCTTATACTGCGAT
>CAKZMO010000670.1 GCA_937128595.1 uncultured cyanobacterium | reverse complement strand
CTCGTCCCCAATCGAGTCCGTGCAACGAACCTGTGCGCCATTTGCTTTACGGTTCGCCCAAAGCCATCCAAATCGTGATCAAGACCCTGCATCGATTAGGCTATGCCGAGCCAAACGAGTGGAGCCGACCCATGCCCACCGAGCGCCCCGGCGAAGTGATGTGTATTCTCACCAAAACCGTTCAGATTGAGTAGATTTCGCCTGATTAGCGTCTCATGGGGTGGGTGCATCGTCGTGCCTATCCCGTGGGGCGTTGGCTTACCAAGGCGTAGGCCGCATCACTCTACGATGGGCTGGTGATCAATGGCGATCGCCCACTCTGAATCCAATGCTTTTCAAAACAACGCGATCGTCTTTCTCATAAACCGACGTAGTTTAGGACGGCAATCATGGGCGTCGTTGCGTATCAATAGATTGACTCTACGGTCAGTGTAGCGATCGCCCCCAACACACCCAACGGCGATCGCCTTCGAACAGAATGGAAACGTTCAGTTGCTCTAGCGCAAATAATCTAAGATTCCAGCGGTGATTGCCTCTGCCATGCGGGTGCGGAAGGCGGGGTCGCGCAATCGAGCGGCATCTTGGGAACCGGTTACAAATCCAGTCTCCACCAGTGCCGCAGGCATTGAGGTGTTTCTCAGAACGTAGAAACGAGCCTCTCTTACCCCGCGATCGCGCATCCCTGTTCTCTGAAGAATGCTGCGCTGGATGCTGCTAGCGAGCTGATAACCAGCACTTGAAGAATAGTAGTAGGTTTCCGCTCCGTTTACCTCCGGGCGGCTGAGGCTGATGGCGTTGGCGTGAATGCTAACAAAAATGTCGGCTCCCGATCGGTTGGCGATCGCCGTTCGAGAGGAGAGTTCGAGGGTGCGATCGCTGCTGCGGGTCATGGTCACTTGTACGCCCTGACGCTCCAGAAGAGAGGCAACCTGTGCTGAAATATCATTGACGACATTGCGCTCTTGCATGCCGCCAATGCCGACTGCGCCCGGATCACGTCCACCATGACCAGGGTCAATCACCACTCGGAAACGGTTATTGGGCACAGAGGGGAGCGGAGTGGAAGGACGACTGGGTGTGGTGATAGGGGTTGGCAGATTGCCACCGCTGCCCACACTAGGACTGCCACCACTGGCTTCGACGGCCAAAATATCGACATCAAGGCCATACACCTCCAGTCTGCGCTCTAGGGATTCTGCTTCTGAGCGGCTCCGAAATACCCCAGCCTGCATTGCCAGGTCGCCATTGAGGCTGATACGAAACGCATCAGGAGCCACGACTCGCACCCGATTGGGAACGCTGCTGGATGTGACCGGAACCACGACTCGATAATTCAGTCCTAAACGAGAAGCCTGGTTGCTGGGAGGGGGTGGCGTGCCTTCGTAGGTGGGAGACGGGGGTCTGTTTGTGCCAGGAGAGGGAACAGGAATCGTAGGCAGACTAGGATTTTCCGGTCGAACAGACATGATCGGAGGACGGCTAGGCTGGTCATCAGGAGTGGCCGCCGCAATCAATGTCTCCAGAGATTCGTTATGGGTTAGATAGTAGTGACCCAGAGTTTGACCGTTGTAGGTGCGCTTGGTGATGCTCCAGCCAGAATTGAGGTTGATGCGAACAAAATCTCCGGCGATCGCCTCGGCAGTTCCCACTTCGAGGGGCGGCGCAGAGCGGTCAGTATTAGAGCTAGCCAGCAGTCGCAGTTGTCCTTCACGGCGCTCGATACGAAGACTGTAGCGCCAGCTCAGATCCTCATTTCCGACCCGTATCGAATAGCCATTGCTATCCGTGCCACGTCCGCAAATGCCGGTAAAGTCAAAATCAAGCAGGAGCGGATCGACAGTGTTGCCTGTTTCTTGCCAACACTCACGCTGGTTGCCGAGCTGTTCCAAAATCAAAAGCTGATGAGAACTGTTGCCAACTGGAGAGGCGACAGCTACAACTTGATCCGAGGAAATGGGGCGATTGTTGAAGGTTGCAGCGTTTGCAGGAGCCGACCACAAGCCGCTAGCTCCAAGGCCAATGGCAAGCAAGGCGAGACGTAGTTTTTGTGTGAATAGTTTCATGGCGGTGTGGTTTTTTCTGCGCGTGAGGACAACGAGGAGGAGAGGAAAGTCTAGAGTTCTTAGGTTTGAATTTTGAGGAAAGGATATAATTCAAACCTAAAAATTCAATCTTGGAAATATGAAAAGTCAAATCGGATTGAAAATCTTGGTTCTCATACAACCGAGGACGATTGCCTTCGAAACGGGTTGCAGAGCTTAGTCCGACTGTTTAACTGGCACAAAATTAAGTCTAGGAAGAAATAGAACATGGTGTTTTCACAGACACTCTTCATGGAAACAGGAAAGCCTTCAGGAGAACATAGTTGAAAAAGAACACTCTAGATCCGGAAAAAACAGCCGTTTAGAGCGACGTAAAATCCGAGGCAGTGAGCTGATCGATGGACGTTTGATGAACTAGAGCAATGGCGCGACCGTCCAGTTCGATCACGGTGTGTTGACGACGCTGGGCAAAAGACAGCTCGCCAAAGGAAATCTTGTCAAGCCCAAACTTGTCTTTACCATCCTTAAAGTCGAGGATGCGATCGCGCCCACTTTTAGCTGCAAGCACGAAGATATCTCGTCCGGCTTTGCCCATGAGCGTGTCGCGGCCTCTTTCACCGTCGAGGCGATCGCGCCCACCACCGCCGTCGAGGCGATCGCGGCCACCGCCACCCAGAAGGATGTCTTTGCCGCCATTGCCGCTGAGGTCGTCTTTACGGCCGCCACCGCTGAGCCAGTCTGCGCCGCGATCGCCCACTAGGGTATCTTTGCCACCGTTGCCGATGAGGGTATCGTTACCTTTCTGACCCAAGAGCTGATCGTGGCGGCCTCGACCGACTAAGAAGTCATCGCCATCAGTTCCGGTCAGCACATCGTTTTCGCCACTGCCGTTGAGAGTGATTCCAGGGGTGGTTGAGGCATCCATCACCGCAAGACTATAGCTCCCTTCGCTGCCATTGCCCATGTTTTCTCCCGTTAGGGGATTGTAGGCATGGGTGCTGGAGCCATCGCCATTGAGGCCGTCGCCGCTGATGCCGATGAAATAAGTGCTATTCGCATTTACCGTTAGCTGCACGGCACTGCCACGGGTGATGCCGTTTTCGTCGTCGTTGGCAGCGAGTTCAACGCCGTCTGCATCAAAAACTCGAAGGTAGGTGTCGGCAGTGAAGGCTTCGGTTACGAGAGTTCGAATGCTAACCACGCCGCTGTTGTCTGGTGTGAAGCGATACAGATCCACGTCAGTCGCTCCGAGAGTGAAGCCATTGTCATCGCCGATATGTCCTTCTATAACTGACCCTACCGCCACAGATTGGACTCCGTTAGCCGAAAGAATGTTGTCAGTTTGAGCTAGGGCTTCTGCCGTTGAAAGGACTCTTGCTGAGAGGAAGTAGTCGCCTGTGTCGCCTGCGGTGCCACTTGCCGCCTGAAACGGATCGAAGCCGCTGTTGCCATATCCGGCGATCGCCACATAATAGTTGATATCGGCCTGCACCTGCACTTGAAGTCGCGGATCGGCTCCATCTCGGTCATCATTTTTGCCAAGCAGATTGCCAGACTCGTCAAACAGATAGGCAACGGTATCGACAGAATCGGGGAGTGTGACACCGACACGGGAATTGATATCGAGATCCAACACTCCGCTTGAGGTGGGACGGATTTGGAAAAAGTCTACATCACGGTTGCCAACCTGCACTCCAGAGTCAAAACCAATCGACCCAAATTGCAATCCGCCAATGAGAGGCAGAGTTGGCAGCGTTTGCGCCTGGTCGATGGTGCCGTTTTGGTCGCGGCTAGCAAAGGCGATCGCCAAGTCATACCGGCCAAAATCAACAGCTGATTCCGAGCGATTGTTGAGTGAATTGGGGTTGTACGAGGCGTTGGATTTGCCTGATACAGCGACGGTGTAAGCTTGACCCGCCTCAACCTGCACCGCTACAAAGCTGTCGGAGGTGTGACCACTGAAGGTTGAGGCATCGTTGGGAGAGCGATAGGTGCGATCGCCATCTGCAAACTCGACGGATTGCCCCTGAGCATTTCTGGCTAATGCGTTGTCATTGAACGAGAGTTGGCGACCTCGATCATCAAATACTCGCACGTAGGAGTCAACATAGC
The DNA here is from genome assembly GCA_937128595.1 of uncultured cyanobacterium. Taxonomy (GTDB): domain Bacteria; phylum Cyanobacteriota; class Cyanobacteriia; order CAKZMO01; family CAKZMO01; genus CAKZMO01. The sequence goes on along the minus strand of CAKZMO010000670.1, from coordinate 9,394 downwards.
TGCCGTTGTCGTAGGGCGTGTCGATGTCAATCAGTAGCTGACCCATGTCCGGTGCATAGACCGTGAACATATCCACATCGGCGATCGCCACGGTTTGATTGCCGTCTTTGCCGATGTGTCCCTGAGCGGTGAAAGGAGCGCGATCGCTGCCGACGTTCACTTCTGTCGCCCCACTCATCAGACCATTCGCATCAGCCTGATCGAGCTGAAACTGGAGGCTGTAGTTGCCTGTGGCTCCTGCTACACCGCTGTTTGCTTGGGCTGGATTGTAAGTCGCGTTGCCCGTTCCGCTCACCCCTGCGTAATACGTTCCTGAACCGAGACTGGCTGTGAGGCGCGAGAATTCACCTCTGCCGCTGTTGTCATCCGCAAGCAGTTCTTGTCCGGTGCTGTTGAACAGGCGTAAGTAGCTATCAAAATCTGCCGTTTGACTGGAGTGAGACCCCAGAGAAACCGTAACTGCGCTGGCATTATTGAGGGTGAAGCGATAGAGATCGATGTCGGTATTGCCGATGTTGGTATTGATTCCATCAATGCCGATGCTGCCGTCAAGAGCGGTGGTTAGATTGTTGACTCGGATCGATCCGTCGAAGGTGCCGTTCACGTCTCCTTGAGGACTGCCGCCGCCAATGTCGCGAAACTGGGTATAGAGTTTTTCGACGGCTTTGTAAACATTGAGGCGGGGATAGCTGACCTGGGTGTTGCGAACGTTGTCGTCTTCGTCGTCACCATCAAAAATGCGATCGCCCGTCGAGCGCAGCAGGTCAGCAATTTCGTCGGGGGTGAGGGTGCGACCACCAAAGGTCATGGCTGCTTCTTGCAACAGCGCCACTGCTCCTGCTACGACTGGAGACGCCATGCTGGTTCCGGCCATTTCCGTCAGGCCACCACCGGGAATCGTGCTGTTGATATAGGCTCCAGGGGCAAACAGCATGTTGGATGAATCGAGGCGCTGGCTAAAGCTGGTGATGCGATCGCGCCCAGTGGAGTAGTCAACTGCTCCGCTGCCAAAGCGGGCAGAGCGGGCAGAACTGTCTTGCCACACCGCTCCCACCGCTAGGGTGCTGTAGATGGCGGGCTCAGCCAAATTTTGATATTCGTTATTTTTGTAGGCGTTGCCCGAGGCTGATACGACCGTGATGCCTGCGGCTTCCAATCGGTCAATATCGTCGGAGAGAATGCTGAAAAAGGCTCGGTTTTTGGAGCGATAAAAGCCGCCCCCCAGGGACATATTGACGGCTGTAATGTTGTAGCGCTTGTGGTTCGCCAACACCCATTCCAGTGCATCTTCGATACGGGAGTTGGAAGCGTAGCCATTTTGAAACACCTGAAGCCCAATCAAGTCAACGTCAGGAGCCACGCCAATTTTGGCATCGCGAGCCCCGACAATGCCCGAGACATGAGTACCATGCTGGAGGCGATCGACGGAGGTGGCGGTATCTGAAACGAAATCATAGCCCGCGACATAGGCTGATTCCAGCAGGGGATGGAGGCGGTCGAGTCCAGTGTCGATCACCGCAACACTAAAGCCGCTGCCGTCGATGCCTGCAAAGCGCGAGTCGTTGCGCATCTGGGTCAGACCAATGAGGCTGAAAGCGGGATTGTTGCCTGTTGCAGTGGGTCGCACCTGTAGAGGATTGGTGTTGAGGCTGAGAGCAACAGAGTCGGATTGCAGAGTTGTTGATGTGGAAAATTCAGCCCACTCGATGGACGTTGAAGAAGGACGGCGATCGCCCGTCACCTCTTCATCAGCACCCTCAACAACAGAATGAGCACCCTCATCGCGAGACGTGTTTTGATAACGAGAGGGCACAGCATCGAATAAGCGCTGTCCCCAGCTATTCCCACGTGTCTCTAGACTCGCCCAATCGGAATCGAGAAATGACTCGATGGTGTTAGAAAGATTTGGTTGTGTCGTTGCGTCCGTCGATGACATCTCTGTTTCCCCGCTTGAGATGTCTCCATCGTGTCGGACGCAAACTTGACATGGAGGAGGGATCGGGCGACTTCCTCAAGTGAGACACGCCGCCCGAGACTGGTGAGAGTGGCTTCGATCGATGAAAAGATTGCTACTACTGAGATTGGGGCAAAATGAAGATGAGATGAAGTGGGCGATCGCATCACCCAAAGGGGGACGATTCAACACCTGTCATGCCCACAAACATGGAGAAGCGATCGCCCTTCGGAGGGATCGCAACCCCTTTTACAGCATTTTTGTCATGAAGACGCTGTTGGGGTCTTCAATGTAGTCCCCAAAGGGATCTCGATATTCAAATCCGTGTCGGAGGTATAGCGCCTGTGCGGGGCCAAATTCGGCTGACGATCCGGTTTCCAAATTGAGGCAATCATAAGATCGCCGCTTGGCTTCTGCGATGATGTGAGTCAAAATCTTCGAGGCGACGCCCTGCCGCAGATGCGCTCTGACCGTCCGCATGGACTTGACTTCGCCACTTTTGGAGTCGAGTTCTTTCAGCGCTCCGCAGCCCAGCAGTTCTTCCCCATCCCACGCCGACCAAAATGTAACGTCTGGCGATCGCAACCCATCTAAATCAAGGGCATGAACACTTTCAGGCGGAGTGATTTCATGCATATGGGCGAGATGTTCTCGCAAAAGTTCGGCAATCTGCTGCCCTGTTAGGTCATCTTCGCGAATTTGCAACGCACGCCTCCTGACTTATACTCCTTGTATTCAAAGGGGCGATCGCACGTATTGATAAGAGGCGATCGCCACAGGACAGAATCTTGCTACAACGCAGTTCTGCTTTTAGCAGAATCACAGCAACCGTAACCTGCCACTCCTTTGCTTTACGATTCAGTTTGAACGATTATAGGTGAACACTCTGCCAAGATGTTATGCCCAACACCGATCAGCCACAGGACGAGATTGAGACAGGCTCATTTAGCCCTCCGAGCTATAGCCTGAGTTCACAAGACGCCGTGGACTGGCTGAGACAGTTGCCCAATGAATCGGTTGATCTCATCATTACCGATCCACCCTATGAGTCATTAGAAAAATACCGTGCCATCGGAACCACAACACGACTCAAAAACAGTAAGGCATCGAGCAACGTCTGGTTTAAAATTTTTCCAAATTCACGTTTTGAAGAACTTTTCACCGAACTCTATCGAACCCTAAAAAAGAATCGACATTTCTATTTATTCTGTGATGCAGAGACGATGTTTATTGCTAAACCGATTGCAGAACAAGTGGGGTTCAAATTTTGGAAACCCCTAGTCTGGGACAAGAGAAAAATCGGGATGGGATATCACTATCGTGCTCGATACGAGTTCGTCTTATTTTTTGAAAAAGGAAAGAGAAAGCTGAATAATCTTAGCATTCCAGATATCATTGAGGCGGATCGAATTTGGAAAGGTTATCCGACCGAAAAACCTGTCAAAGTCAGCGATGTTTTGGTGGATCAAAGCACTCAGGCTGGAGAGATAGTCGTCGATCCTTTTATGGGTTCAGGTAGCGTCGGAGTCGCTTCACTCAAGAACGATCGCCATTTTGCTGGCAACGATATATGTCAAGAGGCTGTTGATGTCACGATGAGTCGCTTACAAGATATCGGAACTCTAAAGGACACGCTTTTTCTGTCTTAGATATTCGATGTATTGAACGAATTCATGCGAATTCATGAGTTTTACTTTAAGCATTTCTACTCTCGATTGCATTTATCCATAAAAAGGCTATGCACACGCGATGAAAAGCTATATGACTGGAAAACAATATGCAGATTTAGTAGCCGCATATATCGTTAGCTTGTATGGCGATCGCCAAATTCAAGTGTATCGAGAGATCAATATTGGAAAATCTATTATTGGCAAGAACCGCAGAATTGATATCTTCGTGCATGATGAAAATCAGAAAAAAGCCTTAGCTATTGAGTGCAAATATCAACAGACTCAAGGGACAGCCGATGAGAAAATTCCCTACGCATTAGAAGATATTCAAACAATGTGGATGCCCGGTTGTCTCGTATACGCAGGCGAAGGGTTTTCCGAGGGCGTGATTCATTTGTTGCGCTCATCGTATCTCGCGGCCTATTGCCTTCCCGATCTAAACAATGTGCAACCCACCTCTTCTACACGAGAGCTAGATCACATTATGGCGACTATTTTTGGGTGGTGGGATGTCTTAATTCAGCACAAAAGCCCCTTCAATCTAGAGACCTACTTGGAAAAGTGGTGGAGTGAACAGGAACCTTCAAGATTGATTCCTTAAAGTCTTTGCTATATCTCAACAATTTTACTTTGGCGCAATCATCACGCAATCCGGTGGTCTGCCATCTGCTGGAACGGTGCAATATGCAATATTCGCTTCACCTTGCTGGGGCGTGCCCCCCACAATCCAGACATGATTGCCATCAGCATCTGCGTTGATGCTCACAGGAGTTTGCTGTAAAGAGGAGATAGGCAATGAATTAGAGCGGAGACTCGATGGCTCAATCGTGAGCTGAGCACAGCCACCTAGAAACAGCAGGAACGCAAGACACAACGCAAGATAAAGCAGCGATCGCCCCATCCTCAAAATCCTCCTAATAGCTTGAACTCCTATTCTGATTGAGCGTCGCTGATAGGCAAGAGCCGATGCCCTTGCCTCAGTCGACGGATGATGATTGTAAAACAGCGATCGCCCTTTTCATCTAATCGCGCGATCGCCCTGGCTGAGTCCTCAAGACTCCAAAAGGAAGCTTGAGCTGACTTTTGATCAGGAACCTATCACAGTGCCTTTTCAATCGCGGCTTTAAGTTCCGGATCGTCAGGAGCGGTCTGAGGCTCAAATCGAGCGACTACGGAACCATCGCGTCCGATCAAAAACTTGCCAAAGTTCCAAGCGATGTCAGGGCCTTCTCCAACCAAAAACTGGTATAGAGGACTCCGGTCGGAGCCGTTTACATCTTGCTTTTCCAGTAAGGGGAACTCGACATCATACTTAGATTTAGCGAAGTCCTTAATTTCTGCAGGGCTACCGGGTTCTTGGCTACCAAACTGGTTGCAAGGAACGCCAATCACAACAAGGCCGCGATCGCCATAGGCTTTTTCGAGTTCTACGAGGCCGTTGTACTGGGGGGTTAGACCACATTGACTCGCAACATTCACAAACAAAATGACTTTGTTGTCAAGGGTGTCGGAGCTGAGTGCAGCGCCATCGAGAGTCGCCAGAGGAGTAGGTAAAGGCATAAGAGATTTAAACGTCACAACGTCTTTATTATTTATCATCTCCGGGTCGCTCGCAGATTTCTAACAAATCTCTGTGGGCAAATGGAGACGGAATGGCGAATCGATACTCAACCCGTTTCAGCACCTCACAGTGTGTAACAATAAATAGCGGTCTTTCGTTCGTCTGCAAATACGTTCTTTCAATCCACTTAGAGTCCTGTGAGTTCAACTGCTACCCTCAGTTCTATTACTCGTCGTGCAGTCTTTCCTTTCACCGCCATTGTCGGTCAGGAAGAGATGAAACTGGCGCTCATGCTCAATGTCATCGATCCCAAAATTGGGGGCGTCATGATTATGGGCGATCGCGGTACGGGAAAATCAACAACCATTCGCGCGCTAGCCGACGTTTTACCAGAAATTGAAGTTGTGGATGACGATCCGTTTAACAGTCATCCCAACGATCCGGATTTGATGAGTGACTGGGTGCGCGATCGCCTAACTCAGGGTGAATCCGTCGATGTTGCCCAGAAAAAGGTGCAAATGGTGGATCTGCCTCTCGGAGCCACGGAAGACCGCGTATGCGGCACCATTGACATCGAAAAAGCTTTGTCTGAAGGGGTACGAGCCTTTGAACCTGGGCTATTGGCACAGGCCAACCGAGGCATTCTCTATGTGGATGAAGTCAACCTCCTCGACGACCACCTCGTCGATGTCCTACTCGATTCAGCGGCTTCCGGTTGGAACACCGTTGAACGAGAAGGGGTTTCGATTCGTCACCCGGCTCGGTTTGTGCTGGTAGGTTCGGGCAACCCAGAAGAGGGGGAACTGCGGCCTCAATTGCTAGATCGATTTGGCATGCACGCCGAAATTCGTACCGTTAAAGAGCCTGAACTTCGGGTGAAAATCGTCGAAGAGCGTACGGCCTTTGACCAAGATCCTGCGGATTTTCTAGAACAGCACAACAACGAACAGACTGAGCTGCAAGAAAAAATTGTCGCGGCTCAGGAGCGACTGAAATCAGTCACCATCGATCATGAGATGCGGGTGCAGATTTCTCGAGTCTGTTCTGAACTAGATGTTGATGGACTGCGGGGAGATATTGTGACAAACCGTGCGGCTAAGGCGATCGCTGCTCTCGAAGGTCGTACAGAAGTCACCGTTGACGACATTCGCCGCATCATTGTTCTATGTCTGCGTCACCGTCTGCGAAAAGATCCCCTAGAATCCATTGATTCAGGCTACAAAGTCATGAAAACTTTCTGCCAAGTCTTTGGGCTGGCAGAAGAAGAAGTGATGGCACAAAACGGTGCTGCCATGAATTAAGCGCTGTGCTCAGAAAAAATATGAACGCGATTCAATGAGCCGCTGTATTTTGGGGCTTGATCCTGGTTTGGCAACGTTGGGGTTCGGACTCATTGAAGTTCAAACCCCTTCTGCGTCTTCACGAGCAGACCCGATCGTTTCGCCGCTGGATTTTGGCATCATTCAAACTCCAGCAAAGACCCCCATTGGCGATCGCCTTCAAATCATCTACGACGATCTGCACAGTTTGTTGACCCAGTTCAACCCCGACCATGTGGCCATCGAGAAGCTATTTTTCTACCGCATGGGCAATACGATTCAGGTGGCGCAGGCTCGGGGAGTAGTGATGCTGGTGCTGGCACAACATCAGAAAACCTATGTGGAATTTACCCCAGCGCAGGTGAAGCAAGCATTGACGGGATACGGAAATGCGGACAAACAGGCGGTTCAAGATGCTGTGGCGCGTGAACTTAAGCTCAGCACAATTCCGAAGCCAGATGACGCTGCTGATGCTTTAGCGATCGCCCTAGCCGCATGGTTTCAGCAGTAGTTCAGGGTAGATTCTACAGGAGTCCATTTGATATGAACGTTGCATCTTTTTCGCTAGAGCCATTTTTAGCTGTTAGTGACGTGATCGATTGGCAGCATCCAGCCATTGTGACCCAAGCGCAAACACTAGCGTCAGGATGTGATGGAAAGAAGGCGATCGCCAGGTAGAAACTCTCATCTGAAAGATTTTGCTGCAGCAGGAGAACCTAGCCATGACAGTTGTGCAGAACATTGCCCATGCATTTCAAATGACCGATGCCGTTTGGCAACGCCACACCAATCCTTGGAGTGTGTGGACTCGCTATGCTAGCTTGCCGTTGCTGATTGTCGCGATTTGGAGTCGGGTTTGGCTGGGCTGGGGGGGCGATCGCCCCGGCTCTGGTGGTTATTTTGTGGATCTGGCTCAATCCTCGCGTTTTTCCCAAGCCCAAAACGACTGATCACTGGGCTTCTAAAGCAGTGATGGGAGAACGGGTCTGGCTTAATCATGGCGAAGTACCGATTGCTGCACATCGTCGCCCGGTTATTGCTTTTACCAATACCGTTAATGCGATCGGTTTTGTGATTTGTGTTTGGGGGCTATGGAGTCTCAACCCTTGGCCTACGGTGCTAGGTCTGTCCTGGGTGATTTTAGGTAAGACCTGGTTTTTAGATCGCATGGTGTGGCTTTTTGAAGACATGAAAGACCATCCCCGCTATCGTGATTGGCTGTACTAACCACGTGATGTCATCTTGCAATGGATGTTTATAGACCTTTTTTCCATATTCCGCTACACATTTTTTTGCTCTGGTGAATCTGGATGGTGGTCGTGCGTTGCCCGCACCAAGTACAGTTCAATCGCAGGAGACTTGATCATCTTCAATCTCGAAGTGTTCGATTCAGCTCTACAGCAGCCTTGGACTTCGGTTTATGCCAAAGTGATGGCTCTGGTGTTGCTCTATGGTGCGACCGTGCATATCGGTAACATGGCTGGGCTAACCGGGACTCCCTGGATGTCTACTCCCCTGCTGTGGCAAGGGATGGACGTGACTCTCCTGATTTTTGATGTCACGACGGCGATCGCCCTTTGGCGCGGGTTGGCTTGGTCAGTCTGGCTAGTGTTTGGTGGCATTATCCTGCTGCAATTTGTGCCTATAATCTGTTGCGCTCGCAGTTTGTCCTCAAGCCGGAAGATGCTCAGATCTTGAATGGATTGCTGGGCACTGAAGCATTGCTGTTGACGGTGTTTGCGCTGCTGTTGTGGTTAAAGAAATAGAGCGATCGCTCAGCTCAGTTAGGCTTGGCAAAAAAGGACGGATACACGAACGCAAAGGCTGTTGAGCTAGGCACAATTGTGCCGTCTAACTCTTCAACAACCACCGTTTCAAGAGCGCTATCCCATTGGGCGCGTACTTGGCGATCGCCAAACTCTACGATTTGGCTCTCCGCCGATCGCATCTGCTCGTGGACAAATTGATGGCTATCACCCGAAAACTTATTGTGTGGAGTTTGGTCATCTGCTTCCCAGATGTAGCTCACAATCGCCTTGGGATGAAGCGATCGCTCGTCTTGATTGCGAACAGGGAAAATAATGTCGTCGTTGGTGTAGTAGCTGCCGTATGGATACGACTGATAGTCGCGGTTATAGCCCGTATCAGTTGAGAGAATCTGACTTTCAGGATAGGCATCGAGCCACTGACCCAAGGTGGTTTTGACGGCGGGTACTCGATCTAGTTCACGGTCAACATTGGCTCCCACAATTCCCAATGCCCAGGGCTGAGCGTAAAGAGTCTCATCAGCGCGGTCATACATCACAAGGCAGCTCTGATAAAGCTTTCCAGAAACACCATAAGTCGTTGAGCCTCGTTCAACCGCGACAATCGTGTCACACAGAGGACAATACGACACCGTCACGTTACTGCCGCCTACCGTGTCATTGACAATCTCATGCCAGTTCATGATGCCTATTGGATATGCCTTTGCCTCACCATTGACCACAATACCGATGACGCGCTCTTCTCTGCCAAACGAAGTCTTCTCTGGGGTATCAAAGCGAGGATTATCAACGCTAGGAATTCCATCTTTCGGTGGCCCACCATTGAGAAGCTGCCCAAGCTCGATGCGGGTTTGCTCGGCGGGATCAAGGTTTTGCTTGCGAATGACTTCTAGCTCTTGAGCTTGATTATGGAAATATTGCGTCAGAGAATAATAGCGAAGCTTGAAGTCCTCCCATCCGCCAGCTTGCAACACTAGGCTAATCAGACCCACGCCCAATAGGGAAACACTACATAGCACAGTGCTAGCGACTGTTTTCTTTTTCATATTCATAGCTTCTCTCTGCCAGTAATATAGCAATGCGCAGATAGGTTAGGACAGATATTGATGGAGAAGCCGCGCGGT
>CAKZMO010000669.1 GCA_937128595.1 uncultured cyanobacterium | reverse complement strand
ACCGCGCGGCTTCTCCATCAACTATTGGTTTTATATCAGCGCGTAGCACTATATTTTTCACGGGGCTGCTCAGACCTCTTTCAGGTATTGCCCTTGCACTATTTTTGATAGCTGCTCTGCAATCTGAAGCCCTCCCAGCTTCGCTGAAATCAGAGAGTGATGGAGCCACAAAAATGTCCTAAAACTATTGGCTGTAGCTATATTTTGCGCTCTCATTTGTTGCTGGGTTTACCAACTTTTGGTGCAAGATGCAATTTCCAAAACCAAAAGTTCTGTGATTGGTTCATCGTCCAGCAGCTCCAAGCCCACCTCGAAAAGCAGCGAGCTAATTCTGAAATAAAACAGCTAGAGCTTCAAATCGCTAGAGAAATCGGTAATTTTGACCAATTCGTACTTGCCCATCAAGGCTCCCCAAATCGGTTTTTCAGTTTCGGGATCGACACCGCGATCGCCACTCAAAAACTGATTGTCTTGCACCTCAAATCCCAAAATCACCTGACCCACTTTGCCGTCATATTGAAACCGACAGCGATCGCCAGGACGCATGGTGCCAATAAACCGATCGGGCTGCCTCTCCACATCCAGCACACAGCCTGGAAGATGTTCTAAATCATCAACCGTTACGGATTGAAGGCGTTCGGGATGGAGTCCAGCCCCCTGAAACTGTCCTGGATTTTTGAAGCCGTAATATTGCACCCAAAGCTGTCCTTCTGTTTCTCGCAGCGACAGCACTCGCTGACGATAAGCCTGGTCGGGATATAGCGCATTAGCCTGTTCTGCAAAAATCGCCAGATGCCCCTCGATGCGATGGGGGATGGGGCGATGCCACAGTTTCAAATTGACAAACCAGGCCGGACGGTCGAAAGCCTGCTGCTGATTGGAAAATTCTCCTGCGAGCCACTGAGCCAGGGTGATGAGCGGTTGAGAATCGGACATGGGTCTAGGGACGATGGACTCGTCTATCTTCTCATCAATGGGAGAAGGCAGGGAAAAGAACCTGCATAATAGACTCGTTCGTCGTGGTGGAGAATCGAAATATGGCAACGCCTTCATCAGAACTAGAAGCCGTGCAAACGCGGTTGCGATCGCACCTTCACCAAATTGCCCGCGAGCGAGACATCTACTTCAATGCCGTGGCGCATCGGTCGGTGCGGCAATATGTGAAAGAGCAGCTAGAGCAGTGGGGCGAGGTGAAGACTCATGAGTTTGTTGCTGAGGAGGGGACGACGCAACCAGAAGGAGTCAATCTAATTTTGGATTTGCTGGGAGAGCGCGACAAACCTCCAGTGCTGATTGGGGCACATTATGACGGAGTTCCAGGCAGCCCAGGAGCAGACGACAATGCTAGCGGGGTTGCGGTGCTGCTAGAGCTGGCGCGGGCGATCGCCCAAAACCCTACGCCTGTCCCGGTGCGGCTGATTGCCTTCGACCTTGAAGAGTATGGGCTATTGGGCAGCCGAGCCTACGCCACCGACCTCAGGCAGCAAGCAGAAGTCATCCGGTTCATGCTCTCGTTGGAAATGCTGGGCTATTGCGATCCAACTCCGGGCTCGCAGAATTACCCGTCGGGCCTCAAATTCTGGTATCCCAATCACGGAGATTTCGTTGCTCTGGTTGGGAATGTGTTTACGATTCTTGAGATGCTTCATTTAAGTCACAGTTTTCGCAAGAGTGGAGTGCCGTGTCAGTGGTTGCCAGCGGGAGTCCGAGGAAAGATCGTTCCTGCAACCCGCCTGAGCGATCATTCGCCCTTTTGGGATGTGGGGTACAAAGCTCTGATGGTGACAGACACAGCGTTCTTGCGGAATCCCAACTACCACCAAGCGAGCGATCGCACAGAAACCCTCGACTTCGACTTCATGAGTCGTATTTGCAAAGGGCTTGAGCACAGCATCCGTCGGTTAACCTAAGTTTACATATACGAATTCTAGCGCTTCTATACAAAACGATTGAAACAAATGTGCCGACTTATGCAGTGGTCATACCTGTTTGATTCACGCATAGCTCCCTCTGCTCCGGAAGAGTACGACACGGGCTACGCCCAAGCGTCGTCCAACGCTCAGCCGAACGGCAAGCCAACGCGCCCCCTTCCCTCCCTATTCTTCTCTCCTGACTCCCGACTCCTAACTTCTCCATTCCTCTACGGTTGACTCTGAACTCTTGTATGCGTATTCTCTTTGATTAAGCTGTCTTTCCCGATGGCTTAGTTCAGAACTCAAGACCTTGGCACCATCTGCGAGTGTATCCAGCACCCACAGATGGCTCACCCACCGCGACTGAAACTGCCAGTCGGGGGGCTAACGGTTTATGGTAAACCGTGGCTGCCTCGAATTGCACACAATTGCGGGGTAGCCAGGAGACTGAGTTCTGGTTTCTTCTCTCTATAAATCAACTACAAGGAACCAGAACCACCATGTTTCAACCGTACGAACCGGGCGCGTTTGCGTCCACAGCTTCGGGTGGCGATTTTTCAGCCCATCCAAAATCGAGTCCGCGCAATGAATCCGTACGCCACTTGCTCTACGGTTCTCCTGAGGCGATTCAGATTGTGATCAAGAGTCTGCATCGACTGGGCTATGCCGAACCCAACGAGTGGAGCCGACCGATGCCCACGGAGCGCCCCGGCGAAGTGATGCGCATTCTCACGAAGACGGTGCAGATTGAGTAAATGCGGATTTCATGGGGTAGGCGCATGGGTGCTTACCCCGTGGAGGGCGTTGGCTTGCCTGGGCGTAGCCCGTATCGCAACCTTTACCCTAGTACTTCATCAGGGTCAACACCCAGCTCCTGTAGCTTGGCTTTGAGCTTCTCTGTTTTTTGCTGCTCCATCTCAAGAGCAGTGGATTTTTGCTTTAGAGCCGTTGCTAACTCTCCAGGAATCAGCAGCTTTTCTCCTGTGCCATCTCGGTAGAAGCTAATCAACTGCCCCTCAGCCTCCAGTCGCAACTTCAGCACCTCGCTGTGACCATCGGTGATGGGTTCGTATTCGTCACGATGCAGACGATAGCCTTGTAAGGCTGGCTCTAGCCATTCGCCTCTAGGATCAAACAGCCAATATTCTTGCACGCCAAGCTGGGCGTAAAGAGTTTTCTTGAACGTCTCGTCGTTGGCACGGGTGCCTTTGGAGGTCATCTCAAAGACGACTGAAGGAACTTCGCCTTCTTGCCAAATTTTGTAGTTGTCGCGATCGCCCGGTTCAACGCCAAAAATCACCATCACATCTGGAGCAACCCGCAGTTTTGGGAAGCCCTGAGAATAGTAGAGAAACTGATTGGCTAAAACAACGGCTTGCTGCTCGTCCAAATATTGCCGAAGAACTTCAAGCGTGGCCAGCAAAGCGTAGAGATGCACAAAACTTTCCGCCACGGGTTCACCATCTGAGCTGGGGTAAACAATCTCAGGGTTTTGTATGTCAGGTTGAGTTGCGAGGGGCGAAGAAACCATTGCGACATTTCGTTGTAGTTTGGTTTTATGGAAAGTGGCGATAAACTTCTCGTCGATGTTTGACGCGGGCAAGGGTAATGGTTTCTACTGTCAATAAAGACACCAATTCGATACTCTCCAACCCGAATACGATACGCCTGATCATCTCCACGGAGTTTTTTCAGATTAGGAATTTGTCCGATGCTGGTGTAGGTTAGGATCTCCTGAAAAACCAGGGCATGGAGAGTTGCATAGATGGGTGATTTTTTCAGAGCTTTCAAATCCCGGATGAAGCTAGGTTAAGTAATTCACCTTCATGGCTGCTCTAGCTCGCGCAGGGCACTCTCTCTATCTAGGGGAGTTTCGTCGCGGACTTCTGTCATTAGCCGATATAACCCTTCATCTTCGAGGGCTTCGAGCAATGCCTTGTAATCAGCAATGCTGAGAATAACTTTCTGAATTTGCCCGTTTGCGTCGGTGATAAATTCTTGCGCGAAGGGATAGGAGGCAGCAGTTTCCATAACCATGCTCAATGATCAAACGCCGATCAGGTACTCTTCAATTATCGCAAACTTCGAGAGACCAGAGAATGCTCTTTCACTTAAGCCATATTGCTGTTATCTCGAAGCTGCTGCAAAATGGCCTGGGTAGTGGGATGGTCGGAAAGCTGGTCGGCTCGCCCTGCATCCAGCACTGCCTGCACCATGTCTGAAAAGTTACCCAACCCGGCCTTGATGTGAGGATGGTCTTCGGGTAAGGCTTTGACCAAAATGCCAATGGCACGGAGATACAAAGGTTCCGCCTCGCTGTAGCGCCCCATCGACCTGTACAGCCCTGCCAGATTATTGAGGCTGGTGGCCACACCGGGATGGTCGGCTCCCAACTGCTGTTCTCGGATGGCGAGCGATCGCCACTCAACTCATCATGCGCTCTAAATCTTTCCGAGAATGATAGTGGATGAGTTCATTTCAGTAGCTCGCGAAAAAACTTGATCACTATTTTGGAGGAGCTGATTCCAACCGTCAGAGTTTATTCTCTCTAGATGCTCAAGGCGCAGTCGGTGCTGATCAAACACCCAATACTTGAGGCTTGGCACAAGATAGCGAAAACAAGCCATCCATTCAGCATAGTTAATGGATAAAGGATTGCCTTGCATCAGTGCAATTTTGCCCGCATTGCCTAGAGTGGCTACACCATGAGCCATCAAAAGCATGGTTCGATATTTAGGATTGGTGTCCAGATTTAGCAAATTAATATCGGTGTCTCCATGCTCTGAGTAATGCCTCAGCATGATATAGGCTCGGAGGACAATTTCAATCACCGCAGGGGTAAGTCCAGACACAAGAAAATGTCTAAAATCATAGCCCCTGAGATACATCAAGCGAGCAAGTTCACCTACAGTACGGTTCTTCTCACCAAAGCTACCGATGTTAATTCCTTGAATCAGTCCCATGAAAGGTGCAGGTAGCCCTGCTGGGGTTGCCACATCAGAAATCAAGTGTCCAATATGGCGCAGAATAGCTTCAATCAGTCCGATAGGATCTTGGTCGCTCCCGACAACACGGTGCGTCCATTTGTGGGTGTGCATTGTGTTGTCATAGGAAAATCCTGAAACGCTTCCTCGTAAGATGTCAAATACACCAACTATAAATCCTAGAACTGGATCGTGACCTAGAGCCTGTAAGCGGTGAGTTTTGCCACACATGCCTTTAATAGATTTTTTTCCAGCCTCGCTGGAATAATTCATGGCATCGTAAGGAACTTTGCAGGTATCAGAAAGGTGTTGCACCCAGTTTGAAAACCAATCGTCTGATTTTTCTGGATTGTATTTTTTCAACCATGCTGTAATCGGACTGCCTGATTGGCCTTTGTATTGCCCGGTCTTAATATCCGAGGGAATTTTCACCAAGAGGTAATCTGTCAGGGCAGCTAAAACACCACTTGCACCCACAAAAATATAGTCCCATTTGTCCCAGCGATATTGAGCGTCGTAGGATTCAGACTCTAGCTGTTGTAAATCTGCTTCGGTTAAAAAAATGTCGTAGGGAGCGAGAGGATTAATACTCTGTTGCAACGCATAGGTTTGACATTGCCGTACAAAGCTGTCCCAATCGTTGTATCCGATGCGGTTCAGCTCACAAAAGACAGTGTGTTGGCGATGTTGATAGAGATTGAGTACCTGATCTGGATCGAAATCGGCAAAGTCTTCTTCCTCTACATGCTCTTGCTCCGCTTCCAGTTCGTTCATGAGTGCTTCTAGCTCACGAATCCGGAGCGTCGTTTCGCTGACTCCAGATAGGGATTGAGCCGAGGCATCTAAGCTCGTGCTGATTTCATCTACAGAGGATTGAAGCTCCTGAAGGAGGCGATTTTGAGCTTGCAGCACAACGCCTAGCTCAGTAAGAAATAAGTCAGAGAGCATATCAGGCTACTCCAGTTGTTTTCTTCCGCTTCGCTACAGACTGCTGCATAAATCTCAAGCGTTCTGTCAAGATACGAAGGGCTTCACGGGTCTCCTCGGCCTGGGCAGCACTGTCGGCCAAGCTTTCCGCTTTTTTCTGAAGTTCAGCAATTTGTTCACTTAGCTGATTA
>CAKZMO010000668.1 GCA_937128595.1 uncultured cyanobacterium | reverse complement strand
AACTCAGACTCGACCTGCTGAAGACGCTTGAGGCTTTCGCCACCATCATCGTGAATAGCGACCACGAAAGGAAACGTGAACGCCTGCGTACAGTCTGGGTTGGCGATCGCCGGAGCATGGGCTTCTTGAGTCATGTCTATCGACTCTGAACCCTGTCGATGGGGAATTCTGGCCCAGCCGACCAGCTCTCCAGTATCGGTCGCATCGATCACCAAAAACGAGCGTCCCGACGGTGGTTCAATACGGATAGGAACCTTATCAAACTCGTCATCATCCGACCAGCTATACCAAGAGGCTAACTCACTCCAAAGCTGTCCCTCGGGCTGATAGTCAGGGCTCAGGGGCGATCGCCGTACCGCGTGAATTGCGGTGATGTTGCGGCCTGTCTCGTCAAAACTAGCGCCCTTAAACGCGGTTGACGTGCTCCAGCGACTGCCTTCCACATATTGAGCGCTCTGCTCTAGTAATTGCTGAGATGCACGATCGCCCGCTTTCGGCGGAAAACACAGATCCCCAACCCAGCAACTGTTAAGCTGATCGACCGTACGAGTTCCGGCACCCGTCCAAGGGGGCAGTTCTATAGATTGCTGACTAATCAGGTCTTTGAAGCGCTGCCAACTGGTTGAAAACTTGTTGCCTCGACGCATGGCACTCGATTCGTCGATAGCGGAAACCCCTTGAGAGCTGATCTGTCCGCCGAGCCAAGGCGACACTTCGATAAGACAGGTCTGCGCGCCTGAAGACATGGAATGAGAAGCAGCAGCTACCCCTCCCAAAGTGCCACCAATCACCACAACTTCGCATTGCCATACTTCCTCAGCATCGGGCAACGGATACAGGCGAGGACGACCATTGGGAGCAGGAACCTGGAGACTGGCGATCGCCTCAAATGCAGCTAGTCCCACTTGAGCCTGGGGGAAGAAATCTCCATCGACTGAGTTGGCCGGGTCAGCACTCAAAACGCTGGGTTTGAGCCACCGCCATGCAGTGTAACCCGTAAGCAACAGCGAAACGGTCGCAATGCCTGCAAAAGCCATCAGACGTCTAGAGCGTCTATGCCGCCGTTGGCGAAGTTTTCGAGTTTGCTTCACTCCACTTATCCCTATCTAACCTGCCGGATTGCATTCACAGCAAACCGCACCAAATCATAGGCGCGATCGCCCGAAATTGCCGCAGTTGTTACTGTTCCTTAAACTTGTGTTCAAAAACACAGTTTGAATTAGTGTTCAAAAACACAGTTTGAATTATGCCCAGTTGACACGATTCAGCCAGCAAAGATGGAGTACAGACGATGAGGAGAATCCCTGCACAACTTTTAGAATCTAGGTTTCACCTACAGCAGCATGTTCAACTGCTCCAAAAATAGCTTCTGGATGGCAATAGTATTTGAACTCCATCAAGTTGTGAAACGGATCTTCTAAGAAAAAGGTGCGATGCTCCAGCAAAGATCCTTCAAATCGACGTTTGGGCTGAGTGTAGAAGGGAAGCTGATGTTTCTGAGCACGCTCTACCAGCGCTTCCCAATCTGTCTCTTCGGTGAAAACAATGCCAAAATGGCGAGGATAAATGCCCTTTTGTGGCGAAGCTGCGTCGGGTTCAACGTGACCCACGAGTTGATGTCCATACAGATTCAGGATGATCGATTTCTCATTGGCTCGTCCTACCTGACAGCCTAATCCGTCTGCATAGTAAGCTTTGGCCTGGTCAACATTGTCAACAGGAAAAGCTAGATGAAAGAGTACTTCAGCCATGATGAATCCTTGATTCCAATTTCAGTATTTTGAGTTCTACATATCCTATCAATAGGGGCAATAGGGCGATTATCAATAGGGGCAATAGGGCGATCGCCTCTTCGTCTCATCTCACGATTCAAACGGGACTGACTTTAGCTCGATGCAACAGCTTTCCTTGATGGCGATAGCCGACATTCCGCACACGTACTGCCTGTCCTGGTTCTGCCGTACCTCCCATAAGCTGATGCTGGGTGGGGTCGTAGGCAACCTCAGTTCCAACCGTGGCGATCGCCTCAACGTCCCACTGTTCCAGCAGTTGCTCCACTGGACGAACTAGAGGAAGTAACCGACTCGCAGGGAATTGAGCGTCTTCTTCGACTTTGGCGACAGCAGTCGGCCAGAAGGTCATCCACGTCTCCAAGATGTACAACGCTGCTCGTTGAAATTCAGTCGCCAGGTCAGATTGTTGCTGCTGAAACTGAGTCTGGAGCCGTTCATATTCTTGCCTTGAAACAGACTCCAACGGAGCGGGTAAGATCTTTCCCTCATTTAATTCCTCGTCCAAATCTGCGCCAGGTTCAGACTTGGGTGACAACTGAAGGGAGGAGAACTCTTGAAGAAACTGAGAGATAGGACAGCGAAGAGTATTCGCCAATCGAACAAGACTTTCCAGGCGCATCTGCTCTGCTTTTCCCTGCCGCAGCCGCAGAATCTGCCGCTCAGACACTCCAGACTGGAGGCTCAAGGCTCGATAGCTTTGTAGTTCAGCCGCTGCCATGAGCGATCGCAGTCGTGTCGTGTAGTCCGGGGCGTTGGTCTGAGCGAGACCGGATGTTGATTGAGAAGACAAGGGAATGCGAGCGGGATCAGGCATAGGTCAGGTCAGGCAAGATGCATCTTTAATACGGAACGAGGGGCACGCCGCACTCGACAACGGATAGATTTGTGACCCAGGCGACTACAGGCTTCGTAGCGATGACATCCTGAAAACCCGTAAAATTGCCCGTCAACTTCTAGAACATCGATCGCTTCCTGAAGGCCAAACTCTTGAATGGAATCCATTAAAGCATGAACCTTTGCGGCATCATTTTGGCGAAAAAGGGGACGGCGAATTTGGTCGATGGGGATGTCTTGAATTCTCATGTTAAACAATTCTCTTTTTGCTAAAGATGCGCCCACAGCAGGGCAAACAATACTTTCGAACGACAGCCAAAGCAAGATCTTATGACTTAAATCATATTCGTTATGAGTACGGCCTTGCAATCATTTCTTGTTTAATGCCCCGGTTCTGTAGAGAATTGTGGTCGGAGTCCGCCTCATTTTCTAGCGAACTGAGATAGCATGGGCAAGATTGTCTACCTTCATTCTTTCGCCAAGTAAAGAGTCCGAAGGATGAACAACGGGTATGGAATTTCCAGGGACGCGTACTGCCAGTCAGTTTTACCTTTGCATTCACTTCTAAACTTGCATCCTGAATTTTGACGGTTTCAACGACCTACTGTTTAAGACTTACCCACGTCATATGGCAGATTTCTCTTCTCAACAGCTTTTCAATTCTGCGTCGGTCACTCGATGCTGGCGGCGATCGCTCTTGGTCTGTCTAGGAGTGATGTCCGGTTTGGTAGGAACCTTTCCAGCCGCGATCGCCCAGTCTTCTCCCCCACGATCCTCTACCCTTCGTATTGCCCAAGCTGCGCCAGGTTCAGCAGCCAATCCCATTATGGATGTGGGCGTGGCCCAGCGGTTTGGCGATGAACCTTCTGATGAAATGACGCTAGAACCTCTGTCGGGCGATCGCCTCACGGTGACGCTGGTGACCGGAGGCCAGGAACAAACGATTGCCGCTTCGAAGGTAACCGTTGATGTGGTGATGGAAGCGCTGGCAACGCCTGAAGTTGTTGAGCGAGTGGTGTTGAGTAGCCACCGCAGCTTTGAAAGTGCAGAAGATAGCGCAAACTATTGGCGCTCTCAGGGCATTGAAGTCGAGCTGGCTCAACCTCGAATGTGGGAAGTGTGGGCTAAGCGCGATGTCTATCGCACTCCGTTGCTGCGACGGCTCTTACTGCACAGCATCCAGGCGAATGGCACGAGAACAGCCTTTCTCAATACCCAAACGTTACGACAGCGCCCAAAAGCATCTCTGGTTGCCAATGGTTTTCGTTACACGCGCGATCGCTTTGAAATCAACAGCAACAATCGTCGCATTCGAGTCAAACACGAAGATGGAACGCAGCGTCTCTATGGTGGAGAGATGCGGTTTCAGCCCAACAGCTATGGCACGTACACTCTCGTCAACGAAGTCCCCGTTGAAACTTATCTTCGCGGTGTGGTGCCCCACGAAATTGGGCTAGGCGCTCCTCGCCCAGCGATCGAAGCTCAAGCCATTTTGGCTCGTACCTATGCGCTGCGAAACTTGCGACGGTTTGAAATTGACGACTATGAACTATGTGCAGACACTCAGTGTCAGGTCTACTGGGGATTAGGGGGGGCGGCAGAGATCAGCGATCGCGCGATCGCTGCCACTCGCAGTCAGGTTTTGACCTACCGTAATGAACTGATTGATGCTCTCTATTCTTCGACCACTGGCGGGGTGACAGCTCCCTTTAGCCATGTGTGGAACGGCAGCGATCGCCCCTATCTGCAAGCGGTGATTGATTCGGTGAATCGGGTTTGGGATTTATCCACCCGTCCCCTATCCAACGAGCAAAACTTTCGAGCGTTTATGAGTCTCTCCTCTGGCTTTAATGAGGACGAGTGGGAGGCATTTCGCTGGCGGAGAGAAGGCACCCTTGAAAGTCTGGCAGACGATCTGCGGAACTATCTACGAGTGGTGCAGCATCCTCTAGTCAATTTCGCTCGGTTAGAAAAGCTAGAGGTGACAGAGCGGGCTCCTTCAGGTCGGGTTCAAACTCTAGTTGCCACGACAGATTTGGGGAAGGTCACGTTGCAAAAAGACGAGGTAGTACGGGCTTTCTACCCTCCTCGCAGCACCTTGTTCTATCTTGAACCGACCTTTACTCAAGTTGAAGCAGACGCCGCTACTGAGCCTGAAACTGGGGCGATCGCCAGTTCTGCCGCAACCCATTCCACGTCTGGGGCTAACAACGTTCCAGAGGAAATTGACAAGGAAACGAAAGACGAAACCGCAACGGACAAGCAAAATTCGGCTGCGGTTCATAAGGGATATGCATTTGTAGGGGGCGGCTTTGGTCATGGAGTTGGCATGAGTCAAACCGGAGCCTATCGTTTGGGTGAGTTGGGCTGGTCAAACAATCGCATTCTCGACTTTTACTATCCCGGCAGTGAGCTGAAGGTGCTTAACGAAGAGATCGTCTACTGGCGCGATCCCAATGAAGCCACTGGTAGCACAGCATCAATGCCTCAAGAGACCGGGACGAATGTGGCAAACCCAGAGAGCCAAGACTCAGACACGCCACCATTAGAGTTCTGATACGAACTCGATTGCAGATCTTTGATTAGGGCTTTGGGCTCCCACTTGGGGCATAGCAATGCTGTGCCCCTATTTCGAACTGGTTACGCAGAGCGCTGGGTCATGCGATCGCGGATTCGTTCAATGCTGCCTTTGGGAATGGCCTCAATCAACTGCTGTGTGTACTCCTTACTGGGCTGTCGATAGATATGTTCTGCGGAGCCAATTTCTTCGATCTTGCCGCGATTCATTACCATAATGCGATCGCTCATAAACTTCACCACGCTGAGATCGTGAGAGATAAAAATGTAGGTCAGCCCAAATTCACTTTGCAATCCTTTCAGCAAGTTCAGGACCTGAGCTTGCACTGACACGTCTAGAGCCGACACTGACTCATCGCAGATGATGAACTTAGGGTTGAGCGCCAGAGCACGGGCAATGCAAATGCGCTGTCGCTGTCCTCCTGAAAACTCGTGGGGATAGCGATCGATGCAGTTGGGATTAAGTCCAACCCGTTCAAGCAGCTCAGAGACTCGCGATCGCCGCTGTCGCCGACTTTGCCCTACCTTATGAATTTTGAGGGGTTCCATTACAGCTTCGCCGATGCTGATTCGAGGATCGAGAGAACTGAATGGATCTTGGAAAATGACCTGCATCTCCCGTCGGAGTTGCCGCAGTGGCCGCGATCCCAACTTCATCACATCAACGCCATCAAAGAGAATTTCTCCGCTGAGAGGCTGAATCAATCGTAGTAGGCTAGATGCCAGGGTGCTCTTGCCACAGCCGGACTCGCCTACCAACCCAAGGGTTTCCCCTGGATAGATATCGAAGGAGACGTTGTTGACCGCCATGAAGTAGCGCTGAGTGCGTCCCAAAAAGCCACGAATCGGAAAGCCCACTTGCAGGTCTCTCACACTCAGCAACGGCTCTTGTTGTTGCAACTGCCCCAAACGAATATCCAGTTCTTCCTGACTGACACATTCTGATTCATCGAACGTTAGGGTCGAGTCTTTTTCCTTAATAACGGTGTCACCAGCATCGTTGACCGTAACATCCATAAAATCTGACACCGTTGGCAAGCACCGCAGGCGCTGGTCTAATCGAGGACGGCAAGTCAGCAGCCCCTTGGTGTAAGGATGTTGGGGATTCGAGAAAATATCGAGAATCGAGCCGTATTCGACAATCTTGCCGCGATACATCACGGCAACTGAATCGGCAATTTCAGCGATGATGCCAAGGTCGTGGGTAATGAAAATCATGGACATGCCCCGGCGATCGCGCAATTCTCGCAACAGATCCAAGATTGTCGCCTGCACCGTGACATCTAGAGCGGTTGTCGGCTCGTCAGCAATCAGCAAATCAGGATTACAGCAAATCGCCATCGCAATCATCACACGCTGAATCTGTCCCCCCGATAGCTCGTGGGGATAGCGTTCGAGCATGGCACGCTTTTGCTGATTGACATACTCATCAATGTCGCTGTCATGAGGTACGGCGTCTGCTGGAATAGGCTCTGTACCTGCCCGGTGGGAATTTGAGCCCAGACTGCGTTTTCTCCAGCCCTCTACATAGAGATGCCGCATGTCGTCGTCGCCAGGTAGCAGCTTCACTTCCTGCAACAGACTTGCGGCTCGCCGTCGAGCCGCCGCTTTGGAAATATTTTCGTGTTGACGAATCGCCTCTACGATTTGAAACCCGCACGTGTAGACCGGGTTTAGAGAACTCATAGGTTCCTGAAAAATCATCGATACCTTGCCACCCCGATAAGGCTGTATCCGCTCAGGCGGCAAGGAGACAAAATCAACAAAGTCACAGGATTGCTCTCGGTAGTTGATGCTCCCCTCAGCCACTCTACCGGGAGGGTTGGGAACCAATCCCATAATGGAAAGTGCGGTCACAGATTTGCCAGACCCTGATTCACCCACGATTCCGAGAGTCTGACCACGCTCCACCACAAAGGAAATTCCGTCTACGGCTTGAACTATCTGGGTATCGCCCTGGAATTGAATCTCTAGATCGCGAACCTCAAGAATCGTGTCACTCATGCCGATGTTTTATTATTCGATATAGTTTCTATCTGTTGTCAGGCATTGTAACAGCCTCAGCTTAAGGTTGAAGAGTGCTGTGGACATTCCCAATACTTTGGGGATCGCGTACTTTCAGTGGAAATGGCATGGGATTGCCTAAGCATCGCCCGCATCGCCCGTCCCTCTTCACGGGAATTAGTGATAGACCTCCCCATCCGGCATCGTTGCCCCGCTAAGAATTGCTCCGGCTAGGTTAGTACTGCTCATCTCTGCTCGAATCAAGCTCGCTTCAGTTAGATCCGTCTCCGCCAGGTCAGCTCTTGCCAGATAAGCATCCGTCAAATTCACCTCTCGCATTGATGAGCCACGTAAGTTAGCGCGACTGAGATTGGCACGACTGACCTTAGCCCCATCTAAATTTGCAAGGGGCATGTTGACCTTGCTCAAGTCTGCATCTGGTAACAACGCTCCCTGAAGATTGACCGTAGCCATGTCAGATTCGGTGAGGCGCGATCGCTGCATTCGAGCATTCATCAAGTTGGCGTGGCGTAGATTGGTGTGGGTGAGATTCGCTTCGGTCAGGGTTGCTCCACTGAGATTGGCATCACTCAGATCAGCATGACTTAGATCGGCCTCCCGCAGTGTCGCCTCACTCAGGTTTGCCCCCCGCAGGTCAACCTTCGATAAGTCTGCACCGGTCAAATTCGCTCCACGGAGATCGACCTTCCGCAAATTTGCTCCGCGCAGGTTTGCGACATACTTGCGGTTTTCTTCCCGTAGATTGACCCCGCGTAGACAGGCTCCCGTAAGATTTGCTCCGCTCAAGTCAGCATTCCGTAAATCAGCTCCAATTAAATTAGCGTCGAGCATATCAGCAAGGGTCAAATCGGCGCTGCGGAGATCGGCTCCTTGCAAAATAGCGCCGTGCAAATTGGCATCTCGTAAGACAGCCCGCACCAAACTCGCCTGACTTAGATTGACTCCGCTCAGATCTGCGGCATCCAGATGGGCATAGTTGAGGCTGGCTCGACTGAAATAGGCCAGCACCAAAGAAGCGTTGCGCAAATCGGATTCATCTAAGTTGATGCCAATCAGGTCGGCTCCTGACAAATCAGCCCCGCCGAGATTGATGCCTGGAAAATTAATTTCGTTGCGTCCGTAGCGATGAAGAAGTTCAGCGGTATCCATAGGAAAGTCGGCAGGCGAAACAACAGCGAAGGATCAAGCTCTGCAATGCATTCAAATCAAACTCACATTCGCTCAGCCTTGCGGCTCAATCTTTGATCGCAGGATCGTCTTGATTCGAGGGCGAGCTAGCTTGATTTAAAGTCGAACTAGACAGAGCAGCAGAAGGTGGCGAAAGAGACTCTTGGTTTGGGAGTGGGTTTGGGAAAGAATTTTGAGTATGGTCTGAACTCTTTCGGGAAGGTTGCGGAAGTTCAATATCTTGAGACGCGTTATTGAGAGAATCCAAGCCATCAGAGTCATTCTCGAACGACACAGTAGGCGACGCGAACTGGCGCGTTTGTTCAGCACTGCGCAAACTGTCGGCAGCATCTCCTGAGCGATCGCGCAGACGGCTTGGACGATGCTTCGTCATCAGAGTTTTGACCGCACGGGCGATCGCACTTGCCACAGGCATGGTTCGCTGTTGATTTTGGCTCAGTCGAGCCGAGCGATGTAGTCCCTCTGCGAGCAAAGCAAGGGTGGGATATTGCTTCAGAGTTCTCTCGATCAAGTCGTCTAAATCTCGTTTTTTCAGAGACGACCAAGTTTCTGCATTCATTGCCATTTCAGTCACCGTTGCCTCACTGCCATGTTCTGCAGGAGCATAGAGCGTTAGAAACAATACCTGCTTCGCCAACAGCGGAACCGTGTATTTCATAATCTCTAGCCGCAGGTCAAACAGCTCTCCCTGGGAGAAGGCAGGAATCGCGTTGGAAGCCGCATGGGAATCTGAAGGTGTACGGTCTGAGAATGTTCCTGATGGAGGCACTTCAGACGCAGATCCAGCAGGAGAGCGCTCAGATTGAGAGACAGATCCAGCAGCAGGAGAGACTTCAGGTGCCGAAGAGGCAGCGTCTGAAGCAGCAGCGTTAAGTCCTGTAACCGGAGCACGATTTGACTTAGAAGACTGGGCGTTGAGTGTTGAGCGTGTCGGGGAAATTGAACCCGCAGCCCATGCGCTATTGTCAGTCGCAGTCGCAGGGGAACTTGATGCCATTCCAGGAGCAGGCAAACGCAACTCGGTTTGGCTAGTCTGCTGAGCACTATAGAGAATCTGACAGGCATCAAGAATACGACTGGCGATCGCCCCATACTGCACAGGTTTACTGGTGTTCTGCACGATGCTGTTGAATACTGCTTGCAGATTTTCTTCTGATTGAGTGAGCTGATGCAGTTCGGACACCAAGTCAGGCAGATTTGCTGCGAGCAGGCGACTGGTATCGAGTTCCCAATGGTTGCGACAAATCAAAATTAGCAGTTTTCGTATCCGCAGATGATCCGAATCTTGCTCAAGCACCTGAGCCACTTGCCGACAGATATGGGGATCGCAGCTGAACTCAGAAGTGGAAGCTGCGCCAACGTAGAGTTTGCGCAAGCCCTGAACAATTACGTTTGCAACCAGCAGGTATTCGGCAGGCTTGCTGAGAGACTGGGTGACTTGATTGAGATATACGCTGAGCTGATCGAGAGTTGGGGCAATCTGCATCAACTTTTCAATCAAATTATGGAGATGCAGTTTTGCCAAACGCTCAGGATTTGACTCCCAGCGGTGGGTACAGGCGTAGACCAGCAGCTTTTTGATGCGCGGCAAATATTTGGCCTGGGCAAAATCACGAATGACCTCGTCAAAGGGGGAGAGTACGGTCATGAAATCCTCGATGCGCTTAAACGTCACGCTAAATCTGTTGGGATTAGGACTTGCTAAAAGTTATCTTTTCCCTGGAGCTTTACAAATCGCGAAGTCGAGAGACGTCCATTTGACGATTTTCGTGATCATTTAGATAGACACTCTGCCCTTCTTGGTTAAATTTTTCCCAGATACCCCACCGTTTTCACTTTTTAACTGAAATTAGGGGCAATCGACTGAGCGCCCCTAGGAAAATATTGCCGCTGAGGCATGAATGCTGAAATCAGATGCGGCATGAAATCCGCTTGAGTTCATTCTCAATCGCCACGAAATTACCGAGGATATCTTTCCATCAGCGATCGCACCTGTTCTGCATGGTAAGAGCTGCGGGTCAGCGGTGAGGAGACGACTTGCAAAAATCCCATCGCTTCTCCCACAACACGCCACTGCTCAAACTGTTCGGGGGTGACAAAGTCTTGAACCGCCAAGTGTTTAGGAGTGGGCTGGAGGTACTGACCGATGGTGAGAATGTCGCAATCGACCTCGCGCAGGTCGTGCATCACTTGGTGGACTTCGTCGTCGGTTTCACCCAAACCGACCATAATGCCGGATTTGGTATAGACGGAAGGAGAGATGTCGCGCGATCGCCGTATTAGTTCCAGCGTCCGGGGATAATCGCCCTGGGGTCGTACTCGCCGATAGAGTCGAGGAATGGTTTCGGTATTGTGGTTGAGCACTTCTGGTTTCGCGGTCAGAATCAGCTCCAGCGCGCCCCAGTTACCACACAAATCGGGAATGAGAACCTCAATGGTAGTTTTGGGCGATCGCACTCGAATCGCATCAATACATTTCACAAACTGCTCTGCACCGCCATCTGGCAAGTCATCTCGATTCACCGAGGTGATTACCACATGGTTCAAATTCATGCGTCCGACGGCTTCCGCGAGTCTCAACGGCTCCGTAGGGTCGAGAGCCTGGGGCTTTTTCTCAAAATCAATGTCGCAATAGGGGCAAGCACGGGTACAGGCTGGCCCCATGATCAAAAAGGTCGCCGTGCCGTGACTGAAGCACTCGCCAATGTTGGGACAGGAAGCTTCTTCACAGACGGTATTGAGGTCTAAGTCACGCAAAATGTCTTTGACATTGCCCACGCGCTCCCACTGGGGAGCCTTGACTCTCAACCACTCTGGCTTTGCTGTATTGACCATCGCACCTGCTTTCTCCCGCGTGATGTGACGCTGCGTGACGTGACTCGCTTCCACAGTTTAGCAATCCCCAGCGGTGGCAATAAACGGTGTTTTCCAAAATCGCCAATTTTCCTTGTTAAACGGGGACTTCCATCGCGAAATCAGAGCCGATTCGAGCTGTTGTCGGGGACGCATCTCTGCCGGGGTCTCCCACCAAAAAGCAGTGTTGATCGCAGTGGGAATCTGATGTTTGAAGTGGGCGGCCTGATAATTCAGCACATATTGTTTGCAGTCATGCACTCCACGCCATCGCTGATTTGCCTTGCAGGTTTCACCGACATACAGCAGTAGAGGCAGCTTCGTGTCAATCACAAAATAGATACAGGGTTGGCTCGGATGGCGATCGGCAGGCCATTGAAAAAAGAAGAAATTTTGCAGATCGAGAACGAACGGATCAATCGTATCAGCACTGATATGGGAGGATGCTGTTTCGAATAAGTTGCCCTGCTGGGTCACTGCCGTTTCGATCACCTGTCGCTGGTGCAGGAAGATTTTGTTTTTCCAAGCCTGGAGCGCTGCGGCACTGATGTCTACTGTGGGCGATCGCCGAGGGCCAGGGGGTGAAAAGGTGCGTTGTTCAGCCGCTGTGAAGAGAGACTGTTGCCCTGAAGAGTCGGAGTGCGATCGCTTCGACGATTTAGCCATTCGTTCTAGTTCCTAGCTCATTTAGCGTTGCTGTCTTTGAAGTAGGAAAAACAACGCTACAGATAGAGTCTAACCCACATCGTTGATGTTTCAGGTTGACCATTTCTTAAGAAGAACATCAAAACTCAGACTTTATGAGAGGTTCCGACACGAGATTTGGTAGGCTTCAGAAACGGTTTTCTATCAGGAATTCCATTAGAGAACGTTTCACCTCTCACTTTGGAGTAGGTTTCGATATGGCGCAACCTCCAGATTCCAATGGTTCCAACAATAATTCACAGAAGGCATACGAAACCAACAGTTCAAAAGATGGACACGACAAACGTCTACCGCGCGATCGCCCCTATGTTCCTATCGCGAAGCCTGTACCGCCAGAAGAAAATAAGCCTAGCCGCGCTGCCCAGGACTCCTCGAACCCGTCGATTCAAAACTTACCTTCAGAGGATATTCCTAAGTTAGATGCAGAGAGAGCTAGAAAAGCTCGTGACTCAGCAAAGCGCTTTTATCTGATTTTGCTCGCGTTTGGGCTGACTCTTGGAGCCGTTCTTTCAGTGGCGATCGTGATGCTGCTTAATCGATTTGGATTAACCGATCCTCCAGAACGTCCTCTACTGGAGCAGATTCAGCCTGAGCCATCCTCCTCCGACTCTAGCGTTGATCCCGATTCCAACGGGTTGGCAATGAGCAATTCTCTACCACACCCCCGGATGGTCTGAAGATTTGAATTCCAAGCTCGCGAATTCAAACAAGAACTTGAAATGGCCGACGTCCCAAGCAATGCCGCCAAATTTGGCGAAGATATTACGAGGTATTCAAACCGGAAAAACTGACCATAAGCCAACTCCACAGGTAAAACCACACCTGCTCTTGCTAACTGGATTGGCGATCGCCGAATCCTATCATCTATTGCCCGCAGGCTCACTTGCGAGATTGCTAGAGGGGGGCGATGTGAGCGGCGACCAAGCAAGCCAACGTCGCAACATCCGTTCTGCAATTGTTGAATCTTGCCAAGACATCAACCAGCGCTATGGCACGGTGTTTCCGACTCGGTGGCTACGGTCTAGTTCTCTAGACTCGAATCCCAAATCTAACGCGCCCAACTCTAACACAATATATTCTGCCGAATTTCATATCTCGGATCGCGCCTCTAACCAAGTCTGTGACCAAGACTGTGACCAGGCCATTCTCACAGCAGTCGGTTATTGCTTAGTAGCGGGTTTAGCGCAGGCAACAATTGGAGCTGAGCTACTAGGGCAAGTGTATGAGTGCTTGATTGATCCGTTGGCATTGGCTCAGGAGCATAATCCTTCAAAGAAACGTTCCAGTGCCTTGCGTCGCAAACGACAAGGAGCTTACTACACTCCTAGCGAGATTGTGGGCTATATGGTGGAGCAAACTGTGGGCGTTGGCTTGTCTGGGCACCACCCGCATCGTCTCCAGTCAGCCCCATTTGTCCCCACTGACTTCAGCGTTCTCGATCCGTCCTGTGGCGGCGGCATCTTTTTGCTAGTGGCCTATCGCTATTTGCTGGCGTGGCATCAGCATCAGGCTTGCTGCTCGCTAACGCTGGAGAAACGTCAACACCTTCTTCAAACTGCGCTGGCTGGTGTGGATCTTGACCCCTGGGCTGTAGAAGTCACGCGATTAGGTCTGCACCTAGAGATATTACGAGAGACTCAAACTCCTGTTGCATCCGTGACCAGCGCGCTGTCTAGAACTCTGTGTCAGGCGATTCGCACAGGAAATGCGGTCATTGATGACACCGAATTTACGTGGCAAACAGCATTTTCAAAAGCACTGTCGGGCGGAGGATTTGACGTAGTCATTGGCAATCCGCCTTATCTCGACTCGGAGGCGATGACGGCATGGCTCCCCCAGTGGCGACGCTACTGCACTCAGCAGTACCAGGCGGCACAAGGGAACTGGGATCTGTTCTGCATCTTTATCGAAAAAGCGCTAGGTCTATGCAAACCCGGAGGAATTCACAGCTTCGTTGTGCCAAACAAGCTGCTGTCAGCAAGCTATGCAACAACCACGCGATCGCTCCTGACACAACACAGTCAGCTCAAAATCATCCGCGACTATAGCCAGACTAATTTGTTTGATGCGGCGGTGTATCCCATTGTGTATGTGGCGGAACGGCGTTCTTCTCAAACTTCTACAAGTACAACTGCTGTTCAATACGAGCTGATGAGACAGGGCGATGCGGGCTGTGAGGTCGAAACTTCACGACTGGTTCCGATGACACAGCTCACCGCCTCAACCTCGGGCTGGATTGTGGATACGAATGCTCGACGTGCTGAACTGTTGCAAAATCTGAGCGATCGCTTTCCAACCTTGGGGAAACTGGCTCAGGTCACGGGAGCGGCTACTGTAGCCGAAGCCTATCAGCTCAAGCCTTTGATTCATTCCTGGACTGACCGGGATACTAGTGAAAATTCTTTGTTTCAGAGCTGGTCAAAGAATGGCGATCGCCATTTTCAAGTCATCAACAGCGGCACCATCGATCGCTACCACTCCCTTTGGGCAGAAAAACCCCTGCGCTATTTGGGCGATCGCATTCCCTATCCCATTGTCTCTAGTCATGCCCTGAAGCAATTGCTGCCCCGTCGCCATCAGCAAGCCAGCACCACTAAACTCATCGTTGCTAGCATGACACGCCAGCTAGAGGCGATCGCGGATTTAGACGGATGCATTCTTGCAGGAAAATCGACTTGCATTATCCAAAACTCTCAGCTCCCGCTGCTTTATGTATTAGGTCTGCTCAACAGTCGTCTCGTCAACCTGCTGATGCTTCAGTCATCAAAAGGAAACCGTCTCCAAGGAGGCTACCTGCGAATCGGGCCATCACAATTGCGATGCCTGCCGATTCCGCTGCTGACTTCAATGAGAGAAAAGCAATGGGGCGATCGCCTCATCGAACTGGTAAAAGCCCGTCAAACCCCGAACAATTTTGCATGTCACCGCGCAACTAGAGACGATTCTGCACCGTTTCCTTCTCTCACTGAAGAATCCCTCGAACAATCCATCAATCAAGTTGTTTACCAGCTTTACGGGTTAGAAGAACAAGATATTTCAGTGATTGAGGACTACAACGGAAACGAAGTGTGAATTGTTTTATAGCAATGCGCAGATAGGTTAGGACAGATATTGATGGAGAAGCCGCTCACCGCGCGGCTTCTCCATCAACTATTGGTTTTATATCAGCGCGTAAAACTATAGAACGGCTTTAATGTCAAAGAAAACGAAGGTCTGAGCGATAGATGGCGATCGCCCTCCTGATCACAACAGTTCACAACAGTCCTCGATAGCGAATGAATAGCAAAATTGCGGCCCACGATCCTAGTGCCACTTTGATCGCGACCAAAATATTCAAGAGCGGAATGACGCCGCCGCTGACTAAGCTGCCCAACTCTCCGGAGGGCAACTCTAGTCCGATTAGCGTGAGACAAGCTAGCACAATAAACGTGAGCACTGAGACTTTTTCGAGGGTGGCAGCTCGCCAGCGGCGGTAGATTGCTTCCATCCACTCTGAAGAAGAGGTAATTGCGACCAAGCCAATGGCTGTGCCTCCAGCGACTCCAGCCGCAAAGCCACCCCCTGGACTGAGATGCCCTCGAATGGCTAGCTCAATACTGACGAGAGCCGCGATGATGGCTCCCAGTTGTGCCAAAACGATGGACGGTTGATCTGTGAACTGATGAATCATTGCAGAGGGAGTTTCATCAGCTAGCAAAAATCGGACACCCATAATCGCTAGGGTAAACACAACGACTTCAAACACCGTGTCGTAAAGGCGATTTCTAAAGATGATGCCTGACACAGCATTGGGAACCCCGCTGTCTCCTACGACTGCAGAAACGATGGATAGATCGGGAACGGCAGCTACCACGTCGGGCATTACCAAAAATTTGATGTAAAGGGAAATACCTGCCGCAATATAGAGCCATTTCATCGGTGAGCCTCCTCTGATGACGCAGATGCTGTAGCGAGGGATAGGGCTTCTAATGCCGTAGGGACATCGGAGCTATCAACATCTACCAGTCGAGCCGATACAGATGGGCATTCAGTCTGCACAATC
This sequence comes from uncultured cyanobacterium, assembly GCA_937128595.1. Taxonomy (GTDB): domain Bacteria; phylum Cyanobacteriota; class Cyanobacteriia; order CAKZMO01; family CAKZMO01; genus CAKZMO01. The sequence goes on along the minus strand of CAKZMO010000668.1, from coordinate 5,226 downwards.
TCGTAGAGGCGGCGTACTCGTAGGGTGATTTGGTAGGGGGACTCGCCAGAATGATTTACCGCTGGTTCAGGCGATTCGGCTGCAGCGGTTTGGATGCAGATTCCATGGACTTCTTTATTGGCGAAAGCCTGGTAGAGTTCATTTCGACTGAGGTAGGGAACCATTTCTAGCCGCATATAATGCTGATACAGGCTGTTGCGTAGCGTCGCCAATAGCTGCTTGTATGAACCTGAGTGCTTAGGTGTCGGAGCATCGTCGTCGTGTTGTGGTGGCGTTGGATTGTCTGGGCGTAGCCCGAATTGCCCCTGCGCCTGTCCGAGTGCAGGTTGCTCCTGCTCTTGGCTAGTTTCGTTTGGATGCTCGCCGATCTCAGCGTCTAGCTTCTCACCCGGATCGGTGACGACCCCCAGGCGCATGCTCATGGAAGATCGGACGGCGATCGCATACAGAGTAATCGCCAGCATCGTACCCACTAGCGCCTCAGTCAAAGCTACGTCTGCTGCTCCTAGCACCGCATAGACCAGAGCTGCGACCGCCCCCAAAATGCCACGAATCACTAGAGCATGGTAGGGATCGACCTGAAATACCAGCATGCAAGCCGCCAAGGGCAATAAGGCAACAACTACATAAATATAGCTATCGGTCATAGTCTTCTCCACTACTTGAGCAATAGGCCAAAACGTAGCCCAATACGGTGTTCCAAATGGCTAAAGAGAGCACTGCTAGCACCAGCAAAGGCCATTCTCCCGGAATTTTGAGCAGCAGCCCCATGATGATGCTCATAGAACCCAGGGTGTCAGCAACCGACAAGCTATGAAGCTTGAAGAGAACAGAGCGATCGCCCACCAGAGGCCAAGTGCCCCAAAACCAAAAGACAATACCGACTCCGATGCAGGCATAGCTAAGAGCGTTAATCATCGGTCACCCATCCGCTTCAGAATATGAGCTAGTAGCATCAGCGCCGCGTTGCCAACACTGAGAATAATCACCCCAACCAGACCGATCATCCAGTCATCACGCAGGACAGACACCACCAAAATCATGATGGAGGTCTTGGTCGCAATGCTGGCAAAAGCCAGCATTTTTTGCCAGATGTCATCATCTTGCCAAGCTTCATAGATGGGAATCAACAGCGCCCCCATCATGACAATCAAAATTATGTTCATGCTCTTGGACTCCGACGCACTCGATGAACCTCATACCAACCCCGCTTGTGGTACTTCAACACAATGGTTTTGGGAGTAAACGTAATGATGAAAATATCGAGAAAAATTAGGCCTGGAGTCCGTCGAGGTTTTACCCGCTCCATCGTTACGTTTTCTTCGGTATGGGGGCGAATCATAATTTCAAGCGCTTCCCAATAGGCCTGAGGAATAGCGACAATGACTTCCCACAAAGCATGGAGCCAATCTCTCAGGACAGCAGGGCGAGTGCGACTGCGGGGCAACAGCAACACAACCGCAAAGCCAATGAGAATGTTAGCTAAACTTGCATCCGCCGTCAGCAAAAACCAGATAATCAGTCGCAGCGACAGGTCGAGGTATCCAATCATGTCACCACTGCCCAAAACAGCAAGACCAACATCAGACTCATCACTCCAATTAGGTGATCAAACTGCTCCAGCATTCGAGGCAGCTTGAGAGCAGAGCGCTGGAAAATTAGCAAATAGGCCAACCAGCCGAGGGCGATCGTAGCTAGAGGTTTAACGGTGTTGCCCACAGTATAGGCTTGATAATAGACTCCGTTCGCAACGACCAGTCCTCCTAACAGCAGCAACACAGCAGGCCAAAATCCAGCTCGAGCTTTTCCCTTCGACTCCAGAGACTTTTCCCCAGACTCATGAGGCAAAAAGATGAACTTTGCAAAAGAAACAGCCGTGCCCAACGCTGCAATGTTCATTCCAATCACCTGCCAAGGCAGCAGGTTTTTCATCGTCAACACCTTGGCTCCAAATCCTGACAAGAGCGGAAACCCAGAAATTGAGAAGCTAGCGACGACCAAAGCAATCCAGATAGGAGTGCGCAATGGCAGATGCTTCAGTTCCTTCAGATTTCGGCTGGGAAGATTACCCACGATGAGAAACAACGCAGATTTCACAAGGCCGTGGGTGAGGGCATAGAACCCACCCACCTCCGGCGCAGCCAGCACGAATCCAAGCTGGGAAACGGTGTGAAACGCCAACATCCGCTTGGCATCCTTTTCGAAGACAGCATAGCTAACTCCCAGCAAAGCTGTTCCCACTCCAAAGAGACGCACGATGGGATCGATTTCCTCTAGCAACAGCGCAAATCGCACGAGGGGAAATACTCCTGCCTTGATCACCACCCCTGACAGTAAGGCTGACACAGGCGTTTCTGACTCAGAGTGGGTCAGGGGCAACCACAGACCCGACACGAAGATGCCGCCTTTGACCAGCAGTCCCAGAAAAATCAGAGCTTGAGCTTCGGGGGACGCATTCGCTAGTCCTAAAAACGAAAACGAATGATTGGCCTGATACACCAACACCGCGCCTACTAGGTAAAACAGCATGGCGGTGTTGCTGACGAAAAGATAGCGCAAGGCCACCCAGATTGATCGATTCGTCCGAGGGTAGGCAATCAATAGGAAAGCGGCGATGCTAATCACCTCTAAAGCCACGTAGAGGCTAATAAAATCGGCACAGACAAAGGTCGCATTGACACTGCCATGCAGAATAATGACCTGTGTGTAGAAAAACGAGGTCTTGCCACTCGTCCAGCAATAGATCACCACCGCCGCCGTCACTAGGGCATTGGTCAGAATGAAGAACCCGCTGAGGCTATCCGCCATCAAAGTGACGCCAAAGCTGTCGAGAAATTGTAGAACAGCAGGCTGTCCCAACGGGGTATCAATGGAGAATAGCCACAGCGAATAGGCCGCAGAGGCGATCGCCACTCCCAGCGCTAGATATCGATCAAGTTTAGGCAGAAGATAGATACTAAACCCTACAAACAGCGGTAGGGCAATCCAAGCGATGGTTAGCGTGTTCATGGCGTGTTGTTATTCTCGATCTCGCGAATTTCCAACGTGGGATTGTCTCGCGATAGCTTCATCACACTCACCAGCATCAAAGCCTGAATGGAGAAGCCAATGACAATCGCTGTCAAAATCACCGCTTGGGGCACGGGATCGGCATAAGCCCCTTTTTCAGTTCCTGCCACAATTGGAGTAAAAAACCCTGCCCGCGCTGCCACTAGCACATAGAAGGCAATAACACCTGTGCTCATGACATCCATTGATATAATTTTCATCATCAAATTTTTCTTGAAAATGATGCCAAACAGCCCACACAACACGGTGGCAAAAACACATGCTTCTAACACGAAAGAGACCTACCGGATAACAGCCTGACGCAATGAAAGCGATTGAACACAAAGAAAAACGCGGGGTAGAAACTCAAGAACGTTTGACTTTTGAGACAATGGGTATTGAAATGAGTCTCCAATTCAACCCCCCAATCCAAAAGCAGCCTGAGATCTTAGAAATGGATCATGCCCTTAACCTTCAAGATGACTCAGCGAACACTCAAACTCTCTTTAGAGCAACAAAGAACGGCTTAAAGTTACTGAAGTTGGAGTTACGAGCATCCAAAAAGAGCTCCATCTAACTCATAGATAAATTGTAATGATTCATCAAAAACCCATAGTTATTTGATGATACTTGATTCTGTTTCGTCCGGCTATCACGAATGGGGGAAAATTTAAGAATACTTATAGAAATGCTGCTTCAACAAAGGAATAGCCTATTTCTCGATATAGATCCTTCAACGTGAAGGGTACGATACGGGCTACGCCTAAGCAAGCCAACGCAAGCGACACCGTCAATCCCGAACGCCAGCTCAAAACTCCTGACGATACAATGACAGCACCGGTTTACAGGAAGAGGTACACCATCCATGGGAGAGTCCTGCTGTCAAAATAAGGCCAAAGCCTTAGAAGCACTTCGGAAAAAACAGCGTGTTGTGCTTTGGATCGTTCTGCTGATCAACCTCGTCATGTTTGGCGTCGAGTTTTGGGCAGGACTTCAAGCCGCGTCTCTCTCTCTGACAGGCGACTCTTTAGACATGCTGGGTGATGCCCTCGTTTACGGTAGCAGCCTCTACGTGTTGGGCATGGGAACAAAGGCTCAGGCTCGCTCTGCCCTCTTCAAAGGCGGCATCATGTTTTTGACGGCGATCGCCGTTTTCGCCCGTGCAACCTATCAACTCTTCACGGCTACGGTGCCGGAGGTGTCTGTGATGAGTGCGATCGGAGTACTAGCTTTGATTGCAAACTTGGTCTGTCTGGCGCTGCTGACCCGCCACCGCAATGACAATATCAACATGTCGTCGGTGTGGATCTGTTCTCGAAATGACATTATCGCCAACACGTCAGTGCTGATTGCCGCTGCTCTTGTGGCATGGAGCGGCACTTTTTGGCCTGACTTTGCTGTGGGAATGATGCTGACGGGAGTATTCGCGAAATCAGCGGGAACGGTGCTTTCAAAATCTTGGCGAGAGTTTCATCAGGCTGCGTAGTGAGGGGGCCGATTGTCAAAAGATCTCGACCCACTAATGAAGCTTGCCCTGGTCAGATCCTGAGTTTTTTCATGTAGCGATCGCGCCCGCATTCAACAACTCACTCAGCATGGGGCTATGGAAACCCAAGGCTATTTCATTCTAAAAACGCGCTTGAGTGTGTCTAGGCCATATTTGCAATAACGCTCTGAGCTACGTTGCTGAATTCATTCGACCGATACAGATTCAGCGCAAAGTTGCGGGCTACGGCAAAGAGTTGCGGTAACGGATGCATACGAATGCGGTAGGCCTCTTCTCCCTGAGTGACATCTCGGACATAGTGCACCTTATTTTCGTTGCCTCAGTCGCCCCGAATTCGTTGAGCAAATGCCTCTACAGACTCCATGAACGAGGCCACATAGTAGCGAGTTTCGGTTTCTAAGCGAGGCTGTCTGCCCTACTTGAACTGGCATTGACTCTCGACTCGGATCAAAGTCTGCAGTCCGGGCAAATCGGGGATGTGCTCCAAGGCTGTGCACAAACTCACCACCCGGTATTCAATCCGTCACTCACCGAATCGTACTGTAGGAGGGAAGCCATTGCTTGGAGGGTTGAAAGAGGGCAATCGCTGCTATTGAATATTTTCTGAGAGAAATATTCTAAGAGGATGTTTGAGAAGTCGTCAATGCTACTTCAGATCCCCCCTAGCCCCC
>CAKZMO010000667.1 GCA_937128595.1 uncultured cyanobacterium | reverse complement strand
TGGAGCATACCAATTGCAACCTTGCCACAGCTTTTAACCGGAGGAGAAATTGGAAATGCGACCGAACTGGCATTGAACGATCAGGGAAAACTTGTGATAAGTGGCTCTGGCATTACAGTTGGAGATGGAGATGAAAGCATAATCGCTTTCGGTTCTGTGAGTGCAGAAAATATAAGTTCTCTCTATCTACATGAAACGATTCAAGTTCGCGCAGACATGAGCATAGATAATATCTATTACAGCACTAATAGCATCTCTGATGTAATGTTTAGTGCAACGTTTAGTGCAACGTTTAGTGCAACGTTTAGTGCAACGTTTAGTATAGCTAATGAAACGTTTAGTGCAGTCGTGACTAGTAGCTATGCTAGTCTAGCAGTTCCAATAGCAGCTGACTCAGAGCAACAACAATCCACCTATTCTGTGACTGACGTGACTAGTAGCTATGCTAGTCTAGCAGTTCCAATAGCAGCTGACTCAGAGCAACAACAATCCACCTATTCTGTGACTGAATTCTTTCCTTCCACCTATTCTGTGACTGAATTCTTTCCTTATTCTGTAGGTAACAGCCGAGCCAATGCGAATCCTGGCAGCATATACAATAGATTTTCTCAAATCACAAATGTTTTTGAAGGATGTTATGGGCAGTATTTAAAAGTACTCTCAGGACAAAGATTCTCATCCATAAACAATCAGAATTTAACGATTTCTGAATTGCGACATATTATATATGAAATGGCCTTGTTAGGTGATGATTGCTTCTATTCAGGATATTATCCGCAAGCTCATGATCTCTATGCATCTGCTCTTGAATTAGCTCAAACTATCGATGATACGACGCTTAAAGCAATCCTCTTAGGAAATCTTGGAAATATTTCACGTATAGCCGACAACGATTTTGTTCAAGCTCTTGACTACTATCAGCAGCAACATACACTGACACAAGAAAGTGAGAACGTTTCTATCAAAATTGTTGCGACGATTAATCTAGGGAATGTATATTTCCAGTTGCGAGAATATGATGTCGCTGCTCAGTTATTTCAAGAGGCGATCGACGAAGCGGAATCTATCGATGAGCAGTCCTTGGCCGCGAGTGCTCTTACAAACTTAGGTGTGATTTCGTTGTCATTAGGCAACTCTGCTGAAGCAACAACTTATCAGCAACAAGCGCTTGAAGTGTTTAGACATTTAGGCGATCGCCAAGGTGAAGCGACCGCCTTGGTCAATCTTGGTATCAGTAGCTTTGCTCAGGGGCAATTTTCTCGTGCATTCGAACAGTATGAGCAGGGATTAACGATTGCTCAAACGATGGAAAATCAGTCTGTAGAAGCCAGCATCTTTGGAAATATCGGAATTACTTACCAACAGCTTGGACAATTTGAACAAGCAACTGACTTTCATCAAAAGCAATTGGATCTTGCTCGAACGCTTGGCGATCGCCAACAAGAAGCTAATGCCTTAGGTAATTTAGGTGCGACATATAACTTGATAGAGCGTTATCAAGAAGCGATTGAATTACTCGAAAAACAGTTATTTATTGCCCAAGATATTGGCGATCGCGCTGGAGAAGCCAATGCTCTCAATAACCTGGGTGAAAGCTATCGCGAACTCGGCCAAATTCAACAAGCTGTTGATATGTACACTCAAGCTGGTGATATCTTTCGCAGCATTGGAAATCGACAGGCCGAAGCCATTGTCACTGGGAACCTGGGGTTGATTCAGGCTACTCAAAATCAACCCGCTGAAGCAATGGAATATCATCAACAGGCTCTGGCACTGAAGCGAGAAGTGGGCGATCGCGAGGGTGAACGCACGACCCTCAGTGAAATTGGAGACTTGCTGGCATCTCAAGGGCATGTTGAACTCGCCATTATTTTTTACAAACAGTCGATCAACATCAGCGAAGCCATTCGCCAAGATCTTCAGGCTCTGCCTGTCGAGATTCAACAGTCCTATGCCAATGAGGTGGTAGCCGATACTTACCGCTCCCTTGCCGATCTGCTGTTGCAGCAAGACCGAGTTATTGAGGCTCAGCAGGTTCTTGATTTATTAAAAATTCAGGAACTCGACGACTACTTACACAATGTGCGGGGTAATGATTCCATATCTGGCCTCGACTACTACGAACCAGAACAACGTATCTTAGACCTCTATGACCAGGCGATCGCCCTAGGACAAGAACTCGAACACCTTCGCTCTATCAACCCCTCAGACCTCACCCCACAACAGCAGCAGCGCATTGCCGAATTAGTCAGCCTCGAACAAGAAATCGTCATCAGCTTTTACGACTTCATCGATCGTCCAGATATTCAAGCGCAGATCAGTCAGCTTAGCCGTACAGCTCGTCGCCAAAACCTCGACCTCGACCAACTCAATGCCCTTCAAGACAACCTGCGCAACCTCAATCAAAATGCGGTGTTGTTCTATCCTCTTGTGCTCGACGATCGCCTTGAGCTGATTCTTGTTACCCCCTACAGTCCGCCCATCCGCAGAACTATTCCCGTACGTCGCGAAGATCTAAATCGAGCGATCGTCTCTATGCGGCGAGAGCTTTACGATCCTGACAACGACATCTTTACCGCTTCGCAACAGCTCTACGAGTGGCTCATTGCACCCATCGAAGCCGATCTTGCCGCTGCTGGCGCTGAAACCCTCGTTTATGCACCCGATCAACAACTTCGTTACGTTCCTCTCTCCGCTCTTTCTGATGGCAACCAGTGGCTCGCCGAGCGGTTTCGGGTCAATCACATTACCGCTGCAAGTCTTACTGATTTTGATACTGCCCCCAGAACGGCAGCCACTGTATTGGCTGCTGCCTTTAGCGATCCGGGAGAGACCTATGAGTTTCAAATTGGTCAGCGCCAGTTTAGCTACGAAGGTCTGCCCTACGCTGGAGAAGAAGTCAAACTCATCGCGGAAGAAGTTCCCAATACAATTTCGTTGTTTAACGAAAACTTCTCAAGCGCTCAAGTGTTGCCCCAGATGAATCATCACTCCATTGTTCATTTTGCGACCCATGCGGCTTTCGTTCCGGGCACACCTGAAGAGTCTTTTATCTTGTTTGGCAATGGCGATCGCGCAACTCTCAGAGATGTGGCAACCTGGTCGTTACAGAACGTCGATTTAGTCGTGTTAAGCGCTTGCCAAACCGGAATTGGCGGTGAACTGGGCACAGGCGAGGAAATTCTGGGGTTTGGCTATCAACTCCAGCGCACGGGGGCACGGGCAGCACTCGCCTCCCTTTGGTCGGTGGATGATGGTGGCACCCAGCAACTGATGAATCTTTTCTACAATGCGCTGAATGACTCAGAACTGAGCAAAGCAGAAGCGCTCCGACAAGCACAAGTCGCCATGATTACGGGCGATGTGTCAGCCTTTAGTCTTGCACCTGCAACACTCGACGCTATTCGCACTGATTATCAACATCCCTATTACTGGTCATCCTTCATCTTGATTGGTAATGGTCTGTAAAACACAAATTGCATGATGTTTCGCTTTGTGTAAAATCCATACTCTTTTGGAATGTTCTGCGAAAAACAAAATGCTGCTCCTATAACTAAGCTGTAAGCCTCCTGAATTAGGTAACAGCTGTGTCCCCCAAACTGCTTTTATTCGCTCTCCCACTCTCTCTGGTCGGTGTGTTGCACTGCATTCCGGCGATCGCCCAGATTTCACCCGCCAACGATGGCACAGGCACTCGTGTTAATCGCAACGGCAACGAATTTAGAATTGATGGTGGAACGCTTTCTGGTGATGGTCAAAGTCTCTTCCAAAGCTTTGAGGAGTTTGGGCTGAGCGCCAATGAAATTGCAACCTTTCTGTCCAATCCCAATATCGAAAATGTTTTGGGTCGGGTTGTCGGGGGCAATGCATCGGTCATCGACGGA
>CAKZMO010000666.1 GCA_937128595.1 uncultured cyanobacterium | reverse complement strand
GTCCGTTCAGTAAACACTGGCGTAAAGGGCTGCATCAGGACTATGATTTCAATGGGCAAGTTTGGCATGGTCACCTCTTTGTTGTAATTGAGGTCAGCTTAGCTTGTCCACCCTTTTTCGTCTACTAAATGGATAAAGTCGAGGAGGAGACAACGTCATTAGATCACGTGCTCAACTTAGAGGAACTCGCTATGCGTGTATTGATGCGACGTTACACGCCACCTGCTGTAATCATCAATGAACAGGGGGATATACTCTACTTTCATGATGATACCTCACCTTACTTACACCCAGCAGAAGGAGCAGCCTCATTCAACATATTGAAAATGATTATTCCAGAACTACGAATGTCGCTTTCAACTGGAATTCGCCAGATTATGAATCAGCGACAGGATACCATTCAGGATGTTGTGAGATTTCAGCACGGAGATATGGCACATGTTGTACGCATCGTGCTCACGCCCCTACGACAAGTGGCTCAGACAGAGAGACTGACCCTTATCATGTTTGAAGAAGTGGTCGAGGACCCACCTATGCCACACACTACTAAACCGGAGGATGAAGATGTACCAGAAGACGAGAAAGATAAACGTATCTCTGAGTTAGAGCAAGAACTACGTACAGCACGAGAGTACCTGCAAACAACAATTGAGGAGTTAGAAACCTCAAATGAAGAATTGAAATCAGCCAACGAGGAACTGCAATCGTCGAACGAGGAGTTCCAGAGTACAAACGAAGAATTGGAGACAACCAAAGAAGAACTACAATCCGTCAATGAGGAGTTGATCACAGTCAATGCGGAGCTGAACGCGAAGATAGAGTCGCTGACCGATGCCAATAACGACCAGAAGAACTTGATGGATAACATGGATGTCGGCCTGATCTTTTTAAGTGATGATCTAAGGGTACGGCTGTTTAACCCCATTGCCAGCGAACTAATCAACCTGATGCCCGATGATGTCGGTCGTCCAGTTCGCCACTTCGCCGCAAATTTCGACTATTCTCACTTTGTTCGTGATTGCGAACGTGTGCTCGATACACTTGAGTCGCTGACGCTGGAAATCCGTGGTTATGATGATAGCTGGTATGCGATGCGACTACGCCCCTATTACACACTCGACGATGACATCGGCGGTCTTGTAATAACCTTCGCAGATATTACTAAACAGAAAGTCTTCCAACAGCAACTCACAACACGTTCCGAGATATATCGCAACTTGTTAAATCATCTTCCTGAAACTGCCGTTTTGGTATTTGATTTCGACTTGCGTTATATGCTGGTTGGAGGCGAGGCCCTTGAAGATGCGGGCTTTTCTGCCGAAGGGCTTTTGAACAAAACCCTGTTTGACGTTTTGCCCGAAGACCGTGCCACAACCCTAGATTCCTATTACCGTTCGGCCCTTAATGGTGAGCGGAATGAATACATACGTGAGTTCAATGGCAGGTTGTACCGGAATATAACCGCCCCAGTGATGCGCGATGATGGCACCGTGTTAGCAGGCATGGTTATTGCAATAGAAATTCAGCAAGATGAAACTGACGATTAATCGTTACGCTGTGTATGTCGAGGTAGTTTGACGGTAAACTTGGTTCCATACCGACTGGTCTTAAACGTGATCGTCCCATCATGTGCTTCCACTGCTTCTTTCACTATAGCCAACCCTATACCAGTCCCACGGATTGAGATTGTGTTACTTCCTCGGTAGAACATATCGAAGATATAGGGGTGATCTTCCTCTGGAATGCCTTTGCCCTCATCTGTGATCCGTATTGTGATCTCTTGTTCGTCGCATATCATAGTACAAGTCACCTGGCTATCTGAGTATTTAAGTGCATTCTGCAACAAGTTAACGATAATACGACGTATTAGGTGGCGATCCCATGTGACCATTTGGGGGCACTCACCGGGCCGAATCTGAAGTTCAACGCGATCTTTGTCTTCATCCACCAGATCAGCGATGTTCGCTGTGAGTTGCTCAACAACTGGGACAACATCAAAAGTTTCCAATCTCATAATAGGTGAGTCATCGCTAACGTGATGAGCGGTGACGACATCTTGAATAATGTCTGTCAGGAACCAGACATAGGCACGGACCCGTTCATAATGCTGGTCACGCTTTGCTTCAGTAAGCTTATCGCCATAGCGATCCATAATATCGATAGAGGACATAATCGCACTGAGCGGTGTGCGCATTTCGTGTGATATAACGCTAATCAACCGGGTTTTGAGTTCGTTCAGTTCTTTCTCACGTTGGAGCGCACGCTGCAAAACCAATTCAGCTTGTTTAATGTGACTAATGTCAGTAATAGATGTACGGCATGTATCCGGCTGTTCGGGGACAATTTCGCTGTTAAGGCGTACAAAACGATGAGAATTTTCTTTATCGTTCACCCTGATATCACAACTTTGCTGCTCTTCTTTGCGAAAGACCATACGTCGATGAATATAATAAACCTCTTTCGAGTCATCAACCAAAAAAGACGAGAATTTTCGCCCAATTAATTCACCTCGGTCAATGCCAATCATCACAGCTATAGTTAAATTAGCCTGATGAATAACACCCTCTCTATCCGTCACCATATAACCGACTGGAGCAAAATCAAATAGGTCATTGTATTGATTACGTGATTTTTCCAATGACCTATAGGCATTTCCCAACTCAGTATGCTGCATTTCTAGTTCAATCTGATGAACTTCCAGTTCATGGATAAGTTCAGCAAAATTTTCAGGAAAGCTTGACTTATCACTAGACTGTTCACGCTCGCGAAGGAAGTCTTCTGCAAGTTTACGGAGTTGCTCAAATTTGTTGTTTGTGCGTTTATCCGACATCATTTATCCATGTATATGATCAATATGGTTTGGGTGTGGCTACTTTACGTTTTGGCCTCATGCTGCCACACCCAGCATAAGGTCTTCGGGTACGGCATGAGGGTGAGAAGCC
>CAKZMO010000665.1 GCA_937128595.1 uncultured cyanobacterium | reverse complement strand
AAGAGGACGGCCAAAAAGAGAACAGCCAAAGTTTGAATGTTCAGTCGAGCATAGAAATCGAGCCCCACACTGCTAGAGTGAGGAGCCTAAGATGAACAATGAACGCTGACTAAAACCGAGATGTGAGTCTAGCCTGGTGTTGACGCGTTCCTGTGTTAGTGCATCAGATATTGATTTGTGATAGTGGATGCCTGAGAAGGGTTAGCGTGCGATCGCCAGGGTGATGAAGATGAGTGGTAGATTCACGCCCCTATTCTGAAGAATAAGCACTGGTCTGCGCAGAACCTATCTCTGCAAAGTTGCTATCAGGTCAAACACGCAAGTTTTCTGTTTAGCGCAGTTGCTGATATCTGTCTTTGAATCAATCAAGCCCAGCGCATTCTCGATCGCATCGGGTAGAACTCCCCTTCATTTCACAGACTAGCCAATGGTCAGGCGGGTTCCTCACCGTATTTCCCACAATTTCTTCTCAGGTTTATTTCACACGATACGCAACATGGGTCTGCCGAGCAGGAAAAATTTTTCCTGAACGAAATGAGGGTCAGGACGACGAAAAGATCTCTCGCTACGAGTTCAATCTCGACTGCGATCGCCTGTCGAAAACGGTTGGGCGATCGCAGACATTCTCATCACTGCTTCGTTTGACAACCTTGGTCAAGCATCTTCACTCTCAGAGATCTACTCACGGAAGTTCGCCACGCTCGAAATATCGTATTGACGGAGATAAAAAAAGCTGCCCAGGATAACCCTGAGCAGCTCTTGGAACTACATCAAAAAACTAATTCAAACTTAAGTCTGCTGACTCATGAATGAAGTACAGGAAAAAGCTTCGCTCTCCTTACGTGCTAGGAATTCCAGCAGCGCTAGTAGTGCTAGCTGCACCCGCAGCATCTTTCACAAAACCGCTGTAGGCTTCCATGCCGTGCTCGGCGATGTCTAGACCCATCAGCTCTTCTTCTTCAGTTACGCGCATTCCGAGAACGGACTTGAGCACCATCCAAAAGATAGTACTGAGGACGACTGTCCACAGACCAATGGTCAAGATGCCTAAGATTTGAGCGATTAGTTGAGTTGCGCCTGCACCGTAGAACAAGCCAAGCTCTCTGTCGAACAAACCAACGGCTAGGGTTCCCCAAATTCCGTTGACAAGGTGAACCGAAATTGCGCCTACTGGGTCGTCAATCTGGATGTTGTCAAAGAAATACACTGAGAAGACAACTAGAATACCTGCAATGATACCGATGACGACTGCACCCAAGAAGGAAACACCTGCACAACCTGCGGTGATGCCAACTAGACCCGCCAAGATACCGTTGATGATCATGGATAGGTCGGGTTTCCCAGACATGATCCAAGAGGTCGCAGTTGCTGCAACGCCACCTGCCGCTGCGGCTAGGTTCGTTGTTACAGCGATGTAGGGTACGTTAACAGTCGCAGCCAGTTCAGAACCGGGGTTAAACCCAAACCAGCCGATCCACAAGATCAAGCATCCCAGAGTTGCGATACTCATATTGTGGCCTGGAAGTGCACTGGGCATTCCATCCTGGTATTTTCCGATGCGGGGGCCGAGAATTGCTGCACCCATGAGAGCAGCCCATCCTCCGACGGAGTGAACCACGGTAGATCCCGCAAAGTCGCTGAATCCGGCACCACCGAGGAAGCCGATTTCAGACAACATGCCACCAGCCCAAACCCAGTGACCACTAATCGGGTAAAGAATTCCGGTCAGCAGAAGGCTAAAGATGACAAAGTCGATGAACTTGATTCGTTCTGCAACCGCACCAGAGACGATTGTTGCTGCCGTGCCAGCAAATGCAGCCTGGAACAAGAACGAAACCGCAATGGTTAAACCTTCGCCCTCTGATAATCCGTAGGTTGTCGGATCTTCGCTGCTGAGGAACCAACCGCCCCCACCAATGAAGCCGTTGCCACCGGAGCCATACATCAGGGAAAACCCAATCGCCCAGTAGGCCAACGTTGCTAGGGCAAATACGATCAGGTTTTTGGAAAGGATGTTGACAGCATTTTTCTGACGACAGAAACCTGCTTCAAGCATTCCGAAGCCCGCGTTCATGAAAATAACTAGAACTGCGGCGACCAATACCCAAATGTTGTCGAGGACTGTTTGGACGCTAGCAGCCGTCATTTCTTCTTGAGCTTGGGCTGCTAGTCCCCATGCAGACACGATAATGGCTACGAGGGGAACACATGCTAACCAGCTCAGCGATCGCTGAGGCAGGTAGCCTTTTATTTTTTCGAGAAATGCTGAGACATTTGGATAGGCAGCACCAGACGTGCGGGATCGCCGCCGTCTTGAGTGCTTCCTTTTTCTTACTTCTAGCTTAGACATCATCAATTGACGTTCCTTTAATCAGGTCACTAAGAGGTATAGCCAGATCAGTCCAGCCACACCCTCTCAACATAAGGAGGAGCGACTTCGAAAAATTATTGAACGACACCGTGTTCTTTGTTAAAAAAGCCTACGGAATCCTTCCACTGATACCACATACATCCCGTTTTGCAAACAGATGCAACCTGCCGCTCAGAACATGCTTGGGATGGTTTTGATTCGTGGTACTTATGCTCAGTTATTACGCTCAAATTGCACCAATTTTAAGCGCGACGCGCTGTGCTTTTAGATACAGTTTTAGGTGTTCAATTTGTGTGTCGGCTCTTGAGCAATCTAATCTTTAAAATCGGAGCCGTTTGACTGAGTCTCGTCTTTTTTAGTCCTTTGTCGTCAAATGCTTGAAACAAAGTGCCGAATTTTGATTATTCTGGAATCTTCTGCTTGATTCTCGTGAATAATGAGGCGATCGCCATAAAAACTTTTCTTATTCGTTTTCAGCAAATTTTTCTGAAAGAAATTATTTATTTTCTAAAAGAAATGACGGGTAGAACATGCAAGATGTAGAATCGTCATCAATCTGGAGTCCTTGTCTTACTCAAGACGGTTCATTCACGTTTTTTTCGAAAGAATTTGAAGAATCATTCCACAGTCATGGTGGGGCAATTCAAGAGGCGTTTCAGAAATTTGTTCGCGCCACAAATCTCGAACAAAAAGCGGATGGCGATCGCCTTTGTTTGCTCGATGTTTGTTATGGGTTGGGGTATAACACAGCCGCTGCCCTTGAAACGATTTGGTCAATTCACCCAGACTGTCATGTCACAGTTTATGCTCTGGAACTCGATGTTAGTGTTGCGAGGGCAGCGATCGCAGCTCCGTTGCTAGAGACTTGGGCTCCTCCGGTGCAGCAAGTGTTGAGGGCGATCGCCCAAGATCATCAGTGCCTCACGTCTCGGTTGACTGCATTCCTACTTCTCGGAGATGCTCGACAGACAATTCAGACTCTGGTGACTCAATCGTTTCAAGCCGATGCTGTTTTTCTCGACCCATTTTCGCCTCGTCGCTGTCCTCAACTGTGGACGGTGGAGTTTTTGCAGCAGGTGACTCAGTGCCTTGCTCCAAGGGGACGACTGGCAACCTATTCTCGCTCAGCCTGCGTGCGATCGGCGTTGCAACAGGCTGGTCTGCAGATTGGTACGATTCCTCTTGGTGCAGATCATCCTCAACATTCGCACCAATGGGCTCAGGGAACCGTTGCTGCTTTCGATTCTCAGGAGCTAACACCCCTGACATTGATGGAGCAAGAACATCTCCAAACCCGTGCCGCTATTCCATATCGAGACCCTACACTGCAGGATTCTGCCGATCAAATTTTGGCTCGGCACCAGGCTGAACAAAACGTCTGCGATCGCACATCAACCTCAAGCTGGCGACGCCGATGGGGGATTCGATAAGCCCTTCGCATTCAAAAGCCTGTTCAGGATGCAAATATTATTTCCTGACCGCTTGAGCGAATGTCCCTTCATCCCTAATAATGTTGGAACGTTCCAGACAGAATTTGTGGCGATCGCTCATCGATTAGGACACCACAAAGGCTCCTGTTCTAAAACGTTTTGTTCGAACTCATACACTCTTGACGGGCAAAAATAATGGTGGCGGTTAGCCATTCAAAACAGCTGCCCATCCCTATCTTCACTCGTCTCCAGGAGGAGTCATGCTAAATCGTCCTATTATTCTCGGCATTGTAGGCGACAGCGCTGCAGGAAAAACAACCCTGACGCGAGGTGTGGCTCAAATCTTGGGCGAAGAGAATGTAACCGTCATCTGCACCGACGATTACCACCGCTACGATCGCAAACAACGAGCAGATTTGGGCATTTCGGCTCTGCACCCCGACTGCAACTACCTCGATATCATCCAGCAGCACCTCTCGCTGCTGCGCACGGGGCAATCCATCCTCAAGCCGATTTACAACCACACATCGGGTTCGTTCGATCCGCCGGAATATATCAAACCCAGTCGTTTCGTCATTGTGGAAGGGCTGTTGGGCTATAGCACGCGGGGTATGAGAGATTGCTATGACGTCAGAGTCTATTTGGCTCCCCCCGAAGATCTGAGGGCACAGTGGAAGGTTCGCCGTGACACCCGCAAGCGTGGTTACACCGCAGAGCAGGTGCTCGACCAACTTCAGAAGCGAGGACACGACTCAGAGTCATTCATTCAGCCTCAGCGGTCGTGGGCCGATGTTGTGGTGACGTTTTATCCTCCCCAAGACGAAGCCCAGGAAAGTGAAGTGATTCTGAATGCTCGGCTTGTACTGAGGCCGACGATTCCTCATCCCGAATTTAGCACCATGCTCACCCCTGAAGGCAACCATTTAGGTGGAGCCATTCGGTTAGAACTGGATCGAGATATGAACAAACCTGTTGATGTACTGGCGGTAGACGGCCATGCGACTAGTGAGCAGGTAAAAGAGTTGGAGCGGATGTTGTGCAACGATGTTCCTTATCTGGGGCAGTTTTGCAGCCTTGAGGGCAATGAGGATATTGGCAAGGTCGTTGGAACAACAGGGGAGATCCTCCAAAGCTATCCTCTCGCTCTGACCCAGTTGCTGATTACCTATCACATGCTGAAGGCCGCGAACGTTTATCAATAGCGGGATAACCGGGATAACGCGTCATAGGGACACGACATGTCGTGCCCCTGCATGGAGAAAACTATGCCCCGCTGCGAAGTTTGTCTAACACGGAACGGTCTTCTAGGGTAGAGGTATCACCAGAGACCTCCTGACCAGAAGCGAGCGATCGCAACAGTCGCCGCATAATTTTGCCCGATCGAGTCTTGGGCAACGCATCACTAAAGCGAATCTCACCCGGACGGGCGATCGCCCCAATTTCTCCAGTGACATGCTGCTTCAGTTCGTTTTTGAGGGCATCGCTGGGTTCAACGTCAGCTTCCAGAGTGATGAAGGCAAAGATTTCTTCGCCCTTAATTTCATCAGGACGACCGACCACTGCGGCCTCTGCCACGGCTGGATGGGATACCAGAGCCGACTCGATTTCCATTGTCCCGAGGCGGTGTCCTGCCACGCTGATGACATCATCGACCCGACCCATCACCCAGAAGTAGCCGTCTTTGTCTTTATGCGCTCCGTCTCCAGCAAAGTAGAGATACTGCCCATCTTTGGGAGGAATGTGCTCCCAGTAGGTGCGGCGGAAGCGATCGGGATCTCCGTAAACCGTGCGCATCATTCCAGGCCAGGGATGTTTGACCACTAGGTATCCACCCGATGTGTCATCGACAGGATTGCCCTCTAGGTCAACAATGTCTGCAAGAATGCCAGGAAAGGGCAGAGTCGCAGATCCGGGTTTCGTCGGGGTTGCACCAGGGAGAGGGGTGATCATGACGCCACCTGTTTCGGTCTGCCACCAGGTATCGATAATAGGACAGCGCTCTTTGCCGATGACGCGGTGATACCACATCCAGGCTTCGGGGTTGATGGGTTCACCTACCGTTCCAAGCAGCCGCAAAGATGAGAGATCGCGAGCATTGGGCAAATGTTCACCCAGCTTAATTAAGGCACGAATTGCGGTAGGAGCGGTGTAAAAGATGTTGACGCCGTATTTTTCTACGATGTCCCAGAGACAGCCAGGATTTGAAGGGCGGGGCACACCTTCGTACATGAGGCTGGTTGCACCGTTGGACAAGGGGCCGTAGACAATGTAGCTGTGGCCTGTAATCCAACCGACATCTGCCGTACACCAGTAGACATCATCATCTTTGAGATCGAAGATCCACTTGGTGGTCATGTGGGTGTAGAGGTTGTAGCCCGCCGTCGTGTGGACGACACCTTTGGGTTTGCCCGTGCTGCCAGAAGTATAGAGAATGAACAGCATATCTTCACTGTCCATCGGCTCAGGTGGACAGTCAGCGGAGGCATCTTTCTGTAGCTCATGCCACCAGTGATCGCGCCTCGAGTCCATGTGGATGTCTTCTTTGGTGCGCTGCACGACCAGCACGTTTTCAACCGTGGGTGCACCGTCATTTTCGAGCGCCTTATCGACCTCTTGCTTAAGAGCAATCGTTTTGTCTTTGCGGAAGCCCCCATCGGCGGTGACGACGAGCTTTGCTTTGCCATCCACAAGGCGATCGCGCAATGCTTCTGCACTGAACCCGCCAAACACGACCGTATGGGGCGCACCAATGCGGGCACAGGCCAACATGGCGATCGCCGCTTCTGGAATCATCGGCATGTAGATGCCAACCACGTCTCCCTTTTTGACGCCCAATCCTTTCAGCACATTGGCAAACTGGCAGACTTCCCGATGCAGTTGAGCATAGGTGAGGGTGCGGGAATCTCCCGGTTCGCCTTCCCAGATAATGGCGGCTTTGTTGCGTCGCCACGTTTTCAGGTGGCGATCGAGACAGTTGTAAGAAATGTTTAGCTTGCCGCCTTCAAACCACTTGACGAAGGGGGGCTGCCAGTCAAGTACGGTATCCCATTTCTCAAACCAGTCGAGTTCTTTGTCCGCCAGCTCTTCCCAAAAGGCAACAGGATCGGCATTGGCCTTATCGTAAAGCCCTTGGTACGCTTCAAAACTGCCGATATGGGCAGTTTTTGAAAACTCAGCGGGGGGCGAAAAAACGCGGTCTTCTTGAAGAATCGATTCGATAGTCGGTTGTGTCATAGCACTCAGTTGGATGAGATCAGGAATGAAGGCGTCTGAGGCGATCGCCACAGTGTAGCTTCAGCTACCTTTCCAAAACCTTACTGGGTTTGCTTTCAGTTTGAGCGCTAAATTATTTTTTCTTTAGTCTCTATTGCTTTGACGTTTGAAGTTTTGAACTAAAACTGAAATCTACGACCTGACGTATTCTTACGAAGTAGCTTCGCGGAGCTGATTGACGAATTCGTTGTGAATGGGCGATACGGGCTACGCCCAGACAAGCCAACGCACTCCCTCTTGCAGCACCGATAACATCTGCTGCATATCACCCGCAAACAGCGACTGGACATCTAACCACAAGCCTGGGGAAATCTGACTTCTTAGAATGCCATCTTCATCCGGTGCGATATTCACATAAACTCCTTCCTCTAACCGAAACCAGTCCAGCTTCTGGTCTAGCACCTGCCAGACAATGTATTCTCGAACTTCATTGCGACGGTAAACGGTTTTCTTAGTATGTAGGTCAATGGCTGCGCTGCTAACGGCAATTTCGACGACCAGTTCGGGTGCGCCTTCGAGATAATCATCCTCAGTCAAGCGAGATTGTCCTCCGGCTGCTTCGTCGATAAACAACACCGCATCGGGTTGGAGTTGATTATCGATGTCCAGTGTGACGGTAGGCTCCACTCCCGAAAAAACTTCTGGGGTAGCGGCTTCGTATACTCCAATTCAAGTGAGAATTCGGCTATGGGGCTGACCGTGGCTCTTAAACCTCAATGCGGCAGGCATATAGACAATTCCCTCAATGAGTTCGGCTTTTTTGACCTGGGACATGGCCTCGTAGCGACGTTCAAATTCGAAGCGACTGAGGCGATCGCCATTTTCTAGAGGTGGCAAGGTTCGTTGTTGGGGAAGAGCATCAGCCATAGGTCGAAAAAGCCGAAAAGCTTGAAGTCAGAATGTGTCTATTCTATCGGTGGCGATCGCTCATCAGTGGCAGTCTAGGAAGCAGCGATGCATACTACACTATGCGCATACCTGGAGAAGCTGCTCTGCTGAGGTTTCTTTTGGGCACTGCATTTTGTTTACTTTGGGTAGGATTTATGGGCGATCGCCTACATGTCATCAATCCGGCGACTGACACCTTGATCAAAGAACTGACGATTGATGATCGAGCTGTCGTGACGGCAAAAGCACAGCAGGCTCGTGCTGCTCAACCTCAGTGGGCTGGGCGTCCGTTGAGCGATCGCATCGAGCGAGTTCGTACCTTTCGCGACTTGCTAGTTGAGCGGGAAGCAAAGTTAGCTGAAACGTTAACGGCTGAAACGGGCAAACCGATTAGTCAGTCTCTCAATGAGCTAAGAGCTACGCCTCGACGCATTGACTTTTTTCTTGGTCAGACGGCGGCAGTGATAGAACCCGTGCTCCCCTATCGAGAACCTGCCTCGGCCTTACCTGGGACGGGGGATCTAGAGGAAGTGATGACCTACGAACCTCTAGGCGTAGTGGCGAATATTTCGGCGTGGAACTATCCTTATTTCATCGGCACTAATGTCTTTATCCCAGCGCTTTTGACGGGCAACACTGTGCTCTACAAACCGTCAGAAGTCGCGAGCATGACGGGGTTGGCGATCGCCCAGCTAATGAAAGATGCAGACATTCCAGACGATGTGTTTGTGCCTGTGATCGGCGACGGTGCGACGGGAGCTGCTCTGCTGGAGCAGCCTCTCGATGGAGTGTTTTTTACCGGGTCATACGGCACGGGTCAGAAGATTGCGGCAGCGGCGGCGCAGCAGTTAATACCTGTGCAGCTGGAGTTAGGGGGCAAAGATCCGGCCTATGTTTGCGACGATGTGGATGGGGCATCGGTTGCTGTAGCCTTAGCCGATGGAGCCTTTTACAACAATGGACAAAGCTGCTGTGCGGTCGAGCGCATTTATGTGCAAGCCTCGGTCTACGACGAATTTATAGAGTCATTTGTCAACACAGTGAATGGTTTTGTTATGGGTGATCCGAGCCATTCGGACACCTATCTGGGGCCAATGAGCCGTAAGCCTCAGCTCGATGTGTTGGAGCGTCAAGTCAAGGATGCAGTGGAAAAAGGCGCAACGGTGCTCTGTGGTGGAGAGCGGGTGAGCGTTGGCTTGCCTGGGCGTAACCCGTATTGCCCCGGCTGGTATTTTCAGCCCACGGTGTTGGTGAACGTCGGTCACAGCATGGCCGTGATGACTGAAGAGACCTTTGGCCCTGTGATCGGAATTCAAAAAGTCGAAAGTGATGCAGAGGCGATCGCCCTTATGAACGATACTCCTTATGGTCTGACGGCTGCGGTCTACAGCGCCAATCGAGAGCGTGCTGTCAATATTCTCAAACCCATCCGCAGCGGCACGGCGTACTGGAACTGTTGCGATCGCATCAGTCCTTACTTACCCTGGACAGGCCGAGGTCACTCAGGCTACGGCTCCACACTTTCTACAGAAGGCATTCGAGCCTTTGTTCAGCCCCGTAGCTGGCACTTGCGATCGGCGTCATAAGAAATTTTCAGGAGCAGCCGCTATGAGTCGCTATCTACGACGCTATATAGAAGTATTGCGATTGTTTTGGGGAGCGGCGATCGCTGCTGAATTGGAATACCGGATCAACTTTTTTATCGCGGCGTTTAGCAGTGTCAGCGGTTTTGCAGGCAGCCTGTTTGGGCTGTTCCTCTTCTATCAAAACGACTACACCTTTCAAGACTGGTCGTGGGAAGAAGCCTTGGTGGTGCTGGGCATGTTCAATCTGCTCCAGGGATTTGCAGCGACGTTTCTCGCACCCAACCTCAATCGCATTGTTCGCCATGTTCAAGAAGGCACGCTGGATTTTGTATTGCTGAAGCCCATTAGCTCACAGTTTTGGCTTTCAACCCGCGCTGTATCCCCCTGGGGTGTTCCCGATTTGTTGTTTGGGCTGCTGATCATTGGCTATGCCGGAAGCCGTCTCCAATTACCTATTACCAGTTATTTATTAGGACTCTTTCCCCTGCTGTGTGGTCTGGTCAGTCTCTACAGTTTGTGGTTCATGCTGGGAGCGACGAGCATTTGGTTCGTCAAGATCTACAACGTCACAGAAGTCCTGCGAGGATTGTTGGAAGCTGGACGTTATCCGATAGCGGCCTATCCAGCGGCTTATCGAGTCTTTTTTACGTTTGTGGTTCCCGTTGCGTTTCTGACCACCATTCCAGCGGAAGCGGTGCTCAATCGCACGGGGATTGGCTGGTTTGTAGGAGCATTGGCATTGGCGATCGCCCTACTGCTGATATCGAGGCTGTTTTGGGCTTTTGCCCTGCGCTTCTACACCAGTGCATCTAGTTGAGAGGATGTTTGAAAAGTATTAGACAACACGCTGGAACAAGACTGATCCCCCT
>CAKZMO010000664.1 GCA_937128595.1 uncultured cyanobacterium | reverse complement strand
GACAGAGATCCATCACCACCATTCATGAACTACTCTTTCTGTCCATCGGTTTAGCCCAACAATTCCATAACCGCAAAGAGCCATTATCCGATCGCCCTATCGCAGACTCAGCAAAGCATTCAGACGTTTCAGCAGTCCCAAAATCAATCCTGTAAACTCCCTCACAACCGGACAGGCAGACCGTGGCATGGCGCGATCGCAACGTTACGGTTCTTTACAAAGTTTTCATTATTTCTGCCTCTGGTGTGACGGCTTAGAGCATGCAATTTTCTATGGTTAATGTATTCAGATTGACCTCTGCTGCTAACTTGCTGCATCAGTCACCCATGGACGTTTCCTATCTATTGCTTAGCCAGTTAGCATGCCTGACGGCTTAGATGCCGAGGTCAACCGCGCTATCGAAATGCGCTGAATAATCTTGACTCCTAGGGCAGCCTGAAAAATTTTGTGCGTGGTGGAGCCGTGTCATGCAGCGATCGCTGAACGAGCGGTGTAGTGGTTTTGGATCGTTGAATCTACCAAATGGCTATCTATCCAATGGCTATTGCATAAAAAATAAAGTAGCTCCAAGTCAAACTGGGATGGTACAGCCAGGATTGAGCCGGTCAGTCCACACTGACATTGAACTCCAATGCTGAACCAACAGTCGCGATCGCAGTCACAATGAATGCGCTCCCAGATAAGTTATTACCAACGCTTGTTGCCCAGTGCAATGTCGTTTGCGATCGAACATGCCGTTTGAGGCAATGCTGCGATCGCAAATCATCAAAGCTGCTGCATGACACACAACAAATGGATCGTTGTAACCGTCGTGATGACAGGAACATGAGTGAAATGAATCCAATTTCAGATTTTATTGAAAAAGTGCGCCGACTGTGGCGGCGAATAAAAATACCGCGATACATTGCGATCGCAATCTTATCGTGCTTAGGTGTGTTAGTGGTCGGGTTGGCCGCACTGTCGCAACAGCCCGTCACCATTAGCTTTCTCGTCCGTGCCCTAGAAGGCGACCAGCTCCAAATGCTAGTTGAAGACTTCGAGGCCGAGAACCCCGATATTCGCATTGATATTGTCCGTGGTCCCAACGCCGCCGACTCCGTTGAAGACCTCTATACCGCATCATTTTTATTGGGTGATTCGCCCTACGATTTGGTCTTCGCGGATATTGTTTGGATTCCCAAGTTTGCTGCTGCTGGCTGGCTCACCGACTTATCCGATCGCATTTCCGAGGATGAGCTTTCAGACTTTTTGGAAGCCGATGTTGAAGCGGGGCAAGTCCAAGATGGCTTTTACCGAATGCCGTTCCGGTCAGACGTTGGAATGCTCTATTACCGCACCGACCTCCTCGATGAAGCGGGGTTAGAACCCCCCGAAACCTTTGAAGACCTAATCACTGCATCACAGACGCTCCAGGATGAAGACTTAGTGGAATGGGGTTATGTTTGGCAGGGTCTACAGTATGAAGGACTGTCGGCTGGCTTTGTTGAAATTCTGGAAGGGCATGGCGGCTATTGGATTGACCCCGAAACCAATGAGGTGGGATTGGATCAACCGGAAGCGATCGCGGCAGTCAATTTCTTGCGAGAAACGATTGAATCCGATATTTCACCCGATGGCGTGACGAACTATCTCGAAGAAGACACCCTGCGCGTCTTCCGTAATGGCAATGCCGCCTTCCTGCGAAACTGGCCCTACGTTTGGCCAGAGGTCAATAAGGATTCGTCTGAAATTCAAGGACAAGTTGCGCTGAAGCCAATGGTGCATGAGCCGGGCGAAAACAGCGGGGCTTGCCAGGGCGGATGGGGCTTTGGCATCTCATCGACAACGCCACACCCCGATGAAGCGTGGCGCGTCGTCGAATATTTCACCAGTCAAGACGCACAGCGGAAATTTGTGACCGAGTATGGCTACGTTCCTAGCCGTAAATCATTGTTTACTGACCCGCAGGTTCTCGAAGCCTACGACCATTACGACCAGTTGCTAGAGGTGGCTCAGCAGGCGGGTCTACGCCCGCCGATCGCTCAGTATGCCCAAGCCTCAGATGTATTGCAGCGATACCTCAGTTCCGCCATTACCGGACAGATGGATCCAGAACAGGCCATGCAGCGCGCCGCTGGCGAAACCCGTCGCATTTTGGGTACAGATACCCAGGATGAGAATACCAGTGAGGCTTAGCTAACTTCGATCTAACGTACCCGAATTACTTGATGACAATTTGACTGGAGATTGCGATCGCCATGACAGATACAATTCGTGCGCGAGAGCGACGCACCGGATGGCTGATGGTCATTCCTGCGGTGTTTGTGTTGCTACTCGTCTATGCTTATCCCATTCTCAGAGCCTTTGTACTGAGCTTATTTACCGAAAACCTCAGCACCAACCTCAATACCGAATTCACCGGGTTTGATAACTATGTCCGCATGG
>CAKZMO010000663.1 GCA_937128595.1 uncultured cyanobacterium | reverse complement strand
AGAAGCCGCGCGGTGCGCGGCTTCTCCATCAACTATTGGTTTTATATCAGCGCGCAGCACTATTAAAAAAAAGAATCAACCCTAAAGTCCTGCTTCTGGTCTATTGAATGGAACACCTGTTACTAATTCTATTGAAAACAATCTAGGGAAAAGAATTACAAGGCGAGGAATTGAGGTTAAGAAGGTGAACTAGCTCCTCTGGAGTATCAATCACATGAGCTGGCTTGTGTTTTTCCAGAATGCAGCGAGCGTTAAACCCCCAGGTGACAGAGATGGTATCGATCTCCGCTTTCCTTGCCGCTTCGACATCGCGAGTCTCGTCACCGACATAAATCGCCTGCATTGGATGAATATCGTGCTGCTTGAGAATGCGCTTGAGCACTCGATGTTTACCAAAAACAGTCCGCCCTGAATACACAAAGTCAAATAAATGACGAATTTGTTGAGACTCTAAAAAGACTTCTACATTTTCAGCTGAGTTGGAGGTCACAATGCCTAAGCGATGCCCGTTGCTATGAAGGGTACGCAACGCTTCTCCCATGCCTGGAAATAGATCGATCGACTCCATCTGATGGCTCATCTCAGCTTTGAGCCGCCGCAGCAAAAACGGAACTTTAAAGATAGAGATCTGAGACTGCCGCAACACTTCGCGAGAGTCCATCGCCTGAAAAGTTTGAAGCATTCCTCGGTCGAGGGGAGGATAGTTGAATTCGGAAGCAAGACGGTTGGCGATCGCCAGCAACACTTCTAGCGTGTCACCGATGGTGCCATCAAAATCAAAAATGACGACTTTCACAACAGACGCGATGAGCGGCAAAGGATTCAAGCATTGTATCGTCAATTGCTAGTCTTTGCAGGGGCGATCGTTACATGCACTGCACAACACAAGCCAACATAGCAACGCTCTGCTCCTGAATCGTCCTTAGGTCAATACGACCTTGAGGACTGAAAATTCAATCCGATCCAAAATTCTCAGTACGGGGCACAGCCGTGTGCCTCTTCGTAGAATTGCCAACCGTAAATCAATCTCGGAATCCAACATCAGAAATCGGAAATCCAAAGTTAACATCAGCGCCTACTCTGCGCCCAACACCGAGGCCAGCAACGCTTTTTGTGCATGGAGCCGATTTTCAGCCTGATCCCAAATGCGAGAATGCTTGCCCTCCATGGCGCTGTCAGTAATTTCCTCGTCGCGATGAGCAGGCAAACAGTGAAGCACGATCGCCTCCGGATCAGCCCGTTTCACCAACTCATCGTTGATCTGATACGGCTGAAACACAGGCACCCGGCTCGTTGCCGAATCTTCCTGTCCCATGCTGGCCCACACGTCGGTATAGAGCACATGAACATCCGTTGCGGCAGCGTTGGCATCGTTGGTAATGAGTATGGAAGAGCGATCGCCCGCAATTTCCTTCGCCTGCCGCACCACCGCCGGATCGGGCTGGAAGTCTTCCGGTGTCGCCACATGAATGTTCATCCCCACCAGAGCACAGCCGATCAACAATGAATGCACCATGTTGTTGCCATCGCCAAAGTAGGCAAGAGTCAACCCTTCAAATCCGTTGAAATTTTCCTTCACCGTTTGCAAATCAGCCAGCACCTGACAGGGATGCTCCAAATCGGTGAGTGCATTGATCACAGGGATCTCTGCATATGTAGCAAAGTCTTCCAGCTCAGACTGAGCATAGGTACGAATCGCCAACACGTCGAGATAGCGATCGAGCACCCGAGCCGTATCTTTCACTGGCTCACCCCGCTGAATCTGAGTCACATTGGCGTTTAGGTCAATAACCTGACCACCCAACTGATACATTGCCACAGAGAAACTGACGCGGGTGCGAGTGGAAGCTTTCGAAAACAGCAGTCCCAGAGTTTTGCGCGAACGAAACTCGACCGAGCCTGACTTCATCGACGAAGCCAAGTCAATCACGGCTTCCAACTCGGTCTGACTCAAATCAGCCAGACTCAACAAATCTCGTCCCTTTAGCGACAGTACGCTCATACGCTCGATTCACCCCCAACAGGAAAATAAAACCGTACCAGTTCGTTTTGCAAAACACAATAACGCGAAGGGATAGGTCGCTCACAGTTCAGCATTTCATGACGAAGAGATTTAGGTATGGTGGCGATCGCCATCCCACATCGACACATCTCCTACTCCGTACGGGCGAACCGCCGTTCGCCCCAACCGCTCCATCCTCGTACGGGCGAATGGCCATTCGCCCCAACCCCTCTATCCTCGTAAGGGCGAACCGCCGTTCGCCCCAACAGTAGAACCCACCTCAAGAATTCAGTACATTGGGAGAGTAATCCTCAGCATGATCATGCCAGAACCCCTCCCAGACTCCAGCACAGACTCCCTCTCTAGCGAATTTATTCCCGTCATCACCTACGTCACGCCTTCACAAGCGGCTGATCCCTACAATTCGCCCCCCAGCAAAGGCGTGTTCGACGACGCCCTCACCGATCGGCCTCGCGATGGGAGTAGACCTCCCGAAAAAGCCATCGGGCGCGTGCCGATTTCTGCGAAAAAGCTGGAAGACCAGATGACCCAGCTTCTCAAATCCGTAGGCGGCGTCTTGGGCAACGCCAAAGACCGAGCGGGCGATCTCGCCGGAATGGAACTGGAGGAGGTGGAATTATCGGTAGAGATTAGTGGAGAGGGTGAAGTCAACCTCATGGGGCTGGGCGGCATTCAAGGCGGAGCCAGCGGAGCCATCACGCTCAAGTTTGTGCGAAAATCTTAGGCTAAATTGGGTAAATGGCGCAGCAGATCGCAATCACGATTGGCATCAATCACTATGAGCACGAGCGTTCTTTGGAATGCGCGGAAAATGATGCTATGGCGTAACCCAATGCTAATTCTGCTAAATCAAGACTCAGACCAAGCCGGATGCTTCATGATGGACTCGATGACGCGCACTCCCCGCAACTGGTTCGACAACGGCAAATGTCCTTTAGGAGCCGTGAGATCCCAGACAAATTCATTAGGATAACGCGTCCAGGCATTGCCCGATCGCCAACCAATCTTAGGCCACAGCCGATCCCAGTTTTGCCCAAGGGTGAGCCACAAATCTCGCTGCACCGAGAATCCAAACTTGCCCTCAGAGTAGATATTCCACAGCCTATCGATGATTTTCAACTCAGGAGTCGGAAAATTATTGACTTCAGAGTAGTAAAGCCAACCGCGCTGTGTCGCCGCTGAGCCTGCCAACTCACACATGGTTTTGAGCGTGAGGCGATCGGCTTCTTCAAACTTCTGCTCAGCCAGCAACAGTTGTAGCGGCATGAAGTTAGTTTTGAGCGTCGAGTCAAGAGCTAACAGGCCACTTGGAAACGACTCTGTGAGAAATACCTGGGAGTCTGGAGTATCAAGTCGCAGCAAAATTTGGTACGCCTTACCGTCAAGCCAGGAGGGAGGCTGACCTATGCGCTTGCTCAAAAAATCCATGAGCACGGGAGACGCCGACGCGCCAATAGTTTCCAGTTCCTTAAGTGCTTCGAGCTGCTTCTTTTCGGCCTCTAGACTTAGGCGATCGCGCAAATCACGCAACGTTGTATCAAGATCGTCAAAAGGTTGTTGTGAGGAGATTTCAGGTGGGATAACACTCATATCAATAACTTGTTCAAATCTGCTCATAAACGTTGCTCGTGAGCTACGAGAGTATGTTGGAGCGTCAACGACACACGAATACAGACGCTTTCTTCATCCCATACCGCCTGCCGGGGTACGAGACAAAAAGCGAGGACGTGCCTCCAGGTCGATGAGTAATGACGAGAATCTCATCGGATGACTTGCACTCCTCAATATCGTCTCATGAATCGTCAGCTTATCCGATGTTCCTCATGCCTTCTGCAGAATTCGGCGAACAATGTGGGTGGTTGATAGAGAAATTTCTAGAGGAACCAGACAAACTTTTCCACCGTAAGCAGTGACGGCAGGCACCTCAGGCAGCATATCCATGTGGTAGTCCCCTCCCTTCACATAAATGTCGGGGCGGAGCGCCTGAATCAGGGCGATCGCCGTCGATTCCTCAAACACCACCACAGCATCTACGGGTCGGAGTGCAGCTAGCACCTCTGCTCGATAGACTTCTGGAACAATGGGACGCGGAGGCTGACCAGAAACCGGAGGCTTGATTTGGCGAACCGAGGAATCGCTGTTCAGCCCAACGACGAGCGATCGCCCCAAAGTTCGGGCTACGGTGAGATATCGAACATGTCCTGCATGGAGCAGATCAAAGCAGCCGTTGGTCAACACCAGGGGTCGCCAGCAGTCAGGTTCAAGGGCGATCGCTTGCCGCAACTTAGACACATCGTAAATTCTCTGCCCCACCGGGGATTCAACCGACTCAGACTGACTCGACATGCTCAAGCTTTCCGAATAACGATTTGGGCTTCAACCTGAAGAAATAATGAAAGCGATGCATATTTTCATCAAAAATATCGCACATCTTCCCCTTTTCACGGTCTCAACCCCTGCATTACACACGACTTTTTCGATAAATTCAATCTGGGCGATCGAGAGAAAAAAGCCCCATTCAGCAAGAGTTTAATCATCGTTCGTTTCGTGATGTAGCGATACTAAATCGCTTGAGAACTGCTATCTGAGAGGAGGGGCCTCCTCTGACAAATTATTTGAGATTGCTATACATGACTTACATCGTCAGTCTGAGTCAGTCTAATAAACCTGTGAATATGCTTGCGGAACGAAAAACGTCGAGGGATGATTTCGAAACCGTAGACTGTATATGGTTAGATTCGGTTCATCAGCTAGTCCGTCGTCACGTTTGAATGCAGTGTTTCAATCGAAATGGGTCAAGCAGCTCTGGGATCGGGCATCGTCAGTGGGCGATCGCCAACGGCTTTTGTTAGGGCTGATCGTCATTACCGTCATTGGAATGGGGCTACGGTTTTGGCAGCTTGATGCGAAGCCACTGTGGTTGGATGAGGTAATTGGAGCACTGTTTAGTTTAGGACGCACGCTCGACGATGTGCCTCTCGGTCAATACATTCCTCTGACGGTAGTCAATTCTCTATTCACAGTGGAATTGGGTAAGAGTTGTGCAGACATTACCCACGCCGTTGCTACAGATTCTGTGCATCCGCCCGTTTACTTTTGCCTCATGTATCGCTGGATGAGCAGTGTGCCGCTAACCCCTGAGAATTGGGTTTGGTGGCTGCGATCGCTCCCAGCTCTGATCGGAGTGCTTTGCATTCCGCTGGTTTACGGCCTCAATCGACTGGCATTCTCTAGACAATCTGGACTCGCGGCGGCGGCGCTCATGGCTGTATCGCCTTTTGCGGTGTATTTGTCTCAAGAGGCGCGGCACTACACATTACCCATGTTGTTCACGCTCATTGCCCTAATTTGTCTGGTGAAGCTGCAACGCGCAATTGTAAATAACCAACGAATTCATTGGGGCTGGTTGGTAACGTGGGCGATCGCCAACAGCATCGGCATGTATGTCCACTACTTTTACATTCTGGATGTATTGGCACAGGTAGGAGCGCTAATTCTGTGGTTTGGGCTGTCGGGTCGCTGCTTGCCTGGGGCTGTTTCTGACCTGAAGCGCAATGGTGGGAGGGTGTTGCTGGCTCTGATGGCGATCGCCATCAGCTACGTGCCCTGGTTGCCGACGTTGATCGGGCACTTTTCGCGACCCGAAACCGATTGGCTCAAACCCTACAAACCCGACTGGAGCGATCGCATTGCGCCTCTCTACCAGACTCTTTCGGGATGGCTGTTGATGGTAGTCGCCCTACCCATCGAGGATCAGCCCTGGAGCATCATCGTTCCATCAGCGCTGCTCATGCTAACAGTGGGAGGATGGATATTTTGGTGCGCGATACAGGGATGGCGATCGCTCTGGCAAGCCGCTCCAGCCCAGCGTCCTGCTCTAATGTTGCTGGGGGGCTTTGTGGCGTGTATCTTGATCCAGTTTTTGGGGATCACCTACATTTTGGACAAAGATGTGACTTCTGTTCCCCGCTACAACTTCGTCTACTATCCCGGCATGGTGGCGCTACTGGGAGTAGGATTAGCGACGGGAATTCAGGCAAAATCACAGTCTGGCTCAAGGGGCTGGAGCAGGCGATCGCCTTTAACCGTAACGCTTCTGGTTGGACTGTTGAGCAGCCTTCTGGTGGTTTACGGCATTGTTTTTCAGAAAGGGTATTACCCCGATCGGGTGGCTCAAGATCTCGCATTTGAGAGCGATCGCCCGCTAATCCTAGCCGTCAGCTATGAGTCTCTCCAAGAAGTCGGTCTCGGTCTCAGCTTTGCTCTAGAACTGCAAGACCGCTATGACAAAAACTATGACGGACAAAAAGCCGATATGCCAGAATCACCGGACGATCCCCAAGTGCGGCTCGCCTTTCTCAATCGCTCAGACGGGTTTGGCAATGTGTGGCGATCGCTGGCTCGACTCGACCAAGATTTGCCGTTACCGTTGAATCTGTGGGTCATTGCCTCTCCTGGCATGAAAACCAAAGACTATCCCGACACATTGCGCATTCGCCGCCCTGAGAGACGAGGACGAGTTCCTTGCCCGATCGATCCCGACGGATTCAATCGCATTGGATTTCCCTATCAGCTCTTTCGCTGTCAGTCCAGTCAAGAGTCTCCTTAAACGCACTACCATCCCGATGGTGCATCGGGCTTCTGCATCCACTCAATACAGCGCTGCATCGACTGACGCATCTCCTCACGGCTGGCATGATGGCGGCGTCCGTGTCCGGGCAGCACCCACTCGAAGTCATAGTCCGCTAAGTTTTTCATCGATATGATGAGTTCGTCCCAGGAATACCAGCAGGCTCCGCGAAAGGCATAGAGGTGCTTCAGCTTGTCTGACCAAGCGACGTGATCCCCAGAAAACAAGACGGTGTTTTGGTAGAGCAAAACCGTATGTCCCTTTGTGTGACCCGGAACTGGAATGATGCGGAGATCATCGGCGAAATCAATTGGCTTGGTTCCCGCCAGCCGATGCTCCACGCCTTGAGTCCGAGCAGTGATGTCGTCTTCATGGAGGAGGCGATCGCACCCAAAGCGATCGTGAAATTTCTGGTGGTCAGCTACGTCATCTCGATGAGTCAGATAGAGATACCGAACCCCACCCAGAGCTTCTAACTGATTCACGAGAGGCACTGAAAATCGAGGCGAATCGACCAGCACGTTTCCCTCAGGACGAACGATCAAGTAGCTGGCCGCTCCAAACGAAGTCTCAGCATGGTAGCCGCAGTGGTAGACCGTTTCTGTGATGGGAATGGGGAAACTGGCTTGCACCGTTTTGATATCTTCAGGCTTTTCAACCGTGCCGATAGACGCTGTCGGACAGGAGAGTAGCGCCTGCATCGCTCGAAGATGCTGAGCTTCTGTTTGAGGCTGATGGTACACCACGGATTGATGATCTACACGCTGGAAAACTTCGGGAGCCATCCAGCGGCAAGTATCGCAGTCGATACAAGTGCGATCGACATAAACGTTGCCTGCAACATTTTCAGGGCGACGTTGGGTTAGTTGAGCCATAGGATATTCACCCTCCAGTTCTGAGATGTCTATCTCTCAGAGTCGCTCATGGTTCGCCTGACCCAGAAAGACGGATTTCCTTCACCATAGCGAATCTAAGCAGCATGATGGAGAAACTTGGTGGAGCAGGCATCACAGCAGGACTCAGGCTTCTGTCTTGAAAAACACTGCCCGATAAACAGGCTCTCCCTTCTCAAGGGTCATGTTTTCGCGCTCTGTTGAGACCCCAAGCGGATTGTCGATAAGCCATTGTTCTTGCTGGCGAGTGAACGCAGGATGCTCGGAGAAGCGATCGCACATTTCTCGCTCAACTTCTTCAACATCAGACTGAAGAAACACCATGCTGCCGGGTGCTAAACAAGTTGCCAAGGTCTCGACCAGTTCTGGCTGCACGACTCGGCGCTTTTGGTGACGCTTCTTAAACCAAGGGTCAGGGAACTGGATGCTAACTCGCTGAAGAACGCCCTGGGGCAGGCTTTTCAGCACCGGCAGCAGTGAGACATTGGCATTGCAGAAGAGGAAATGAAGATTGCTTAGCTCTTGTTCGTTGCGAAAGGCGATCGCCTGCTCGACCAAAGGGCGTCGAATTTCTAACCCCAAAAAGTTCCACTGGGGTTGCTGAGATGCAATGTCCAGCAAAAACTGACCGCGAGCTGAACCAATATCGAGATGGAGAGGACGCTCGACATCTTTAAATACGTCTGTCCAGTCGGGAACGGGCACTGGAATTTGATATCTGAGACTGAGGGGATTGACATGCTGACGAACACGAACAGGTGGCAACGATACTGCTCCTAACAACATCTTTCTAGCCATCGCAAGGAACACCCGATCGTCCGAAAACCCTTAAGCTGTGAGAGTTTTCTTGAAACAGGTTTCAATTTTCTCTGCGATCGCCATCATCTACAGTCTAAAACTATAGTCTAGAACCGAGCACTACAGAATGAAGCTCTTTGCGGCATCGATAATCTCGTCTCTTTTTCATCAGCATGAATAGAGATTAAGAGCCCTCATCGCAATCCAGCGATACACCTAGAGCAACTATTCGGAAGGTCAGGACAACGCGGCAGGTCGAATTACGACGACTCCATAGGCTTCAGGAGAGAGATAGCGCTGTGCCGCAGTTCGGAGATGGTCAGCATTGATAGTGCGGATGCGCTCAGGATAATCAACCGCAGTGTTCAAGTCTCCTGCAATCGTTTGGTAGTACCCGTAGAGTCCGGCTCGATTGCTCGGCGTTTCGCTGCCGAAGATAAATCGATTGGCCACTAATGTTTGAATGCGGCTAATTTCTTGATCCGTCACGGCGACTCGATGAAGCTGGCGAATATGATTGGCGATCGCCCTTTCAACCTGCTCCAACTTTTCTTCCGGCAGCTGAGCAGAAACGTAGAAGATTCCTTGCTTGGCAAAGGTCATGTTGCTAGCGCTGATGCTGGAGACCAACCGCTTCTCTTCCCGCAGCTCTCGCACGAGTCGAGATGTGCGTCCTTGACCCACGACTGAAGCTAGAATATCGAGGGCGTAGGTTTCGTTCATCTGAACCACGCCTGGGACTCGCCACATCATCACGAGTCGAGCTTGCTGAAGCTTGTCGTCTACATAGTCCTTTCGAATCGTATGCTCAAAAGGCTTCTCTCCCATCTCTTGATATTGGTAGTTCAGTTGAGACGATTCTTCCGTGAGAGATTTAGGAAGAACTGAGACGGTGTCTCTTGCCGCTTTCCGCTGCTGTTCAGACAGCTCAGGTCGAACTTGATTAGACTGAGCACGCTCAAACCCTGCAACCACAGTCTCGATTAACTCTTCGACCGGAAGATTCCCTACTGCAACCGCCGTCATTGAGCTAGGCCGATACCAGGTTGTGTGAAAATCTCGCATCTGCTGAGGAGTGAGGCTTTCGACTACCTCTTGAGTGCCCAAAACATGGCGACGGTAAGGCAATTTCTCAAAGGCCAAATCCATAGAGTGATAAAGCATCCGACGGTTTGGGTTGTCATTTGCCCGACGAATCTCTTCAAGAATGACTGAACGCTCTCGCTCAAAAGCCTCATCGTGAATCGCTGCATTGAGCACAACCTCGATTTGCAGCGGTGCCAGATCCGTAAAATCTTTGGGCGCTGTGGTGATGTAGTAGTGAGTATAGTCTTGACTTGTTGCTGCGTTGGTCACAGCTCCCCGCTGCTCAATCAGACGCTCAAACTCACCACTCTTAAGGGAATCAGTCCCTTTGAAGATCATGTGCTCCAAAAAGTGAGCCATGCCATTAATAGAATCAGCTTCGACGGCTGAACCGACATTGAGCCACAGGCTCAAATTCACGGCTTCGGTGGGCATCTGCTCTGCAACAATTGTTAAGCCATTGGGCAACCGTCGCAAAGTAGGTGTGTTGAGGCGAGGAAGAGAGACTGGATCAATCAGTCTTGATGTCATACTCGGTTCCGAAGTGACTTCGCTTTCATCATCTTAATCTTAAACTTTACAAATCTAAAAACGACCGAGAAACCCGAAAAAACTCAGCCTTTTAAAGAAATTGATCTTCAATTACAAACTTCATTGCTCTGGTTGAGATCAAGAGATTTGCATGAATAAATATTACACAACATAACATACAGCTAGCTTTAGCTTACAACTCACACGACCTATAAACATGGGCAGTTTCAGCAGAGAATAAGCATCGCAGAAGGCAGTCAGACAGCGTAGAATAGGAGAAGAATTGTTACGAAATGTAAATCACTGTTCTCCACAAGCCGTAATTTTGCTGCTGTCACCATCTGCTGACTTCAATCATGTCTGTCAACCCTTCTGACTCAACAATTAAAGACGATTCGAATAACCTTGCTTCTCCGAGCACAGGTCAAGCTGCACCAAAGGAGACTTCACCTGATGTTTTTTTAGAGGGCGATCGCCCAAATGGTTCACGCATCATCATTGTCGGCGCGGGTATTGGGGGACTGACAGCTGCTGCTCTACTGGCTCATCGTGGCTATCAGGTCACTGTGCTCGATCAGGCAATTGTGCCGGGAGGTTGCGCCTCTACCTTTCGACGCCGGGGCTTTACCTTTGATGTCGGTGCCACTCAGGTTGCCGGATTAGAGCCTGGAGGGATTCATCACCAAATTTTTACAGAGCTTGAAATCGATATACCGGAGGCAACCCATTGCGATCCTGCCTGCACGGTATGGCTGCCGGATGAATCGGAGCCAATTTCCGTATGGCGCGATGTCGATGCCTGGCGAGCAGAGCGTCAGCGCCAGTTTCCGGGCAGTGAACCTTTCTGGCAGCTGATCGAACGGCTGTTTGAGGCAAGTTGGGCATTTCAGGAGCGACAGCCCGTACTCCCCCCTCGTAATCCTTGGGATGTGTGGCAGTTGGTGCAGGCGGTGCGGCCGGGAACGCTGCAAACCGTTCCTTACACGTTTTCAACGGTGGGACAAGTTCTGCGTAGCTATGGACTAGATGGCGATCGCCGTCTGAAAACGTTTCTTGACATGCAGCTCAAGCTCTATTCTCAAGTGGATGCAGATGCAACTGCGATGCTTTACGCAGCAACGGCTCTCAGCGTTTCTCAAGAACCACAAGGACTGTTTCACCTCGAAGGCAGCATGCAGGTATTGAGCGATCGCCTAGTTGGGTCGCTGGAGCGTGATGGCGGCAAGCTGTTGATGCGTCATACCGTTGAGCAAATTTTGGTGGATGGCGATCGCACGACAGGCGTTCGGGTTCGCAATGCCAAAACAGGAGAGTCCTGGACGGAATCCGCCGATCATGTGATTGCTAACGTGACGGTGCAGAATCTCATGACGCTGCTGGGCGATGCGGCTCCCATAGGCTATCAGCAGCGAGTCGAAAAGCTTCCCTCTGGCTCTGGAGCCTTTGTGGTGTATCTAGGAGTGGAGCGATCTGCTATTCCTGATGACTGTCCGCCTCATCTCCAGTTTCTCTACGACTACGACGGCCCCATTGCCGAAAACAATTCTCTCTTTGTCTCTGTCAGTCGTCCCGGTGACGGACGCGCTCCCGAGGGCTGCGCCACCATCACCGCATCGTCGTTTACAGATGTGGCTCTGTGGCAATACACCTCCGATTACGAAGGACTGAAGCAACGCTATACAGAAGAGGCGATCGCCAAGCTAAACCGATATTTTCAGCTCAATTCAGATACGCTGATTCATGTCGAAGCGGCGACTCCGCGCACCTTCGCTCAATACACCGCCCGCGAGCAAGGCATTGTTGGCGGCGTCGGGCAGCGCCTCTCTACCTTTGGCCCGTTTGGGTTTGCCAATCGCACACCAATCTCAAAGCTCTGGCTGGTCGGTGACAGCACTCACCCCGGCGAAGGCACAGCTGGAGTCAGCTATGCAGCTCAGACCGTCATGCGACAGATCGAAGCAGCCGACGCATAGGATGCTCAGCGAGACAATCTCGTGGACTAGGAGCGTTGCTCGATACAATTAAGATGAGAGCTGGCAATAGAGAACAGTAATGCTTAGGTATAGCTGTAGTCAGCTTATTTTAGGACATGGACGTTTTTGTAGCCGCACGGCGCGCGGCTACAAAAACGTCCTAAGGCTAATAGCTGTAGCTATAACTGAGAAAGAACATGCCTTTTGCAGGGTGTCGTATAACCTTTCAGGCATGGCTACGCTAAAGCGAAGCGCAACGCCAATCAGTAACTTCTTTCTCCCGAATCGCCTTATCAGCCGTTCCTAAAACTTCTCTTAACGACTCTCGACCACACTCTAAGGAAACGTTTCACCCTTGACCCGCGAACAGCAAGCCCGCACGACACAGAAAAAATTTGAAGACATCGTCAAACAGAGTGACCTGGTCAACCAGACCGTGTATGACTCTGACACGATGGATGAATTGGGGCGCGTCGAAGTGCTGTGGATGTTTCCTCAAGTCAATCGAGTGCTAGGGTTTGTCTGTCGATCTGGCTTGTTGGGCAGACAGAAGACCGCATTTAAGCTATCTCAGCTCGTTGCCGTCGGGCAAAACAGCATTCTGGTCGATGGCGACGGCGAACCAACAGTCGCAGACAAGGTTCAGAAACTGGAGTCGCTGGTGCATCGAGAGGTGTGGAGCGATGCAGGCGAACCTGTTGGATACATCACCGACTGCCTGTTCAACTACCGTTCTGGAGTCATCGTGCGGTATTTGATGGCAAAAAGACGATTCAATACGTTTACTGACGACATTTACTTTCTACCCCCCAAGGCGATCAAGAGTTTTGGCTCTCAGCGGGTCTTGGTTGATCAGAACGTTGTGCCGACGCTGAAGCCTTATCGGCACGGCCTCAAGTCAAAACTGGCTCTAGCGAGAGAGACGGTGCAAACCGAATACATCGATGAGTGGAAAGCTGAACTTCAAACTCTGGTCCAGCAGGTGCAGACTTTTTCCCAAGGGGCACTGCAAAAAGTTGAACGGTTGAGCGATCGCCTGCGTCAGGAAACACGCACTTTTGTCGAACAGGCAAAGTCATCTGTCGAACAAGCAAAATCATCCGGCCAAACCTGGGCAGAACAGCTTCGCACTGAAAGTCAGAACTTAGGGCAAACGTTTTCAGAGTCGTTTCAAGAGTTCACCACTCGCACAGAGACAGAGCGATCGCACGCCTCTGATGAGGAGTTGGATGATCAGGTCATCTCAGAATCAGCGGTATCCAGAGATGTCGATTTGGCTTGGGACGACCAATGGGAAGAGGACTTGGATGATCTCGACGAGCTAGACGACTGGGACGATGACAGTAGCAGTTCCAATACAAAAGCTGATTCCTCTCAAAACAGTTCGGTTCAAGATCGTTCGCCATTTCCATCCGATCGGCCTCAGCCTCAGTCAGAGACCCGTTCAGACGATAGGCCAAACTCCTCGATTTCAACACCGACTCCTGATTCAAGTGCCGCTTCTGTCACCGATACAACCGATACGACCCCGGTTGATGTCCAAGCGAGTTCTGGCTCATGGCAAGTGGGTGACGATCCTTGGGATGATCTCTGGGAGGATGAGCCAGCGTCACATGAGGCAGAGGCATCGCCTCCTCCTAATCACTTCTCGACTGTTTCCAAATCAACCGTTCCTGAACCCGATGCATCCGCTTCAGACTCTGAAATTGAGCCCGAGACCGTTTCCTCTGAGGATGCATCACATCCGAATTCAACGCCTCCAGCATCTGAAGGGAATCGCTCCATTGACGACGATCCGTGGGTTTAGCATAAGAGCTTCAAAAACTGAGATTCCAGAAGCTACAGACCCAAGAGCCTAAACAAACCTGTCACTGGCAACAGCACTCGCCCGATTGCATCTGTGACTCGAACAAAGCGCGATCGCTCGACAATCACGGTGTCGTTAGGCCGCAGCGGTGGATTCGTCACGGGATTAATATCGTCTTCCAACTCGACCTCAAACGTTTCGCGAGAGACCGTTCCATTGGCGTTGAGACGGATCAGTTCTACCTTGCGGCGACGCGCTTCCTCATCAAAACCTCCCGCCGCAATCAAAGCCTCGTTTAACGGAGCGTTGGGCATCACTTCCACCTCTCCAGGAAAATCGACTGAGCCAATGACACTAACAGTCATCACCCCAGGAGAAAAGTTGGCATCTGACACGTCTGAGATTTCGTCATAGTCCAGCTCGGTTGCTTCTGGAACGATGATGCGATCGCCATCCTGAAGAGCAACATCTTGACCTAAGTCTGCTTCTCGAAGCAGATCCAGTAAGTTGACGGTAAACACTTGACCAGGCTGACGCAATAGGGGATTGACACGCTGCACCTGAATCTGACGAATATCTGCGAAGGGCGTGATGCCACCCGCGAGTTGAATTGCCTTCGTGACGGTGGGCTGACCTTCGAGGTCTTCTAGCGCAACGGTATAGGCTCCAGGACTGTTGACTTCTCCCACCAAAGCAAGGGTGATCGGGCGAGCGTCCAACAGCTGCATTGACACAATAGGACGACGAAGAATCGATGAATAGCGCTGAGAAACAAGAGCCGTAGCCTGATCGATGGTCAATCCTCGTACTTGGAGTCCGCCCGCGAATGGCAGCCGCACAGAACCGTCAGCCAAGACCTGAAACTCGCCACTGTATTCTGGAGAGTCAAACACATCAATTTGGAGGCGATCGCCCACACCCAGCACATAAGTATTGACAGATACGGGCGGACGAGAATCTATCACGTCGGTGCGATTCAGCTCTCTGGATTCTCTGTGATACGGCCCGCCATCGATATCAAGCTCAATAGATTCGACTTCGATCGGCTCTTCAACATGAGGAAAAGTATCAGGGACTGCATGGGGGCCATGTTGACTCAGATAAGCAGGTTCTTGCACATCAGCTTGGCTGAAGAGATGAGTGACGGTTTCAGATTCCCTAGATAGCTCAGTCGCGTTTGCGTATTCAAAACTAGCCCAGCCTAAAGCAACCATTCCTCCAGCCAGACCCATTCCTGCTCGACGAATAACCATCCGATGGCGAAACCGTTGAGGGAAAAGCCGACAGGTCAGCCGTGCCGACATAGTTTGTCTGCGTTGATTCAACCCTTTAACAAACTCTTGATTCATCGCACTTGTCCCCTTCTCCGTCTAAGTCTCGATTGTTTTAGCTCTAGCGGAGAAAGCCTCTTGCCCAGCTCGCTCCAAGGTCCGAAGAACTATCAAAACTATTTGCGTCCAATTTGACTGCAATCAGGATAATTTCTCGACATCCTATTGATCCTGCATCTCCTTTTTTCTGAGGAATAAACGGAGGTGGTTCAGTGTTCGAACTGGATAGGGTTGATGTTGGCTCGCTTTGTGGCAATTATTGTTAACGATGCTACTCAATCCGTAGTTAATTTACGAGTGAACCAGAAGCTTGTCCAGATGGGCAATCCGTCCCGACACTCTAAACGAATCATTGTTACTCACTTTCACAATGACTTGCGGAAATGAGTGCAAAGGATTTGAATCCAATCGAGATCCTGGTGCGTACTGTAACTGAGTACAAAGACAGACATCTAGCTGCTGAAATTGACTGACAAAGAAAGAACTGGCATGACGGCTTCACACGAGTTGAGAAAAATTTGACTAGCCTAACAAAGACTAGATATTCATTTACCTATTATTTGTTTGACTGTAGCGATACTAAATCGCTTGTGAACTGCTAAGTGAGAGGAAGGGCAGGCTGCGCCCACCCCTCCTCTCAGCAATCAATTGAGATTGCCTATAGACTATCGCTGAATCATCACAGGAACCTCGATACGTGCTGTTTTGAAAACATTTCTGACGAAGATAAAACTAGACCGAATGATGATAGATATAAAATTCGGGGGGCTTGCTCTGAGACCATGATTCACAACTTTTTTCGCCGTTTTGCCTCGTCTGATCGGCCGACTTTTCATTCTGGATCACGTAACGGTAGCGGTCTTTCTCGGTTCTCAGTCGATTGGGTCTTACCCGGACAGCTCGCTGTTGGGCGTCTGCCTCGCGCAAATGATAGACAAGCATTGCACCAAGCTGGAATTCGCACGGTGTTGGCTCTGTGTGCTGAGACAGAAGGAGCATGGCCTAGCGAGATTCAAGAACAGTTTCGCTGTTTGCGCTATGTGCTACCCGACAGCCATTACACCGCCCGACCCACCGCCCGACAAATTGGCGAAGCAGTGCGCTTTATCCATCGGAGCATTGATAAGTCTGAGCCTATTTTTGTTCATTGCCTTGCAGGCATTGAGCGATCGCCCAGCATCTGTATTGCCTATTTGTGCTGCTACCAAAACCTGCCACTCTGGCAAGCGCTCAACTGGCTCAAGCAAGTTCGCCCAGCAAGCAGTCCAAATGATTGGCAAATTCAAGCCATCCGCGACTATATCGAGCAGCAAGAACTGGTGCGCAATCGCGCGATCGTTTGAAACACTTCGCCTGAAGAAGCTAAATCAACTGAGCAACCCTCTTCACTGCCAGCAGCAAACGCAAAAAAACGCCTGACATCCAGCAAGGACTATCAGGCGTTTGTCGAAGCGAGGTTTTCGCTTCGCGCAGAAACACCCTAAAGCTGTTGTCTGCCAAATGATTCTTGGTCAACCTGCATGACCGTCACAGGGAAGGTAGCGATCGCT
Organism: uncultured cyanobacterium; assembly: GCA_937128595.1. Classification (GTDB taxonomy): domain Bacteria; phylum Cyanobacteriota; class Cyanobacteriia; order CAKZMO01; family CAKZMO01; genus CAKZMO01. Next base: position 4,088 of record CAKZMO010000663.1, on the reverse strand, counting down.
TTTCCTCGTACCATCACTCGAATATCTTGGGCGAGACGCAACTGAGAAATCGGCTGTCGAAGCAAATCGACGGCCTCAATGATGTCGCTCGCCGTTTGAGTATCACGGCAGTTGATGCGAAAGACTCCCCAACGACGGGCGAGCTTACTGCTTTTCAAACCTTGCAGACGAGTCAGTTCGGCGGGATCTTCGCGATAGAAATCAAAGATCAATCGAGTCAGTTGCGAATAAAAATTCATGGTTAAATACGTATTGAAATAACGATGCAGTTCTAGCTCCACAACTTCGGCAAATGACCCATCCTGTCAATTTGCTTAGTCTTCTTACTGTGCCTTGAGATGTGTTGAAATGAATGTTGGGCAGTAGACTCAATTCGCAGGCCCAAAAACTCATCGCCGAGCATTGCTCATCGCAAGACTCCCCTCTCTTACAACAGAGCAAGCCTTGAAGAAAAATTATCAGGACTGTTCTGTTTAATTTAGGAAAGTAAGAACATCTAAAATGCCTCGGAGCTATCAACTAGCTATATTCATATTGAAGCTCAGGTTGTTTTTGACTAAAAGAGCTTTGCAAGAAGACTTAACGAGAAACGCATCAGTGAGATGACCACGATCGCCAGCATCGTTTTCGGACGAGCCTTTCAGAGCATGTAACATTGTGCATCAATATCACAAAAGCCCTAAGCTCTCTCTTCAATTTTCGCAATAATTTAGTTTACAAGGCTTGCCTGAAGTTAAGAATTTCCAAGTCTTCCAACGATTAAGAAATCATGTAGCTTAAATCCAAAAGATAGAATCAAGCTTTTAAAAATCAAGCAATTATCTCTATCTTTCTATAGACGCTGAGGATATGACTAAAATAATAAAAGTATGTTTTATCTTTCTGTGCAGCTCTTAAATCAAGACGCAACTGTAGATCAAATAGTGCGTTAAATTGCCCTACAAATTATGTACAAAGGCACCTAAGTACAGTGCTACGCGCTGATATAAAACCAATAGCTGATGGAGAAGCCGCGCGGTGCGCGGCTTCTCCATCAATATCTGTCCTAACCTATCTGCGCATTGCTATAAATCCTAAAAAGTAGGAGAAAGTACACACTTGGTGCGATCGGTATTGTTTGATGACTTGTTTTTTGCAATCAACTTCTTATTGATACATCACAGGATCTTGCCTCGAACTGTCAGAATCAGCCGCGTCGGTTTCGGAGTTAGGGACTGCGCTTTGGCTGGCTTGAAAAAGCTCCTCTGAAAGCTGGCGACAGAACTGGGTGTAAGCACTGGATGTGCGGAAGTCTTGGGTTCGGGGATAGGGTGCAGTAATCGGCACATCAGCAATGACGCGCCCCGGACGAGCCGCCATCACGACCACCCGATTTGACAAGTACACGGCCTCGTAGATGTTGTGAGTGACGAAGATGACCGTCCAGCGCCTTGCTTGCCATAGCTCCAGCAAATCGCTGTTGAGCTGGCTACGTGTCATTTCGTCTAGCGCCCCAAACGGTTCGTCCATCAGCAAAATTTCTGGTTCGGTGACGAGGGCTCGTGCGATCGACACTCGCATTTTCATGCCGCCGGATAGTTCTCGTGGATAGGCATGCTCGAACCCCTGTAAATGAACAAGGGCGATCGCCTCATCAACTCGGGCACCTGCCGCCCGTTTGCGCATTCCCCGCAGCTTTAGCGGCAAGTAGACGTTGTCCCAGACGGTCGCCCAAGGCATTAGCGACGGTTCTTGAAACACATAGGCCAGATCCCGCTTCGGATTATGGTTCGACCATTCAATATGGCCTGTCGTCATCGCGACCAATCCTGAAATGAGCCGCAGCACGGTGCTTTTGCCACAGCCCGACGGCCCTAACAAGCTGACAAACTCTGACTCGCAAATGTCGAGCGTCAGGTCTTGAAGCGCCACCGTGCCGTTGGCATAGACTTTGCTGATATGAGAAAGGGCGATCGCCGAAGAAGTCATGAGCTATAACCGTAGCCCTGTAATGTGTTTAGGAAATAGTACTAGGGGCGAGGAAGATTGTTTCCTCACGATTTATAAGCGTCAGCACCCTTGTTGACAAAATCCAAGGTGTAAGCCTGAGTGTAATCGGTATCAGAACTGTAGATACCCGCCTCCACCATGGTGTCAAAGAAAGATTTCCAGCGCTCGTCAGACATTGCTCCGATCCCGTCAGTTTCCGCATCTCCCGACATAACGATGCCATACTCCAGCATTTTCTCAAGACCGTAGGCAAGCTGCTCATCCGTCATTTCGGGATTGTCTTGCTTGATCAGTTCATTACCCGCTTCGGGATTCTCAAAATAGCTGTACCAGCCTTTGATCGATGCATCGACAAAACGCTGAACAAGGTCTGGATCTTGCTCAAGTAGCTCTTGGCGGGTTTCGATAGTTGTGGAATAAGGCTCATAACCATAGTCTGCCAACAAGAACACAACAGGCTCAAACCCGCCTTCCTTCTGAATCTTCAGCGGTTCAGAACTGAGATAACCTTGCTGAGCTGCCTGTTTATCCGCAAGAAATGGCCCCATGTTGAAGTTGTAAGGACGCTTCATGTCTTCAGTGAAGCCATATTTTGCGGCGAGAAACGGCCAGTAGGTGACGTTTGCTGCCGAAGAGATAAAGATCGGACGCCCTTGCAAATCTTCTAGAGATTCAACATTTGTGTCGGGGTGAGCCAGAATAATTTGCGGATCTTTCTGAAAGCTCGCAGCAACAGTGACCTTCGGAATCTCTTCTTCAACGGCTGCGATCGCATCAGCAGTGTAGCCCATGAAAAAGTCAACTGCGCCTCCCATCAGCAACTGAGTGCCGTTGACCTGAGGGCCACCCATTTTGATGGTGACATCCAAACCGTGATCTTCGTAGATACCCGTTGCAACCGCCTGGTAGAAACCACCATGCTCGGCTTGGGCGTACCAGTTAGTGCCATAGGTTACAGCTTGCAGTTCTCCCGAAGAAGATGCACTAGAGGATTCAGCAGGAGCCTCTGCTTCAGTATCTGAGGCAGTCTCAGTAGACTGCTCTCCAGAACAAGCGGAGAGAATACCCGTACCAGCAGCGATCGCCCCATATTTGAGGAAGCGACGACGAGGCATCCAAAGCTGAGATGAAGGGGTTAGACGACGAAACTGACTCATGGTTCTCCTCGGTGACATTTACACATGCTGCAATTCAGAACTTTCTGTCGAGACAATGTGGTCTACATCATTCGTGCACAGGCGACGGAGTCGAGATTGACTTCCTTTTTTTGCTTTTGATTAAGACAAGACAAAGAAGGTTTCTCAACTTATCGTAACCTTATCTTTATGAACATCTTTATGAACGCTACTAAACTTAGCTCAACTCGAATGTAGCTGTGGCTACGAGGGTTAACGATGGAGGCGATCGCCCAGGCTATCCCTACAATTTGTTCATAAAGCTTATCGTGAAGCTCTTTGTTGATTATCGAAGTCGCAAGATTGGGCTAAATAAATGAGCGATTAACACCTATTCTGAAACGACCTGAATGGCTGGCCCTAAGAGGGACTAATCTTGTTTCACCAGGCAAGTCGATAGCCTGGATGATCCAGTAGGATTCGTTGACGTAACGTATCAGATCCTTAGCCGATAGTGCATTACGGCTTTGTCTAACGACATCCTACTGGTACGACATCTCTAAAGTTGTAGGTTGTGGTTGAGGAACGAAACCCAACAAAACATTTTCTGTCGTTGGGTTTCACTCCGTTCAACACCAACCTACCTAAAGCACGATTTTAGCTGTGTCGTATCAGTAGTGGATCGACACAGCTAAAATCGTGCAATAGATTTCTAGCATAATTCAAGCGATGCAAGGACCCTCGGATTTCTCTAATCTACCTTTTTAGCTGTGTTGATCCAGTAGGGTGCAGTTAGGCGCAGCCGTAACGCACCGCTCCATAAAGCTAGTCCGCAATTGATTGGCGAGACTGACTTGTCCACTGACCCCAGAAAGCCAGTGGACAAGAGGGCATAACCGTTAGGAGAAGGTGTGCTTGCGGGTCATGATGCTGATGAATTCGCCATTGCGCCCGGTGGGAATGGGGTCGCTCCAGGCGATGCGC
>CAKZMO010000662.1 GCA_937128595.1 uncultured cyanobacterium | reverse complement strand
TTTTGCAGCGACTGTCTGTTTTCAAAGAAGACCAGCAGCAGGCACACAGTCAACACCAAAGCTAGAGTAAACACCGCAGAGTGTTTGGCTGATAGAGCCAATCCAGCCACGATACCCAGGGCTACACTCACCATCCACGTTCGATGGCGCAGAAAATACAAACCCAACAACACGGTGAGCAACAAAAATAGGATCAAGCCGCCTTCAAACATGGCGCGGCGCCCATTGACCAGCAACGCTGGGTTGATCGCATAAAAAAAGCTGGCCGCGAATGCCGCAACAGATCCACCAGCACGCAGACCAATCAGAAAGATCACCCATACTCCGGCAGCCAACATTAACGCAGAGTACCACCGCCCAGCCCTGAGCAGATCATCACCTGGCATGTGGCCGTTTGTCACATTCCAATCAAAATCAAAGCCCCAGTGCCACTGCTCGTTGATGTCTGCAATATCATAACCGTTGACCTGCCAGGAAAACCCCATCAGGTACTTCGTCAGTGAACCCGTGATCAGGCGCAGTTGTTGTTCCGCTGCGTCAATTGGCGGTTCGTTATAACGTACACGCTCAAGCTCATCTGTGATAAACAGATAGGCATAGTCCTTACTCATCCATATCGTTGTCGATTCATCACCGTGGAAGGGCACATCCTCTACTCCGGCCAGGATATAGCCACTTAGCACCAGTAACCATAAAACCGATACAACACGAAATCGCCATTGAGCCATCGGTCTACCCTGTATCTCGCTGGGCGAATGTCGCCAGGGTCACACCGACCATGATAATCAAGCCACCGACGATCTGCCCTTCGGTTGGGATCTCCGTAAAGACAAAGTAAGCGATTAATGCGCTCATCAGCGGTTCGAGTTGTGTGGCCATACTGACATAAGTAGCAGGCAAATAGGCCAGCGCGTAATTCAGTGATGAATGACCGATCAACTGCGGGATTAAACCGAGTGCCAATACCCACAGGTAGCCATCAATACTATAACCAACGACTGACTCACCGCTGAATAAAATAATCACGGCTATGACCGCCGCCGCACAGCTATAGACCAGCCACACATAAGGCGTCAATGCGAGTTGTTTGCGCAACTTACGCCCAATCACCAGATAAACAGATACCGTCAATGCACCAATGAGCGAAAGCGCAGCACCAATAATTTGATCGTTACTATTGACTGCATCATTCACATAGCCGGATAGACCGATGATTAATCCACCCACAAGCGCGATCACCAAACCGATAATGATCGCCCGTGATAACCGGGCATTGAGAAAAAACACCTCTAACAATCCCACCCAGATTGGCGTGGTGACGACTAACACCACACTGATTAAGACGGTTGTATACTCCAGAGACGTGACCCACGAGGCAAAATGCATCGCCAGAAAAAAACCGGACACCATCGCCAAGACAAAATCACGCCGATTGAGTTGGCGGATCTGCTGAACATATTGAGGGCGGCGTAGTAGTGCAGGCGTAAGTACCAAAGCAGCGATTAACAACCGTCCACCAGCAATGACGATGGATGGCATGGTTTCATCTTGTGCCATGCGGATCAAAATCGCCGCTAACGAAACCGCAAGCACACCCATCCCTAAGACGAAATATGCCTGGGTTGATTGATTATCCGCTGCTGCTGTTACCCGCTGTGTCTCGCCCATAACTATTCCCAATCTGTGATGAAGGCATCATGTTAGCAGCAGTACGACGATGGCAAAAGTCCCATATATGCAGGTGATATTAAGCTGACTCTCATAGATGATACGAGTGCATCTTAGATTATTCTTATGACCCAGATATACACTGCAAGTTGAAGGTTTTAATTACACAAACATCTCCGAGGAGAGAAGCTAATGGCATTTGAACTTCCTGCGCTCCCCTACGCATTTGACGCACTGGAACCACACTTTGACGCCCGCACGATGGAAATCCATCATGACAAGCACCATGCGGGTTATACCAAAAAGCTGAACGCTGCCCTGGAAGGCACTGAATTCGCTGATAAGTCCATCGAGGAAATCCTGGGTAACTTGGACGCCATCCCGGAGGACAAGCGCACTGCCGTCCGCAATAACGGTGGCGGCTTCGCTAACCACAGCTTGTTCTGGGAAATCCTGAGTGCTGACGGTGGCGAACCCAGCGGCGAACTGGCCGACGCCATCAATAACGCATTCGGTAGCCTGGATGGCTTCAAAGAACAGTTCACCAAGGCTGCAACGGGTCAATTTGGTTCCGGCTGGGCGTGGCTGGTCGTCGAAGATGGTGGCGCACTGAGCATCACCTCTACGCCGAACCAGGATACCCCGCTGATGGAGGGTAAGACCCCAATTGTCGGCTTGGATGTCTGGGAACACGCCTACTACCTGCACTACCAGAACCGCCGCCCGGATTACGTGGCTGCGTTCTTCAATGTGATCAACTGGGCCAAGGTTGGCGAGCTGTACGCAGCTGCCAAGTAACCCACATCCCACTGCGATAACACTGCAAATCAAGTTAAATGGGCGTTACAATATCGACTGTAACGTCTATTTTGATTCTACGGGCGTAAAATTTTGTTTGTATCTCTCACGGCCAAGCATAAGGCCTGACTTAAGGAGTAACCTGCATGTCTGAAGAATTCCGTACTGAAAAAGACTCTATTGGTGAAGTCAAAGTCCC
>CAKZMO010000661.1 GCA_937128595.1 uncultured cyanobacterium | reverse complement strand
TCAAAGTTGATTCTTCCATGTCATCGCTCATCCAGTGGGCTGAATGTATTTACACCAGATCTAGCCTGGGTTTTTAGCTCGATCCCTCCGCTGGGATAATCCTATACAGGCATCGCTATGCGGTGCCTGTATAGTTTGAGAAGTTAGACATTCAAAAGCGTGATATGGAAATCGATCCAGAATCTCTTGCATCAGGCGATCGCTACAAACTGTTGATTGGCAGTGTTGTGCCCCGACCCATCGCCTTTGTCTCCAGTCTGTCTCCCCAAGGAGTCGTCAATTTAGCGCCGTTTTCATACTTCAATGCAGTGGGACACTCTCCGTTGGCCTTGATGTTTAGCGTTAGCAAAAAGCCTAACAAGACAGACAAGGATACACTGCGAAACGTACGTCCTGTCAGCGAAGGGGGAATGGGCGAATATGTGATCAATCTAGCTGTCGAATCTTATATTCAACAAGTTGCCGAAGCGGCTGAGCCGATTCCCTACAGTGAGTCAGAATTTGACTATCTCGACTTGAGCACTGCACCTAGCAAGGTGGTTCGTCCTCCCAGGGTAGCAGAGTCTCCTGTCGCTTTTGAGTGCAAAACTCTCCAAATCGTTCCCATAGGCGAGTTTAGTATTGTCATCGGTCAGGTGGTGCATCTGTTCATTCGAGATGAGCTAGTCGATGAGCGTCATCGAGTCAACGCCGATCGCCTCTCCGCAGTAGGACGCATGGCGGGCTACGACTATTGCTATACACATGACCGATTTACAATTCCCAACGGATTTTCACCGGAAAAGAAAAGTGATTCTCAGCGCAGTTCATGAAATAGGGTTCCGGCAGAGAGGTCTACCCAAAACTGACTCCCATGCTGACTCGACTTGATGCCGCAGGTTCCTCCCAGTCGAGTGACACAACGTTGCACGATCGCCAGACCTAACCCTGAACCTGTATAAGCACCGCGACCATGCAAGCGTCTAAAGGGTTGAAAGATGTCATTGTGGTGCTGGGGCTGAATGCCAATACCATTATCTTCAAAAAACCAACGGACGCGATCGCCATGAACCTCTGCTCCGATGTAAATTTCCGGCTTCGTTCCAGGCGCGACATACTTCAAAGCATTGCTTAACAAATTAGTAGCAACTTCTTTCAAAATTGGCTTGTAGCCCATGACATGAGGAAGATCCGACTGCACTTCGACGACCGCATTTTTCTCCTGGGTTTCGATCTGTAGCAGCTCAATGGTGCGATCGACAACTGCGGACAAGCTGACAGGCTGCATGACGACTTCAACTTCACGAGCATAGCTGTAGGTCTTGAGAGAATCTAACAACTCGTCGAGGTCTAACACTGAGTCTTGAATTAAATCGAGATACTTAACTCCCTCATCGTCCAATTGCTTTCCATACTCATCAATGAGAATCTGCGCGAGCCCGTGAATTCCTCGCAAGGGCCTCTTCAAATCATGAGCGGCTACCGATGTAAACATTTCTAGCTCTTGATTGGCGATCGCCAGTTGTTGCAAATGCTCCTGCATTGACTTTTGCAAGCGTTGAATTGATAGCTGGTGCTCAATACGGGCTAAAACTTCAGCGATCTGAAACGGCTTTGTGACATAGTCGGCTCCTCCCACACGAAACGCCTTTGCTTTATCGAAAGGCTCATCCAAAGCGCTGAGAAAAATAATAGGAATAGATTCAGTTTTGGAATCTGCTTTGAGCCGTTGACAAACCTCATAGCCATCCATACCCGGCATCAAAATATCAAGCAGAATCAGATCCGGAGGCGAAAAGTGAATCACATCCAGCGCCTGTTGACCACTCGGTAACCGACGAACGCTGTAGCCCTCCCGACTCAGGGCATCAAACAACAGCCGCAGATTTTCAGGTTTGTCATCAACAATGAGAATGTCACCGATTGCATTCATAGCGCTTGAGGAGAGAGACGTTGAGTTAACCATCAGAGAATGAGTCTTCGGGCTGAACAAGTTCGGCTAACACATTAAACTGTAAATGCTTTAAATAATAGTTGAGCGATCGCACTACAGCATCTTCAGCACCTTGCTCAGGCAACTGCCGAATCAACTGCTGTAGCGGTTCCTCTCGGGCACTACGAGCAGCCTGGTAAAATGTGGAGCGCCAAGCTTGAGGTAAAGTTAGGAGGTGCGATCGCAGTTCCTCTTCTCCTAGTAAAGCACGATCCGTTATGGGTGAAGCCGCATCCTCTGCACGAGCAGCGGAGTAAAAAGGTTTGTCAGCATAGCGATAGCGAACCTCCAAGTGCTGAGCCAGCTTATTAAAGATGTCATTGACGTGAAAAGGCTTATGCACGAAATCATCAAACCCCGCAGCCAGTAGCTCATCTTTTTTGTTATCCAGCACAGACGCTGTCAGAGCAATAATCACAGGACGAGTGTCAGGGGTTTGGTCAGATCGGATCTGCTGTGCAGCCTCATACCCATCGACATAGGGCATATACACATCCATCCAGATGCAGTGGGGGTTCCACTGCCGCCAAGACTGAACGGCTTCACGTCCATTATCGACAGAGCACACCTCAAATCCAATCGTAGTCAAAAGAGACACCAGTAGCCGCCGATTTTCCTCTACATCCTCAACCACAAGAATGCGCCAGTTAGTCTGCCCTGGCTCAAGTCCCACGACTCGTTGCTGAGAATGCAACGGGGTGACATCAGCCTCAGTGGCGAGCGCCAGTCGCACTGAACCACTAAAAGTTGATCCGATTCCAAGTTGAGACTGCACATTCAGCTCTCCCCCCATCAGACAAGCGTATTGCTGACTAATCCAAAGGCCAAGTCCGGTTCCTTCGTGAGCCTGACGACCCGTTGGAGTTTGACGAAAGGGTTCAAAGATGGAATCGAGCTGAGTTTGCTCAATGCCTAAACCTGTGTCGATCACCTGAAACTCTAGCTGAACTTGGTTGGAGGTTAAATGGGGCAAAGCATCACGATAGACGCAGCCGACTCGAAGCGTGATCTTACCCTGCTCAGTAAACTTGACAGCATTGCTAAGCAGGTTGATCAAGATCTGTCGTAGCTTGCTTTCATCGCCATAGACATATTGAGGCACACTATCCATCTGATACGCTTCTAGCTGAAGATGTTTAGCCCGTGCCCGTAGTGCCAACATCTCACGTACCGAGTTAATCAGCCGATGCAGATCAAAATAGTCTGGCTTCAGCGTGAGCTGTCCGGCTTCAATCCGAGAGGTTTCGAGCACGTCGTTGATCAGCGCCAGTAGATGCTCTCCACTACGATTAATAATCTCTAACTGCTCTCGATTCTTTGGTGAAAGGTTTTCTGCATAGTCAATGAGTTGGGTAAATCCCAAAATCGTATTTAGGGGAGTTCGCAACTCATGACTCATTTTCGCCAAGAACTGACTCTTTGCTTGATTTGCCACTTGTGCTTTCTGAGCCGCATGCTGAAGCACCGTTTGAGAAAACTTCAAAGCTGCCAATAGCAAAGTGCTTCGGAGTTCCTGAGCTGCTGCAATTTCAATCGCTTGCCACGGCACTGCCTGTTCATAAACGTTTTCTCGCCAGCGCTCAAAGGATTGTCGTGGTGTTAAATACGGTTTGCCATCTTCGTCGGTCTCAGTACTCAATTTGCGAGGATCACCAGCCCAGGTCACAAGCTGCTCCTGCTCGGGTCGAAACCACAAAATGTGATAGGTCGTCTCATTGAGGAAAATCGAAATTGCCAACAGCCCACTCGCCACATCTCGATAACGATGAGCGGCAGCAAATTCTTGAGATAGGGCATGAGTCGAGTAGACTTCTTGACCTTGCTCAACAAGCCACTCTAGCAGTGGTGATAAGTCCTCGTCATCTGGTGTTGTGCCAATGCTCGTAAGATGGTCGTCTAAAATAATGACGGCTCCGTTGGCCTGAACAAGTTCTAAGAGTTCTTGCCGATAGTGCTTCAGAATAGACCGAACGGTATGGGTCGTCTGAGAACTTGACAACATGTTGCGAATATCTCGCTGAATCGCATGAACCTGGTTTTGATAGCGCTTTTCAGCGATGACCTGCTGGTTAAATATCTCCGTGGAAGCAATTTTGCCCAGCAATTCGCAGGCTTTTCGAGTTTTGTAGTCAGGATACTTTGGACTTCCGTGATGGCAGGCAATCAGTCCCCAAAGCCCCTGCTCCACAATCAGAGAAACAGACATGGATGCGTTGGCTCCAATATTCTGCAGATACTCGGTGTGCATAGGCGAGACACTACGAATCTCCACCGCGCTGAGGTCAAGAGGCGATTGGGTCAGCGGATTCATTTCGGGAATCAGAGGTACGGGCTGATAAGCTGCATCGGGAATGACCCGCAGCCAGTTTCGGGTATAGAGCTGACGCGCTTGGACAGGAATATCAGAAGCAGGATAGTGTAAGTTCAGAAAACTGTCTAGCCCAGGATTGATGTCTTCTGCCACCACACAACCGCTGTCGTCGGAGGCGAACTGATAGACCATCACTCGGTCGAAGTCTGTCAGTTCCCTAACGATTTCAACAATATCTTGGGTTAGTTGACTGAGGGTTGTCGCCTGGTGAAACTTTTGCAGCGCCCGATTTAAAACGTCATATAGCTCGACCGATAGGGTTTCGTCGATGGTTTGGGGACTGAGTTCTATAATGACCACATCTGGCTGAACTCGCACCAATCCTAGCCATTCTTGCGAATTTACATGGTCAGAACTTTTATTTGAGGCTCTTTCACTTAAGGTTTCCTCGATCGGCAGCGTAAGAAAGATGGGTGGCTCATCATGCTTTTCAGGGCAGCCAATAGCTGAGGTGATCTGCTCGATTTGACGTTTGGATAGCAAGTCGCTGAGGAGTTGGTTGATTAAGTCTGTAGCGGCAATCCCAAAAACAGCATTAATATTCTGGCTTACTTGCAGAATTCGCAAGGTTTCAGGTTCTAGTGTGATTAAGGCTCCGTGAGGTTGAATCGAGCCAGGAATGTGAATCAGTTCGCGATCGCAGTTTGTCAGTGTTGTCGGTTCGCTAACAACAGCGGATAGCTGACTGGCAGGAAGAATAGGTTGAATCGACATAAACAGAAAATTAAGGGGCATGGGAGGGGAATATATGCCACTACATGTCACTGAACAAACAGCAGCAAAACGTCCCGAACAGAAGGCTTTCAGCGTTCAATCGGCATCTACCGTTACTCTATCCTAGCAGCGAGAAAGAGTAAGCAGTTGCAACGCTCTTTCTCTCTTTAATTGCTCCCAAAACCGAAAAATAGCTTTTGGGAGATTCTACATTCGATTCACTAGAGACATTTTGGCTGGAGAAACGGCCATTGATCGTTTTGGTGAGAGCTTCTCAACTAGCTCAATCGATCGCCCTAGACACTGGAAACGGCATCTTGGGCGATCGCCAATAGAGCTTGATCTAACTCATTATCCAACTCTAAACGTTGGCGAAGAGCATCCAAGTCAATCCATGTCCATTCATCATACTCAGAAGAAGTGAGTCGCAGACTATCAGCCTCATCGTTAGTTAGCTTAAGCGTATAAGTGAGATTGACACTGTGTAGGCCGTGTTGACGTGGCTCCTGTTGTCGAGTGGAAAAACAAGTTGAGTAAGCGTTGATGAAAATGAAACGAGATGGATCCGCTCGTATATTGGCTTCTTGATTAGCTTTTCTAGAAACAGCATTTAAGGGTGACTCTCCAGCGTGCATTCTTCCGCCGATGATCCACCAGCCTTTTCTAGGATAGGTATTTCGCTTTCCAACAAGAAGCCTATCGTGATACAAAAAGACAATATCGACGCAAGTAATTACAACATAGTCTAAGCATATTCCGTATGTTTCTGCTGGCATTAATCCAAGCTGATTAATCCGATTTTCTTCTTGGAAATGTGGAATATTTCTAATCATCTTTTTTTAATTTTTTTTCATTTCTATTTTCTAGAACAGTTTAGCTTTTATAGCTAGAATAAAATAGCATCCCTGTAAGAAGTAATCGATCAAAAGGTTTATTCTGACTTAGACTTTGAACAACCTCGCGAGTGGAAAAAACCACAAGGAAAATGTGAGTTATGTGCGGTCGAATTGTTTGCTATTCCCCCTTAGAAGATATTGCTGTGGCTGTTGATGCGACGCTTGATCCTATGGCTACAGAGGTTTATCAGACATCCTATAATATTCCTCCATCACAACCTTTGCCGATCGCCTGCCAATTTGAAAGTAAGCGTTGGCTTCAAATTGCAAAGTGGGGATTACTGCCGCACTGGGCAAAGGACGAGTCTTTTGGATTCAAAACGTTTAATGCCAGAGCCGAAACTATTAGAGAAAAGCCTTCGTTTAAAGGAGCATTCAAATCTAGACGGTGCTTGATTCCGATTAATGGTTACTATGAATGGCAACGGAACGGATCATCCAAGCTGCCTTATTATTTCTCACCCAAAAATGGCAGAATTTTGACCTTAGCAGGGTTGTTTGAGATTTGGAGAGAGGAGCTATTAACTTGCACCGTAATCACAACGGTTGCGAACGAAGTGACACGGTCGGTTCACCACCGAATGCCCGTCATCATCTCAGAGGGCGATCGCGCAACGTGGTTAAAGGCTAGTCCAGATGCCGCCTACGCTACGCTGAAATCGGCTCCACTCGATCTTTTAAAAATGCACCGTGTCGATCGCGCTGTCAATAATGCAAGACAAGAGGGTTCTGAGCTTATCGCTCCCTCAAATGACTAAAGTATGTGAATCACCAAACAGGGCACAGTGATACCGCGCCCTGATACAACACCGATTCATTCAGACATATAATCAGACATATAAATCGATCAGCCGCTCGTTATGCGTCCCAGAGACTGGCAATTGAATATGAACTCCCTTCAACGGCCCAAAAACTACCATCAAGATAGCGACGATGCATATCTAGACTGGCGATCGCCCCCATGTCTTCTTCAGTCAGAGGCACATCCGCCGCCGCAAGATTTTCTTTAATTCGCTCGGGATTGACCGATTTGGGAATCACTGCCGTTCCTCGATGAATAGCCCAGCTGATTAGTACCTGAGCAGGAGTGATATCGTACTGTTTGGCGATCGCCACAATAGTCGGTTCTTCCAGCAAAATTGGCTCATCTTTTACCTTCAGGCCTTCGGGCCGATCCTTTGAGCCGAGTGGAGAATAGGCAGTTAGATGAACTCCGGCCTCCCTGCAAAATTGCAACATGTCCGTTTGCTGCAAGTAGGGATGTAGCTCAATCTGATTCAGTTCTGGTTTCACTCGAGCCTCATCAAGAAGGCTTTGCAGCTTCGCAATACTAAAGTTGCTGACACCGATATGCCGACAGAGTCCTTGCTCCATGAGGGGTTCCATTGCAGACCAGGTTTTTGATATAGGGAGTTCTTCAAGAGAAATCATATCGTCTGGAGACTTAGGCAGTCCAGCACCTTTTTTTAACGCGACGGGCCAGTGGATCAGGTACAAATCAAGGTAGTCGAGTTGCAGGTTAGACAACGTTTCTTCCAAAGCTGGTTGTACATGTTCAGGTGAATGAGAATCGTTCCACAACTTGGACGTGATCCACATCTGCTCGCGAGCGACAATACCCTCTTGAAACGATTCGCTCAGGGCACGACCGACTTCAGCCTCGTTGCCGTAAATATAGGCGCAGTCGATATGGCGATACCCCGATCGGATTGCCGCTTTGACCGCTTCGTACACATCGCCAGGAGCAGATTTCCAGGTGCCCAACCCTAAGATAGGCATCGAGTCGCCGTTGATGAATTGAAGTGTTTTCATAGATGATTCTGCTTTGATTAGGTTTGTCGCTGTGGAAAAAACTAGGCTGATTCGGTTGTTCGTCAATTTGAGTCAAAGAGCTGCTTATTCCCTACTTTCTTAAAGGATAGCGAGATACGGCACAAGAGGAAGCGTGGAGTGTCCTGCCGATGACTACAAATTTGCCTGAGTGCTTACTCCTCGGTAAACACAACATCAGAAGGAAGCTTTCCATCCAGAATTTCAGGCATATCTCGAAACGTAAGCGTATAGATCTCAGTCGGCATTTCGATCCCCTCAGACTGAAGCTGTTCCTTGACAGCTTGAGCCGCAGCCGAAGACACCTGCAAAAAAGACCGCCGTCGCGAATTGACCCAAAATCGAACTTCTAAGTTGACCGTGCTGGCGGCTAACTCACGCACCAGAACGACCGGAGGAGGCTCAGGTTCGATGGCATCTATGTGACCCAGCACCTCGGAGATCACTTGACAGGCCGTGGTCAAATCAGCGTCATAGTCGATGCCTACTATCACCGAACTTTGCCGAACTGGAGAGGCCGTATTGTTGATGATGCTGCTCTGAAATACTTTTTGGTTGGGAATATACACGAGTCGTCCGTCGTACGTGCGCATCGTCGTGGCTCGGAGCTGAATTTGAGTCACCGTGCCTTCATACTCACCAATCACCACCTGGTCTTGAATTCGAAATGGACGAGCCGCCAGCAAAATGACTCCAGATATGTAGTTGCTCAACACATCTTTAAGGCTAAAACCAATAGCAACACTTGTGAGGCCCAACGTGCCCAATAGCGTTCCGAAATTTAAGCCCAACACACCCAAAGACACAATAGTGCCTAATCCCCAGACAGCACCATAGCACAAGCGGCCAATCAATATTTCGGTGCCGCGATCGCCCTCTGTTTGCTCAGCCCACAGCAGTCCTAGCCGCCGAACAAGTATAGCCATCAACCAAGTGATGAAAGCGATGACGAGAACTCCCAACAGCGACGGCAGCAAGCCAATGGTGTCGCGACTCAGCGTTCGAATAGTGCCATTGAGCCGCTGTACGACATCAACCGCCAAGCTCGGCTGATCAAAAGCCTCATTGAGGGCATCGGCCCGCTGTTGAGCCAACTCTTCGAGCGTGGCATTAAAGTCGAGAGCATCTTGCTGAGTTACGGTCATTAACACGCGGTTGTTGACCTGGAGCAGCGCTACATTTCGCTGCGAATCCATCTGAATAGTGACGGGGTCAATCGCGTCTTTTTGACTGATCAACCCGGCAATGCGACGGCTAATGATTTCCGCTCGCTCAGAAGCGCTGAGGTCAGATAGGCTACCAACTTGAAAGACCGCGTTTCCCCTCACCAGCACATCGGCAAAAAATACTCCTGCTTCTTCGGCAGATGAGGGATCAGGGGCGGGGCTGGAAGTGGAAACAGGAATGTCAGCAGAACTGTCGCCTTCCTGAGCCTGAAGCGCTCCTACTGAACTGCTCAACACCGCCACGAGTAAAACAATGCTGCCCCAGCGTAAGAGGCGATCGCCATTGCTGATTTTGCGTCGTGTGTGCGATCGCTGCTGTTCTGATCCCATGTTCAATTCTCTCTCAAACCACCCACCCTCTAGCTTGCCAATCTACAGGCTAAGGCGCTTCATGCCTGAGTACTAGATTTGCCAGAAAGTGGAAAACAGCATGAGAGAAAGAACACCCAAACGAACTTGTGTCACATCCGATCGCAATAAAAGTCGCGTCGGTGGAGATGCACTTCACCATGCTCCGGAGCCCAAGCCACCCAACTATCAGCAGATTCTTGGCACAACAGCATCGCTTCATCGAAGCTGTTGGGGCTAGGGAGATGACGCAACTTCACCCACAACAGTTCAGAACCATTGCCCAAAACAGGAGTAGCGTCTGCGTTCCAAGTAGGTCGCTCCGCTCTATCTTGCTGCGGTGGCTTGATGGGGCAGTTGGGATAAGTAGCTGCAAATGACATGATAGATTTCCACCTCACGTTAAAGGGCTGAAATGGGAATAGCGGAGAATCGAAAAAATGCTTTCGCATTGAATTCTGTATTCAATGCTACAAAATTAAAAGCTGTTTAATGCAATTTCTCATGGAACGTTACATATCTAATGACTATTTATCCTACGATGTCTGCCTCAGAAATAAGGTTACTGTCTAGATGTTGAAGGATCATCCTCCTCGTTCCATCAACTTGGATTACGGTGCCATTACCTCGATTGAGAATGCTGAGGTCGCCGAATGAAAGTCTCGATGGCAGCATCAGGCGATCGCGTCCGTCTTGAAAATCGAGAATCACATCGCTTCGACCTCTCAGTTGCAACTCGAAAATGTCGCGACCCCTGTCACCGGCCAACGTATCAAAGCCGAGACCGCCCCTCAACACATCCCTGCCGCTTCCTCCGCTGAGGACATCGCGCCCTTTGTTGCCAACCAAGTAGTCTTGACCATCTCCACCAACCAGAAAGTCTCTACCGCCTCGACCGTGCATCTGGTCATCACCAGCTCCTCCGAGCAGAATATCTCGTCCCTGCTTGCCGATGAGTCGATCATCATCTCGCTGCCCTCGCAAAAGATTATGGCCTCGCTTGCCAATCAGGCGATCGCTGTCTTCCTTCCTGATAATGATGTCACCACCATCGTCAGGAGAACTGGGTTGATCGACGAGAGTTGTATCCGGTGAATCGAGTTGGTCAACGAGAGCTGAGAGTGCAAGATCCGCTTGAATCAGGCCAAAGCCAGTGGCTTGATCAAACCCAACGTCGAACTCTGGAGTGCTAGGGTCATCCATGTCCAAAGCTGTGGTTTGCAGAAGAGTATAAATCTCCTGCGGGCTCAAAGTCGGGTCTTTTTGCTTCAAAAGAGCTGCTACGGCAGCAGCATGGGGAGCCGCTGCTGATGTGCCGAAAAAATTAGGAAATAAATCATCATCTCCGTCAATATCTTTACCAAAAAACGTTGTGTTTGTGCCATCAACAGCAACGATTCCAGGCTTTTGTCGGATGTCTGGTTGAGGGAGGCGATCGCCCTCGTTGTCAAACAAAACGGGTGTCGTTCCCACCGCAGAAAACGGCTCAATCTCTGAAGGATCGGTTCCAAAAGCAGGAGTGTCTAGAAATGAAGCCGCTCCGACAGCTTGAGCGCCTTGTGCATTTGCATGGCCGAATAAGGTGCTGCTGGCAGTGTCGTACTCGTTGACAGTCAAGTCACCGATGCCAACATACTTCATCAGATTGGCGTCAGGCCCGTCAAACTTTCCAATCAAGAGATTGAACTCAGTGGCAGACGTGTCCGTATTGACGAAGTGGAGAACTTCAGACGGATCGTTGCCTACGTTGACATCCATACTGGATGCCAATATGACGGAAGTATCAGCACTCAGTAGAAAAATATCGAGGTCATTCGGGGAACCATTTCCACCGCTAACAGAGAAGAAAGGTGAATCCCATTGAAACGCAAATCTCACGCTGGCTCCAACCGGAATCGTCACGCTCTGATAGAGATCAACACCTACTCCCGGATCAAAATCGTGCGCTTCGACCTGAAATCCACCCACATCAACAAATTGTTCGCTGCCGACAAAGCTGCTCTCATAGGCTAGCCTGCCATTGTTGCCTACTGCTGAAAAGTAGGCAACTCCTGCCTCAACGACTTGATCAACCGCTTGCGCGATGATTCCATCTTGATAGAATGGCTCATTCGGATAGAGCACATCGTCAACGATAATGTCAGCTCCCTGATCCGCCAGATTTTGAATTCCTTCAGCAAACTCTGCCTGCCCTGTAAAAGCTGTAGTGAAAGATAGATCTGCTCCTGGGGCTAAATCATGAATCAGTTGGTGCATGGCTCGACCTTCGTCAGCACCGCCACTATCCAGATCTTCTAGTACCTCAATGAACCCTGGAAGATCGCCTGTCGAGATATCCTCGTCAGCACCATTGAGATTGTTGAAGCTGTCGGACAAAACCCCGACTGTGACGCCGCTGCCATCAACGTCGAAGGTCTCACGCGCACTGTCTGCATTGAGCGAGGTATCAGCTTGACTCGTTACAGCACCTACATGAGTCATAGGGGCATAAGACGAACGAGCAATCCTGACATCTTCTAGCTCTTCCATCGCACTCAAACTTTCAATGGGCAAAAAGCCTGAGATGACTCGACCATAGACTCCGGTACTTTCAAAACCGATCGCCAAAAGCTGGGTTTGAAGCTCTGCGATATCGGCGGGTAAGTTGCTTTCTGTTGTTATATCGATCAGCACGTGCCCGCTATGTGTTTGGAGCAGCGAGTTGGTCGCAACAAAGTACTTAGAATATCCGCCATTGATCTTATAAAACTGATATTCCTCGAATAGCTCTATCAGGTCGTAGCTCATTTTCAATGCTGCACGGCTTTTTTTTGCCCGAGTCACAGTGTCAGCAGATAGAGCTTTGTTAAGCGTCAATGTGTTCACAATGTTGGGGATCTAGATATCTAGATATAAAAGCGATCTCTGTCTCTATCATGCCTTGTCGTTTCCCCTCACACCATCGCAATTTCGTCACTCTCAGCGATCCCCAACCTTTGCCAGGGGGTACTCTGTATATAGTAGATATAGTAGGAATTTCGATTCATTCCGGACTGAGGAGGGCTAAGGCATGGCATCTAAACAGGAGCTTCAAACGAAGCTAAAAGAGGAATACCAAATCAACAAGAATATTAGTCAGTCGCTCTCTGAACAAGAATGCTATCGACTGTTGCAGCTTCTCCAAGATCAGCCTAGCGTTCTACACTTGACTGAGTCCTTCATTGAAAAAAATGATGAGCTAGCTCAGAACAACCGGAAATATGGTCAACAGCGATCGCTCGCCATCCAAAATCGCGATCGCGCAGTCCAGCTCCTCGAATCTCTCCAAGCTGAAAACCGCCAGCTCGAGCAATCAATAGATCAGACCAGACGAGAAAATCAAAGATTAGAAGACGACAAACGGCAGCTCGCAGAACAAAACCGTGACCTTCAACGAGGAAACCAAGGCTTAGAAAAATATAAACAGCAGCTCGCAAAACAAAAGCGCGACCTTCAACGAGGAAACCAAGGCTTAGAAGAATACAAGCGGCAGCTCGCAGAACAAAAGCGCGATCTCCAGCGAGAAGTCTCAGAGCTGACGGAAAGCAATCATCATCTCCGGTCAACAGTCAGCAATCTTTCGAGCAAAAATCAAGAACTGACCACAGCAAATGCGGGACTCAAGCAAGATAACAAAGAGCTGAAAAACCTCGTGGATCAGATCAGATTACGATTAGCTCAGGACACCAAAATGTTGCTGCAATATGAAGATAGCGAAATTCGAAAAGCAATGATTCGCCTATTTCGTTGGACGTTAGGTTAAAAGTCATCATCATGACCAGAAAAAGGCAAGCCTCTCGAAAGTTTGACGGCATGGGTTATCGGCAGCTCCAGCGCTTAAACTCTGAGCGCCGACAAAAGTTGCCACCTGGCGATCGCGCGCTCCTTCGAAAAAACGGCTACAAAAATGTCGGATGGGGTCAGGTCATTCGACTATATTTCAAGATTAATGAACTTCTTGCCAATCCTGAAGATAAAGATTCCCTGGAAGAGTTGTTTTTACAAGCCGATCGCATCGGTAACAAATACCAAAGCCCTGAAGAAATTAAAGCGTTTCAGTCTCAGCTTGCTCAAGAAACTCACGAAATAGCTGACCTCGTCGATCAGCAGTTTCCGGTGTCATCAGAAGTGGAATACATCGATTTCAGCCAGTCTCGTCCTAAATCAGCCAAGAGTGCCAGAAGAAGCCCAGATAAACGCTATCGACAAAAGTAATACATAAATTAACCCTTTCATTCACAGCCAGTTCCTAAAAAACTAGAACGGCATCCTTCCAAGAAAATGGGCGATCGCCATCATGTCAGACCCTGAAAGTTTAGAAAATCTGTTCAAACAAGCCGACAAAGTTGGGAAAAAACGCTACCACAAATTAACCTCCACAGATTTCGAAGACTATCGCAAATATGACTACTGGCGTTATATCAACGGCGATAGCGAATGTGGCACAACGCCTGAGAGTAAACAGTGGGTCACAGACAATTCAGACTATCGTTGTCCGGTGTGTGGCGATCGCTACGCCGACCGAGAAGGTCGGTCAATCGACCACAAGCTGCCTCGTGCTCAATATCCCTGGCTCTCCCTCGAATTCAAAAACCTCTGGGTTATTTGCCGTCTTTGCAACCTAGAAAAAGGGGAACGGCACTGGTACGAATATGAGCACTACATGTTCATTCACTACCCCAACCGCTATGAAGACATTCGTTTTGCTCGTCCGAGCTACTTACTCAAAAGCTTAAAGACAAAATCCTAAAGCTTCTTGAGAAGAGAGCGACCCTGGAGGCTTAAAACTAGAAGCGCCCGGTTCCTTGCCTTAAAAGACTTGATGAGAGAGTTGATTAGTTTCGCAGCATAGCCTTCAGCTTTTCGTAGCACGCCTTGGTTAACTTGGCATCGTCTATCGCATTGTGGAGGTTCAGTCCGGACATGCCGACAAATTTCTTTCGGTCTATATCTGGAGCAATGCCAACAAGATTTAGCAGTGTCGCGACATCAAAAGCATTACAGTAAATTTGCCTCGGCACACTCAATGACCCACCAAACAGCGCACCAAATAGCACCCAATCGTAGGCGGGACAATCCGCCCACATTTCTATCGCACTGAACTGAGCCAACCACTGCGATAAAGACGCTGTCACCACAGATTGAGAAGCTTTCATCGCATGATGCTCAAAGTCTAATTTGGGTTCTGCCGTCTGGACGTCGAGAAATTGAAGATGTGATATCACATGCTCTCTCAGCCAATCGTTGAGCTGAGTCTCGTCGTAATCGTTGAACTCTGCATAAAACGTGCGATCGCTCTCTGATATGAGTCCGATACTGATAAGCGTTGTATGTTGGTGTAAGCCAGTAAATTCGGTGTCGAAGAAGATTTTCATCGTCAAATAGTATAGTGCTACGCACTGATATAAAACTAATAGTTGATGGAGAAGCCGCGCGGTGCGCGGCTTCTCCATCAATCTCTGTCCTAACCTATCTGCGCATTGCTGTAATTGCCAGAACCCTCACGGGATCGAGATAGAAGGGGCGATCGCCCCTAAACAGACCCGACTGGGGACAGATGTCATTGCAGGATGGCCAATCTTCTGTCATCCAGAACCATTGGTCGGTGATGCAGGTCGGATGGAAAATCCGGTGAGTGCTTCTGCATCGAGATCCCAGAATAAGGCCGTTTCGTCTTGCCAGACTAACCATAGCTGAGAACCAGGTTCCACTGTTCCGATAGATTCACAAATAATGTTTCGCTGACGAAAGTGATTTTGAACCTGTGTCACTCGCTCAGGACGCACACTCAGCAGAAAGCCATAGCTGGGAAAACTCATCAGCCACTTTTCCAAAGGAACGGTATTCGGACAAGGAACTTGGTCAAGCTGTAACACCGCTCCACAGCCAGATGCCTCCATCAGCATCAGCGCTGTACCAATGATGCCGCTCATGCCGATATCCTTACCTGCATCACACAATTCAGATTCTGCTAAGTTCGGCAAAATCTCTAAATCCGTTCGTAAGCGTTGGGGTGGAGCCTCCGTGGCCGCATCCCAAAAAGGATAAAGTTCATGGGAATGTCCTCGAAAATCAATCGCCACCATCAATACATCTCCTGGACGGGCATTAAAACTGGTGATCAGTTGCTTCGCCCTACCCAGAATGGCGACTGAGAGCGCATTATAAGGACTGTGACTATTAGTATGTCCGCCTACAATCGGCACATTGAATGTGCGAGAAGCTGTCGTCATTCCCTCCCACCAAGGCTGTACGGTCTCTATTGAAGTGCTCCAAATCGTATCGACAATGGCGATCGCTCGTCCGCCCATTGCACAAATATCACTGACGTTGACCAAAACTGAATACCAGCCTGCCAGCCAAGGGTCTGTTTCCATCAAAAATGGAAGAATTCCTTCAGAAGCCAGCAGTAGATAACCATCGCCATCTGGAATTGCAGCACAGTCATCCCCAAGCTGAATCACTTGCTTGGAATGCTCTGCATCAACAAACGGAACCCTGGCTCCTAGGGATTGCGCCACTTGCTGAATATCTTGCTTTTGGAGAATACCAATCGTATTTCGCAGACTTGTGATGAGGGTGTCAAGCATCAGACTACTTTTTGATTACGTCACCGTTGAAAAGAGAAGGAGTTTTGTCTAGTGAAGACATCTAGTGAACACAATACGTGAAGATAGTATCCATCGAAAAAAGAGAGCGATCGCAGAGTCAATCTGGGTGCATCCTAGTTTTGTATTTGTAGTGCGGGCATTTTGCCCGCGTTGGCAACGCCTCTCCATCAGGAGAAACGGGCCGCTCACAATACGAACGTCGATAAGTTTGCAACTGTTTGCAACTGTTAGGATGCTCCCAATCAAGCTTCCTTAAGCCACTTCATGTGCAATTGATCATAAGCATGGCAAAAACAATAGAATACGCGCAATTGTCAATTTTGTCCTTTCGGTCGTTTGTTTTAGATCTTGCCTGCAATCTATGTTGATTAGCTCCTATCACCTCTACAAAGAGGTCTGCCAAGGTTGCCAAAACACCCTCAATTCCACACCGCTTTCGAACACCGCTCGTGAGTGACTGCATTGTGGTGCATAATTTGGGTGAACAATGCCCGCAATCTGCAACCTCATCACATTATCTGGTCACCGTATCACGCTTAACAGGCCAGCCGGAGTCTGGTTCACCAGGTATCAGCAGATCTAGAACAGTCTTGACGAAAACAGAATCTAAACCAGAATTCAACCTACTATAATCGCAATTTAATGGCTCATATCATTACACTATTCAACCAAGCTGGAGGAGTCGGAAAAAGCTCCCTCACCATGAACCTGGGCTATCACATAGCTCTGAGAAGAAAAAAGGTGCTCTTGATCGACATGGATCCGCAAGCCTCTTTGACCACTTTTATGGGCTTAGAATCTGCCGATTTAGACGAAACCATTTACGAGTCGGTTCTCTTGGGAGACCCTTTGCCCATCAAGCCTAAAATTCATAGGATGGATCTAGTTCCTGCCAACATCAACCTCAGCGGTGCCGAAATCGAACTCGTTGTCGCCGATATGCGTGATATGCGACTAAAAGAGGCGATCGCCCCAGTAGCAGACCAGTATGATTTCATTCTGATTGATTGTCCGCCTAGCTTAGGCATCCTCAGCTATGTCAGTCTTGTGGCAGCCACCCATGTGCTGATTCCCATTCAAACTCATTACAAAGCTCTCAAAGGCACGGAGTTGCTGTTGCATACCATCGCGAGGGTGCGATCGCGTGCAAACAAGGAATTGGCGATCGCAGGAATTGTTCCCACACTACACGAATCTCAGACGATTCAAGGCAGTACAAACTTAAAGGCGATTCAAGACCAGCTTTCACCCATTGGGGTAATTTTTCCTCCTATTCCGCGATCAATTGCATTTGCTGACGCATCTCAAGAACATTTGCCTCTCGCACTTTATCAAGCAAAACATCCCGCCGTTAAAGTTTTGAAAACTATCGCCAAAGGACTAGACCCTCTCAAATGAGCCGTAAACGAAGAAGTCAACCGTATCAAATCAAAGGTGTCGAAGCCCTATTTGGAGATGATGCTCTCGATATCGCAGACAACCCCCAAGTCGTCTCTCTAGACTCCATCGTTCTGCCTTCCAATCAGCCTCGTCGTTACTTCGATTCCAACAAGCTAGAACAACTCACAGAATCCGTTAAAAAGCACGGCATCTTAGAGCCGTTGCTGGTTAGACCTCTTGAAGACGAATTACGACAATCCAGCGAGTCTAAAGCTAGATATGAGCTGGTTGCTGGGGAACGTCGGTTTCGAGCCGCAACAACTGCTGGGTTAATCGAGGTGCCCGTTGTCGTCCGTCAATTCACAGATGTTGAGGCTCTTGAAGTCTCACTTATGGAAAACCTGCAGCGCGAAGATCTGAACCCAGTTGAAGAGACTGAAGGCATTTTGGAACTGCTGGCTTTGTCCCTCGATATCTCTAAAGAGGATGTTGTTTCTCTCTTGAACCGAGCTGCCAATGCTAAAAAGAGGGGGCAAAATTTGACGGATAACGTTATCCGTCAAATGGAAATTGTCGATAATGTGTTTACATCAATTGGACGAATCTCGCCTGAAAGCTTCCGAACGAACCGGATTCCGCTTCTAAATCTACCCGATAATGTTTTGGAGTCTCTGCGGCGGGGAGAACTCGAATATACAAAAGCCCGTTCGATTAGCAAGGTAAAAGACGAACACCATCGACAGCTATTGCTAACTCAGGCCGTTCAAAATCAGTTTTCCCTCAATGAAATCAGAGCAAAAGTGCGTCAGCTTTCTGCTCAAGTATCAGCTCAGATCTCTAATAGTCCACTCCCAAACAATGATTCACAGAATGGAGATCCTTTTTCAAATCTCATCAATCATTCAGTAGAGCAGACATTGGCTGAAGGTATTCGATTAAAAAATCGATTTAGCCGAGTTTCAAGTCGGCTTAAAAAGTCAACGGTTTGGAGTGATCCAAACCAGCAAGAGTACATTGATTCACTTCTAAGAAAGCTCGAAGATTTAACAGAGTAAAGCACTCTGTCTAAAACAGCTTCACGAACTGCTTCATTTTTCTTGTGCCATCGCAAAATTCAACTCTGAGGCTGACGCAATACAGAATCTGTACGATAGGGAACCCACCCTGAAGGCACAACTGTGGATGCTAACCCCAAATGAACCTCCTGATCGTCAAAGAAAATTTGTGCCCCAAATGCTTTTAGAATTTGATCCTTAGAAACTCCACCCAAAAAGAACGCTGCATCTACGCGAACACCCCAGCCCCTTAGGGTCTTGATCACTCGCTCATGTCCTGGGCTACATCGTGCTGTCACAATCGCCACTCGCACAGGCGACTCCGACGGACTAAACTCTTGCTGAAGTAGGCTGAGAGTCTTTAGAAGTTTTGCAAAGGGGCCTTCTTGAAGAGGTTTATCGGCATTGTTACGTTCGTTTTCGTAGAAAGCTTCTATGCCGTGAGCGCGATAAATTGCCTCTGATTCCTCTGAAAACAACACAGCATCAGCATCGAAAGCAATTCTCAACTTGTCTATCCCTTGACGCGCTGAATCTTCTGTTCCAGCAGTGGTCTGACCTCTCGTTGCGTCTTGAGTCTCATCTACAGTAATGTCCAAAGTAGCACTGTTGTTCTGCTGAACAGGAGGATCGTAAAGCAACGCTGATGCGATGCCAGCGTCAATTGCCATTTGGACATCTGATTTAGACTTTGACAAAAACAAATCTACATCAAAAGCATCAAGGTAAGGTGCCAAAGATTCACCACCGCTAAACGCCGCACGCGTGATGTCAAGTCCATAGTGGTGAATCGAGTTGAAAATGCGAAGCCCCGTATCAGGACTGTTGCGCGACATGACAATGACTTCGACAAGGCGATCGCCACCAGACAACCCTTCAGCCGATATTCGTTGATTCAACGCTAGCAAGCCCTTTACCAAAGGAAATGCCGTACCCGGTTGCAGAATATTGTTTTCATGGGCAAGCTGATACTGAATGTATGCGTCGAGACCTTGCTCGTCATAAATTTGGGCTTCCTTCTCTAAATCGAACAATGCCCGAGACGAAATGCCAATCACAAGCATGTGCGATAGATCGTAAGCCATAAAAAGCTTCAGCCCCCAGCTACAACAGCAAATGCTTTCACGAGCATACCCAAAGATATCTCATTTAATCGCAGGGCATTGGATTACGAGACATTCATTCACTGCCGATAATTTTATTAGTAAATACTAGTAACAAGTGCTTTTGTACTATATACAGCAACCTCCTCTCACTTAGCAAGTTTACAAGCGATTTAGTATCGCTATACATAACTTACAG
>CAKZMO010000660.1 GCA_937128595.1 uncultured cyanobacterium | reverse complement strand
TATCCCAAAGCGGCTTTCACAAACTGGGGATCGATGAGTCCTGCTAGAGTTTCTTGAGTCGGTGCAGACTCGATTTGTCCTTGGTTGCTCAAAAAGTCGCCCAGCGCACTCATGTGGTCTACCAAATAGATGTCGCTGGACTCATCTGATAGCATCTTGACGTTGTTTTCAGGGTTAGTCAGGTCTACACCTTGCAACTCCGTGGCCACATCCTCAGGGCTTAGCTCTAGCCACTTTGCTGCAAGTTCTAAGGCTTCATCGGTATTGGTGTCCAAGAAATCAATTGCTTTGTAGATGCCGTCGATATGCGCTTGTACTGCGGCTGGATTGGCCTCTACGAATTCTGTATTGAACATATAGGCATCCACGATCGCCGTCGGCATCTTCGAGGTGTCGTAGATAATACGTCCATCGGTTTGGGCATCGTTGGCCTGCTTCAAAAATGGCGAGTAGGTCACTGCGATATCAACTCGATCCGCTGTGTATGCCGATGCCGCTGCATCAGGCGTAAGGTTTGTGATGGTGACATCATCGGCAGTGAGTCCTGCTTCTTCTAGCACTTGCAGTAAGAAAAAGTGGCTGACTGCCCCAACTTCTACAGCAATTTCTCGTCCTTTGAAATCAGCGACATCGGCCACGCTGTTGCGCGCGAGGATGCCGTCTCCCCCTAGCGATGTATCGGCAATTTGGACAATCCGATAGTCCACTCCTTTAGACGCTAGCGCGACTGCCTCAGAGGTGACAGAGCTTTGAGCGTCGATGCGTCCAGCGCTAAATGCCGCATCAGCTTCTCCGCTGGCTCCAAAAATGTTGTACTCCAGGTCGAAGCCCATTTCTTGGAAGAAGCCTTTTTCTATGGCAATGTACATGGGAGTATAGCCGATCCAGAGCGTACTGCCTGACTGGCCGCTAACTAAATCGGAGGCAGCGTCATCACCCGTTTCACTAGAGGTATCGGTGGAAGAGGTGCTAGTGGAGGATGGAGAGGTGCAGGCGTGGAGCATGAGACCTCCCGTAGCTCCTCCCATCATCCAGAGGGCACGGCGACGAGTCATAATTGGGGGTTTAAAAGGCATGGAATCTTACTCCTAATGGGGATGTATCGTGTTTGAGCTTAAGTCTAGGTCAATAAAATAGAAGCAAAACAAAATAGAAGCACAATCGATTCAGTTGAGTTTTAGCTATCTTTTGCCATCATTTCCCTATGGGCACAACTTGCACTCAGAAAATGGAACTCAAGCTCGAAGAGGTTCAAAGTTTTGACTATGGAATATTGAGTGAGGGATTTGACTTAGCACTGACGACGTCTTGGTTAAGCGGAAATTCTGAAGCCAACACAAAAATTTTGGTTTGAGATGTATCGATAACGAGATGAGACTATGATGTCCAGAAAAACGTATCAATAAAATCATGGTCAAACTGTTCAGAACACACCAATCCTGACTTCATAGAGCAATCTCAAATGATTTGTGGGAGGAGAGCCCAAGGAAGTGAAGAGATAACCTGCGCCAGCGATCGCCACGTTAGCTATTGCGATCGCCCGTTTTCTCACTGGCGTCTGCTCGTAGGGCATGAATGATGTCGCTTTTGATGTTGATAAATTCTGGAGTCAGCTTGATGTCTAACTCGCGATTACCCGAAAAATGAACAGGCACTTCCATCCGAATGGTGCCAGGATGAGAGTTCATCACATACACTCGCTGCGCTAGATAAACCGCTTCTTCAACGTCGTGGGTGATCATCAAGACGGTGGTGTGGGTTTTTTCCCACAGTTCTAAAAAGAAAAGCTGCATTTGCTCTTTGGTTTGAGCATCGAGTGCGCCAAACGGTTCATCCATCAGCAGCACTTCGGGATCGTTGGCTAGGGCACGGGCGATCGCCACCCGCTGCTTCATTCCGCCCGATAACTGATTGGGCATCGCTTGGGCAAAGGAGGTGAGCCCTACAACATCCAGAAAATAGGCCACACGCTCTCGCCGCTCAGCTCGGGACACGCCTCTCAGCTTCAGACCAAAGGCAATATTGTCGGCAACAGTCAGCCACGGATAGAGCGTATAGTTCTGGAAAACGACCCCTCGATCGGAACCTGGGCCTTTCACGACTTTTCCATCGACTAAAACCTGTCCAGCACTCGGTTCGGCTAACCCTGCGGTGATATTAAGCAACGTTGATTTGCCACAGCCGGATGCTCCAACCAAGCACACAAACTCACCGGGAGCCAAGCAAAAGTTAATGTTTTTCAAAACCATCAACTCTTTGCCCCGCACCGAAAAGGATTTGTAAACTCCCGAGATCTCCATTTTTGGAGTCTCGGTCGTGAGCGTTTCCTGCTGAGCGGACTCAGCCAAGTTTTGGGCAGATAAATTGTTGTGAGTTGGGCCTACAGATACGGTATCCATTTGAGTTTGAGAGGTCATCTTGTTCCCTTTAGCGTCCCAGCACCGTTCGAGTCAGCTACTCAGATAAACATGTGGTTCGATTCTATGAACCGAGAAATCTTCGCCGTATCTTAATCCAGTTTCAAGCTTATTCAAATTCACAAAGATGATGCTGAATGAGAATTAGCCGAAAAAGGGCAATGCACATTTGAAGAATGATTTTCGTAAGGGTATCGCACTGCGATGCTCCTACAAGAGGGAACCCAACGTTGAATTTTGCCCGATCATTGCCGGATTGGGCAACGCTCGAAAAAGGATACCAACTCTAGCTCAATAATTCGAGCATCGTTTTCGCCGATCATGCCATTGCCATCGTGCCACTGCAATAGCGACAGGGTATCCAGATCGCTTGTAGATACCCACATGTCTTGTTATCCAGTTAACCGGAGATTAGCATACAGAACTGTTTGCCTCGAACGGCTGGCACTCTATTCCAAAAATTTACTCCAACTCTTTTGAGTCTATTTCGTCGTCATGGTGTAGACCCCATCCCAATCTGAAGCGGGTGGATTCAACTTGTAAATGTGCGATCGCTCTAAATGAGTCAGCGTTGCTTTGTCGTTGGATTTCAGTCGGTGTGCCCGCTCAAAATAGCGCACCGCTCGCTCAAAATCACAGTCTTGATAGGCACTGCGAGCTGTTTGATAAACGTTTAGAAATTCCTGAGTCTGGTCGTCTAAGGCGGTTTGGCGATCGCCAATCAGTTCGTAGATGTTGATGGGACGGTTCTTTCCCTTAACTCGAATGCGATCGAGTTCTCGTGCCAAAATCTGATCTTTGCAAAATTGGTAGGTAAACTCGCTCAGAATGATGTCGCAACCCTGTGGATCAGTCGTGCCATATTGCTTGGTCAAGCCTTCTAGCCGAGAGCTAATATCTACGCCGTCTCCAATGACGGTATAGTCCATCCGCTTGTGGGAGCCGATATTACCCGAGACGACCTCCCCAGAGCTGATGCCGATGCCAATCTTAATTTTTGTTTCTTCAGGGCGATCGCGGTTAAACTCTGCCAACCGACGACGCATCTCCAACGCCGACTGTATCGACATCCAAGCATGACTTTCGAGGGGCAAAGGCGCGCCAAAAACGGCCATTAGGGCATCACCGATGAACTTATCGAGGGTGCCTTCGTAGTTAAACACGGCCTCAACCATGGTCTCAAAATAGGTGTTGAGCAGCGATACGACCTCTGATGCTTCTAGCTTTTCTGTCAGCGACGTGTAGCCTCGGATGTCAGAAAATAGAATCGTGACATCTTTACGTTCACCCTCCATGAGTGCGTCATCGCCCAGCGCCAAGACTCGCTCAGCCACTCCAGGGGTCATATAGCGGTACATGGTTGTTTTCATTCGCTTTTCCTGGCTGATATCTTCAAGTACCACCAGACCACCCCGGACTCCACCCTCCGGATTGTTCAACGGATTAACGGTTAGGTTAACGCTGCGCTCCAGCTCATTCACT
>CAKZMO010000659.1 GCA_937128595.1 uncultured cyanobacterium | reverse complement strand
CCAATTCTGCCCCTAAGGCCCGCAAACTTTGGCGAGCCGTCGTCAAACACGCCTCCGCCTGTTCGCGATCGCCCGCTTGCAGTGCGTATCCGGCGTCTTCAAGGCAATCCTGTAGAACAACCAAATCCAGCGTTCTTGACATCATCATGGGTAGATACTCCCTTAGCGTGCAGTCAACTATCAATAGCAAAAGCAATAGAAGAAAAAGCCATAAAAACACAATGCCTTGGTGCAACCCGAGGAGTAGGGAAACAGAATTGGGTTGGTGTGTTGCATTTAACTCAGCAGTTCCAGCATCGATCACCAATACTGGATTCACCAAGAGAGTCATACCCCTCAGTTGCGACCTCGCTTTTTTCAGTAACGCTTAACGAGAGAGACTGAGCAAAGATTGACGGCGGTGTTTGGTTTAGATGTTGCTTATAGATTCCTGATAATCTAACACATCACTGAACGCCAAATGATCGTTGTCAATACGGATGACAGCCCTCTCTAATCCTCAAACAACCGGGGTGCAATCCTAGTATTCTCGGACGGCTACAGCGCTAACCAGAATGGCTACTGCCATACAAGTAGCTGACTATTCCGGATCGGGTACAGATGGCGGCAATGCTCAAGTCGAGCAGAGTGTGTATCGCTAGATCCTCTAAAACTCGACTCATGCCAATGGTCAGATGTAAGTTATCTAGCCTTGACGCCTGGAGTGGCTAATGGACTCCGTGAGTGATTGGTGAGCAGCATGACCCAACCGTCTGCAATCCTCTCCGCTGGGTTTTGAGGCTTCAGTTGTTTGATATTGGATGTGTTGAATGACCCAAAAATGGTGGTTTGAACCCATTTCTGCACTGGTTTGGTGCGATCGCAGCGGCAAATGTAGGCAAAGGAGCGTCTACGATGGAAGACGGGATGTGTTCGACACGGCCCACTATCTTCCGATTCTTCGAGCTTGGCTATGGCAACTTCAAAACTGCAACAGCTTCGTGAATACATTCGTCCCTACTGGAAAACGTCTGCCCTGGGAATTGGGGCGCTTTTCGTTGTCAATGGTATCGGGGCGTACATTCCGCAGTTGATTAAAAACGGGATTGATGAACTGCAAATCACCTTCAGTTTCGATCGCGTCGTCTTTTATTCCGTGCTGACGTTGATCCTGGCGTCCGTCATGCTGGTGGTACGGATGGTGTCTCGCATTTCCATCTTTGGGGTGGGGCGACAGGTTGAATTTGATCTGAAGCAGCGGATTTTTAATCACTTGCTAACGCTCGAACCCGGTTACTTTTCCAGCAATTCCATTGGGGATTTGATTAGCCGCGCCACCAGCGATGTGGATAATATTCGCCGGTTGGTGGGGTTTGCCGTGCTGAGTTTGGCGAACACGCTCTTTGCCTATATTCTGACGCTGCCGTTTATGTTGGCGATTAGCGGGAAGATCACGCTGATGGCGATCGCCATCTATCCGGTGATGTTCACGATTGTGCATTTGTTTAGCAATCGCTTGCGGGATGAGCAACGCCGTGTGCAGGAAGAAACCTCGCGCATCAGTGAGCTAATTCAGGAGGACATGAACGGCATCGCATTGATTAAAATCTATGCCCAGGAAGCGAATGAGCGCCGTGCCTTTGAAACCCTAAACCGCCGGTTGTTGGGCGCAAATTTACAACTGGCTAAAACCCGAAATACGCTGTTTCCCATGTTGGGGGGATTGGCCAGCATTAGCCTGTTGGTGGTGCTGTGGGCGGGATCCGGTGCGATCGAAAGCGGCACATTCACAATTGGTGATTTTATTGCGCTGTTGCTCTATGTAGAGCGGTTGGTATTCCCGACGGCGCTGCTGGGCTTTACGATTACCGCCTATCAGCGGGGAGAAGTCAGTATCGATCGCGTGGAGTACATTTTGTCGGCGCAACCGAGAGTCTTTTCGGAACCGAATGCCATTACGCTCAATCTTTCTGAGGTGCAGGGCCGACTGGAGGCGCAGCACCTCAGCTATGCCTATCCCGATACAAAAATGCCCGCATTGCAGGACGTGAATTTTGTGATTGAACCGGGCGAAACGGTGGCGATCGTGGGGCCGATTGGGTCGGGTAAGTCTACGCTGGCGAGTGCGCTGCCGCTAGTGTTGGATATTGGCGATCGCCAGGTGTTTTTGGATG
>CAKZMO010000658.1 GCA_937128595.1 uncultured cyanobacterium | reverse complement strand
CTTGGATTACTGAATACGCAACCGCAATCTGGCTATGATTTAAAGAAGAAATTTGCCAAAACCGTGCAGAATTTCTGGTCTACCGATCAAAGCCAGATTTACCGTGCGCTCTATAAGCTAGAGGAAAAAGGCTGGATCCATATGGAATATGTGGTACAGGAAGACAACCCGGATAAGAAACTGTATCACGTTACGGAAGCAGGATATGACGAGTTAATTCGCTGGATCACGACGCCTATTGGCGAAACGCAGAGTCCTATCCGTGAAGGGTGGTTAGGGCAGTTGTTCTTTGGTGGGTTGGTGGGTAATGATGAGATTATCTCCGTGCTGGAAGCCTATCGTGATGAGCTGGAACAGGTCGTCGCCCACCTGGAATTGATCCACCGGGCGTTAGTTGCGCGGAATGATGAGCTGGGTGGGGTGCGTGACTTGCAATTGGTCATGATGACGACAGACTATGGTTTGACGATGCAGAAAACGGCCCTGGAATGGATCAAAGAGGCGATCAGGCAAGTCAACCAACTTCAATTAGATAGCAAGCCACGCAATACTTGAACATACAATAGGAAGGAAGAAATATGGATACATTGGTTGAGGCCCGTGGCCTTGTCAAAACATATCAACGCAAGGATGGCCCCCCGGTACAAGCCGTAAAAGGTGTGGACCTGGATATTCATAAAGGGGAGATTTTTAGCTTACTGGGGCCAAATGGGGCGGGTAAGACGACAACCATCTCGATGATTAGCGGTTTGATTGAGCCGACAAGCGGTGATGCGACAATTGGTGGCTTTAGCATCACCAAACAGCCGATGCAAGCTAAGCAACTGATGGGGGTAGTTCCACAGGAAATTGCCTTATATCCCCGGTTAACGGCCCGGCAAAACCTTGATTTCTTCGGGCGGATGTATGGCCTGGGTGGTGCGGAATTAAAAAAACGTATCGACGAAGTGGTGGACTTTATCGACTTAAAAGATCGCCAGGATGACCGTATAGAGACATTTTCCGGTGGGATGAAGCGCCGTGTGAACATCGGCGTGGGGTTGCTGCACCGGCCCAAGCTGGTGTATATGGATGAGCCGACAGTGGGCATTGACCCGCAGAACCGCCGTCGTGTACTGGATACAGTGCTGCGGCTGCGTGATGAATATGCAATGACGGTACTCTATACTACGCATTTGATGGAGGAAGCGCAGGAACTGAGTGATCGCGTGGGTATTATCGATCATGGTGAGATTATTGCACTGGGTACACAGGGCGAACTCACACAGCAGGTTGGTGAGGAAGATCGCCTGGTATTCAGTTTGGGCGAGCAACAAATGGATGAAAGTTT
This sequence comes from uncultured cyanobacterium, assembly GCA_937128595.1. Lineage (GTDB taxonomy): Bacteria > Cyanobacteriota > Cyanobacteriia > CAKZMO01 > CAKZMO01 > CAKZMO01. The sequence continues at coordinate 1,050 of CAKZMO010000658.1, read as the reverse complement.
GTTGCGGCGCATTGAACATGATGTCACTGGCGTTACGACGGCTACATTTGAGTCGGTTGCGCTGGTTAGCCCACCCCCTAATGGTGATGATGAAATTGCAGATAAGCGTTCTACTGGGACGATGGCGACTATACGTTCTGGGCAGACTGCTGAAGCGGTTTTGACCATTCTTGCGAAGCGTGGACGTAAGGCATTGCCGATGATTGTACAAATCCTCAATGAAGCGGATTTAGAGATTATGTCGATTGAAGTGCGGGAGCCGGACCTGGAAGCCGTGTTCTTGCATCTTACCGGGCGAGCACTGAGGGACTAATCACTGATGGATAAAGCCCTATTTATCGCATGGAAAGATGTGCGCCGAACATTCACCGACCGCAATCTGCTTTTGCTGATGCTGGTGACGCCGTTTATGCTCTCAATCATCCTCGCACTTGCCCTGGGGGATATTGATGTTGATACCTTCAATGATATTCCGGTGGCGATTGTCAACTTGGATGAGGGGGCGACTACTGGCGGAAGCGATGTTAATTATGGACAGGTCTTTGTGGATGCACTCGTGCCGGGTGTCGCTGTAGAATCTGGCACGCCGGCCTGTGAAACCGATGATGACACACCTACTGATGGCGGCATATCGCTATTTGACCTGACAAATGCGGAGCTATTTACTGATGCTGACGCTGCCCGTGCCCAGGTAAACAATGGAGATTATGTGGCGGCAATTATCATCCCAGTAGATTATAGTGCAACGTTAGTCTCCGCACAGGCGGGTGATGCTCCGGTTTCAATTGATGTTTACGCGGATACGGTACGCGCCATTTCTGCGGAGATTATCCGCAGTGTGGTGGTGAGCATTAATAATCAGATCGTGACCGGGCAAATTGCCGTCAATGCGACGATTAGTTCTCTGGTCGCGGATGGGCAAATCCCGAATGTAAGCCAGGATACGTTTGCTTGTGCGTTCAGCATGTCATTTTACACGCTCGGTATCTCACGCGAGAGCGTGGAAGGGGTGCAAACAAACCCACTCGTGCTGTTCGGATCTGCACAGGC
>CAKZMO010000657.1 GCA_937128595.1 uncultured cyanobacterium | reverse complement strand
AGAAATACGCGACATTATAGGGTATACTGGGATCATGACTAAAAATGACCTTTCTCAACACGTTCTGGGCGGCGAACTACCGCCCCATTCGGACAACAAAAATGTCGTCTCACAGGTACGCCGCTACAACGGGTGGCTGGCGGACACCGGACGGCGGCTCTACCAGCCCGACCTGGTCGCCTACCGCGATTACCTGCTGGCGACGCTGGCTCCAGCGAGTGTCAAAGCGCACCTGTCGAGCATCCGGCGCAGCTACAAGCTCCTGGTCGAGAGCGTCGAACACCGAGCGGCACTGGTGGCGTATCTGGAACAGCAGTTTCCTGATGAAGATTTCGCAACGATCAAAGCCAAAGCGGACGAGCTGGAACTGCGCCTGGCGCGTGCCACCGACCCGGAGCGGTCGCCGGTGAAAGCCGTGACGGTTCAGGATGAAGCTGACAGCAAACACATCCGTTTAACACCGGCGCAGGGGGCGGCCTTGATGATGCAGCCTGATGTATCCACGCTACGCGGGCGGCGTGATGTGGCGATCATCGCCTTAATGCTGGCGACCGGTCTGCGCGAAGGGGAAATTGTGAAGTTGGTCGTGGATGACCTCTACCAGACCTATGGTGGTATCCCGGCGCTGCGGGTGCAGTCAGGTAAAGGCGCGAAAGCGCGGATGGTGCCCTTTGGCGATATGCTCTGGGCACGACAGATTGTGGAAATCTGGTTGCGTGGTCGTGAGGCAGGCCCGGTGTTTACGGCGATGCAGCGCGGTCGCGGGGATATGGTCGATCAGAAGACCACAGACAAGCCAATGACCACGCGAAGCGTTCAGCGGATGCTGAAGCGGTATCCAATCTCGATTGATGGTGTGCCCATCACAGTCACACCCCATGATCTGCGCCGCAGCTACGCTCGTAATCTGTTCCTGGCGGGTATCCCAACGGAAGTCATCCGGCAGAATCTGGGGCATGTGGATGTCAAAACGACGCAGGACTATATCGGCGTGCTGGATGGTTCGACCCGTGCACCGGTGAGTGTCTATGATGCCTCGCAGGTCCTTGAAAAGATAGCAACAACCCTACCTCAAAACTGAGGAGAGAAGTTCGTGCAACAACATCATGTATAATGAGGAGCATAGTCATTCAGCAGACGAGAGCATTCACTATGCTACCCACCCCGGCAGCAGTCGATGTACCAATAAAGGCAGATGAACATGGCGTGATTCGTGTGAGTGGCACACGAGTGACGTTGAAGACGATCATCGGACGTTACCATGCTGGTGATCCTCCAGATCTTATCCACGAGGGATTCCCGACGGTTCCCATATCAGATGTCTACGCGGTCATTGCTTACTATCTGGCAAATCGCGAAGCTGTTGATCGTTATATCGAAGCGGCCGATGCGGAAGCGGCGCGCGTTCGGCGAGAGATTGAGGCTAATTACACTCCAGAACAACAGGCACGTATTGATCGTTTGCGCCAATTGGCAGCACAGAAACGTCATTCATGATGCGGTTTGCCGCTGATGAGAATTTCAACGGGCGGATACTACGTGGACTGCAAACAAAATTACCGGACCTAGACATTGTCCGGGTTCAAGATACGTCGATGTACACTAAGCCAGATTCCGAGTTGTTAGCTTGGACAGCGGAACAAAATCGTATCCTACTCACCCATGACGCCGAAACCATTCCCGGCTTCGTCAATAACCGACTCAAGCAGGGACTGCCTATGCCAGGTGTAATCATAGTCCGTGAGACGGTTGCAATGGGTGATATTCTCGACGATCTGGAAAGCTACATCGGTGCTGGCAACCCGTCAGACTTCGAGAATCTGGTCATGTATATTCCCTGAATACCAATGTTGGACTCTGGTTGGCGGTGCTCGCATGGACGTAGCCAACTTTCATGGGTGTCGTCCAATTAAACAATCATGTGGCGAGTTTGCTGTACATTGATTTTGTAGATGAGTTTTTTGGACAACATGAGCCTCGGTTTTATTGGGCTTTCCACGTTCATAGACAAGTGTCTACTTCAGTGAACTTTTTCGGTCGTTTATTTGAACGTCATCATTATGATAAATGCATCCCTGGCAGCGTGAATACGAGCCGCAAACTACCATCGATTCGTTTTGCATGAATGTCGCCGCCCTGAAGGCGCAGCAGTTCGCGGGTGATTGCCAAGCCCAGACCGCTGCCGCCAGAATCGCGCTCACGGGCATCTTCGCCGCGCCAGAAGCGATCAAACAAGTGCATGATCTGGTCGTCGCTGAGTGCCGCCACGGTTTGATTGGTGATGGCGATCTGCACCGAGTCGTCCATCGTCGTCACGGCAACATCAATGCTGCCGCCAGCCGATGCGTGGCGAACGGCATTGTTCAGTAGATTGTCGAGCACCTGCTGTACACGATGCGGATCGGCGTAGACTGTCGCGGGGGCATCGGGCAGATGGGTGTTGATGGTGATCGACTCATCAGCGGCCAGCGGCTCGAAACGCTCGACGGCTGCGCGTATAACCGGATGGAAATCAAACGCCGACGGGTTCAGCGGCAGCTTCCCGGCTTCAGCCTGGGTGAGCAACCGCAAATCCTCCACTAACCGCGCCAGATGCAGCACTTGGTCGTAAGCAACGGCGAGATGTGCAGTATCCAGCGGATAGACCCCGTCCATCATCGCTTCCAGGTGTCCACGCATCACCGTAACCGGGGTTCGCAGTTCGTGGGCGACATCGGCACTCATGCGTTGGCGTTGTGCCTCACCCTCGGCTAGACGCGCCAGCAGGTCATTGAAAGCGGACCCCAACCGCCGGATTTCGTCTGTGCCTGCGACCGGCAGCGGTTCTGGCTCATCACGCAAACGCCAGCGGCTGATATGCTCTGTCAGCGTATGCAGGGGGCGTGTCAGGC
>CAKZMO010000656.1 GCA_937128595.1 uncultured cyanobacterium | reverse complement strand
ATTGTCGGAACGATCGCCAATTGGGTGTATGAACTTTGGGCAGATCAGCGTCTTGCTCTGACGAGACGACCCAGCCTCGACACAATTTTGAGCCAGCGTCAGCAGGGGCGATCGCCACAAGCTTCGGAAGAATGCGAGCCATCGGGACGTTGTCGTATTGATGATTGAAGTCTTTCTGAATGAACTGGGCAAGTAAGGGCAGCCTCAATCCTGAAATCCAAGCCCGAAATCTAAACCAGTTCACAGCATGGAACCCGCCACAACAATTCATCGTTGTGTTTCACGCTTTATGTCGAAATGGGCGATCGCCGTTCTGCGTGCTGCCGAACTGGGAATATTTAGACCTGAGCCTGCTTGGAACTGTCTAGGCAAATTTCTCAGGTTTTGTTCATGATTATTGAATCTCATGCCATCTCTCAGAGTCGAGAAGCTTCTCGATTGCCATTGCGTCATGCCTCCGTTCCACAAGCGGCCTGTTCTAAGATTGCTGCTACGAACGCAGAGACCATTGTTTGGCGATATCAAGAGGGCGATCGCGACTTTCGGAAAATAAATCTCACAGGAGCCAACCTTGAGGGAGTCAATCTGGCAGGAGCTGATTTGTCCGAAGCCCTTTTGGGGTTTGCTAATCTCAGTCGAGCTTTTCTTCAGAACACGACTCTCAAGCAAGCATTTCTTTGCGGCACAGACTTAAGCTATGCCAAGTTGCACCAGAGTGATTTGACTGACGCAGATTTGACGAAAGTCAATCTTCGAGGAGCCGTTTTAGTTCATGCCCAGTTGCAGCGAGCCCGCCTCAGTGGAGCGATGATGCAGGGCGCGAATTTGCGAGGGGCAAATCTTGCAGGAGTGAATCTCTGTGGTGCGAACTTGAGGGAAATTAATTTGCGCTCCTGTAATCTCAGCAGTGCCAACCTCAACTGGGCCAATTTGGACGGGGCTCGCCTCAGTGGAGCTTGCTTGAACCAAGCTGCACTCAACGGCACATGCTTTAGCAATGCTTGGCTAAATGGCGTTGACTTGAGTGGTCACGACTTGAGTGGGGTTAATTTTCATCGGGCACGGTTGAGCGGTGGAAACTTAAAAGGGGCAAACCTCGCAGGCGCGAATCTGAGTCAGGCTGTGATGAGAATTACGAACTTGGCGATCGCCAAACTTCAGTCGGCTAACTTGACCTCGGCGAATCTTGAACGAGCTAATTTGCACGGGGCTAATTTGACGCTCTCCGATCTGACCCAGGCTTCTTTGGCGGGCGCTAACTTGACGGGTGCAACGATGAATCGAGTGAATTTGACGGAAGCTGACCTTTCGGAGGCTTGTCTTCAACAGGCTTGTTTGTGGCGTGCCGTTTTCTGTAATAGCAATCTGCAACGCGCTAATCTCACCCAAGCCAGTCTGCATGGAGCCACGCTAGATGAGGCGATCGCCCCAGATACGATTCTGCACGAAACCATTTTGCCGAACGGCGAATGCTCATCTTGAACGTGCGAACCACGTAAAATTATGTGGATTGCGCAAAGTAGAGGGCAAAATGTTGCATCTCTCTTTATGCAATGTCTCAATGTATTGCATTGAAATCGACCCTTTGAATTTGTCTGTTTATTAAGGTCTGTTTCAGTCTATTCATATTCTGAGACTGAAGCCCAAATGGACGAAAACTCCGTGATACGATTCATCCCGTACTTGAGGACGTTGGGAGATAGACCCTTGACACTACGGGTTGCTGTTGTCGGATCGGGTCCAGCAGGTTCATCCGCCGCTGAGACACTTGCAAAAGCTGGAATTGAAACCTATCTGTTTGAGCGTAAGCTCGACAACGCTAAGCCTTGTGGTGGGGCAATTCCACTCTGTATGGTGAGCGAATTTGACTTACCCCCCGAGATTATTGACCGCAAGGTGACTCAGATGGAAATGATTTCTCCGTCAAATCGGGCGGTTGAAATTAAGATTCGCAATGATGGCGAATATATCGGCATGTGTCGTCGTGAAGTCCTTGACGGGTTCATGCGCGATCGCGCAGCTCGGTTGGGAGCCAAGCTGATCAACGGCACCGTTCACAAGCTCGATATTCCTACGAGCGACAAAGCACCTTACACGCTTCACTACACAGAGCATGCTGAAGGCAATACGCCTGGAAACTTTAAGTCACTCGATGTGGATGTGGTAATCGGCGCAGATGGAGCCAACTCCCGTATTGCTCGTGCCATTGATGCAGGCGACTACAATTATGCGATCGCCTTCCAAGAGCGGATTCGTCTTCCCGAAGACAAAATGGCTCGTTATGAAAACATGGCCGAGATGTATGTTGGCGATGATGTCTCCACCGACTTCTACGGTTGGGTGTTCCCCAAATATGACCACGTTGCTGTGGGCACCGGGACGATGAAGGTCAATCAGGCTGATATCAAGAAGCTGCAAGCAGGTCTTCGTGCCCGAGTCGCCGACAAGATCGAAGGCGGTCAGATTATCAAGATTGAAGCTCACCCCATTCCTGAGCATCCCCGTCCTCGTCGGGTTGTAGGTCGTGTTGCTCTTGTTGGCGACGCTGCAGGAACCGTAACAAAATCGTCGGGTGAAGGCATCTACTTTGCCGCTAAGTCTGCTCGCATGTGTGCTGAGACGATCGTGGAAATGTCGGAACAAGGACAGCGCATCCCAACCGAGGCGGATCTGAAGATGTACCTGAAGCGATGGGATAAGCAGTATGGCATGACCTATCTCGTCTTGGATCTGCTCCAGCGGGTGTTCTACCGTTCCGATGCGACTCGTGAAGCCTTTGTGGAAATGTGTAGCGACTTGGACGTGCAAAAGCTCACGTTTGACAGCTACCTCTACAAAACGGTTGTTCCTGCTAATCCTCTAACGCAGCTCAAGATTACGGCAAAAACTCTAGGAAGCCTTTTGCGCGGTAGTGCTCTAGCTCCCTAGTTCGAATTGTCGACTTGGACGTTGGGTGTAGATTAGCAGGCTTGCTTAGGAGTGCGTTGGCAGATTGTGAAGTTGTTCACGGTCTGCCAATTTTTTGCACAATTTATTTAGATTATTGGCGTTGCACAGCATGGAATGATGCGGAAAGATTCAACTCATGGATGACCTGCTGTAGGGGCATCGCATTGCGATGCCCCTACCAAAATCATTCTTCGAATGTGCAACGCCAGATTATCTATAGCAATGCGTAGATAGGTTAGGACAGATATTGATGGAGAAGCCGCGCACCGCGCGGCCACAAAAACCTCCTAAGGCTACTGGCTGTAGCCAACATCATGAAGGGACTGGAACTGTTGACTCGACTCGATGGATGCGATCGCTCACCTCTCTCAAGGTATCTAGGAAGGCATATACTGCTGGAGGATGTAGAGCTTCGGCCAAGATTCCAACCCCGATGACCCGCTCTAGAGGAACAGGCAAGCTGAATGCCTTGACGTTGGGAGGAAGGGGTTCTGCGGCAAGTCTTGGCAGGATTGCGGCTCCCAAGCCTTGAGCGACCATGCTGATCATGGTTGAGTCTTCGGCAAGATGGTAATCGGCACGCAACTCCTGTCTCTGTTGCACAAAATGCTTCTGAACCAGAATGCTACAGGCGTCGCTATCTGGCCCCAAAATGAGCGGATATTGGCTTAATAGGTTCCAGGTGAGTGCTTCAGACACATTGGCATCAGGAGGCATCAACACCAAATATTCGTCGCTGAAGAGCTTCCAGGTTTCAAACTCGGCAGATGTGGGTAGGTAGGTAATACCGACATCTGCGCGCCCTTCTCGAAGGGATTGTTCAATGGAAATGTAGTCGGCGTGTTCGGTAATCGTTGCGGTGATCGCGGGAAATTTTTTGCGAAAGTGGGCGATCGCCTGTGGCAAAACGTGGGTTGCAACGCTCCGAAATGATGCGATGCGAACAACTCCACCCTGAAGCCCCCGCGAGAGCTGAGCCTCTTTGCCAATGGCCTCAAGAGACTGCAACATTTGCTGGACATGGCATAGCACTCTTTCTCCCACAGGCGTTAGATGGGCACCGTGGCGTCCTCGTGAGACCAGCACCACGCCCAGTTCCTCTTCCAGAGTGGCGATCGCATGGCTTACCGCAGATTGAGATACCTGAAGCTTCAACGCCGCTTCACTGAAATTTTCGCATTCTGCAACAGCGGCCAACGTTCTGAGTTGAGAAAGCTTCACTGCTTCCAAGTTTTGTCCCTTCATAGATGAATCCCTCTAGAGGTTCGCCCTCAGTTAGAAACCAATGATATCAAGGCGTATGAGCGTTTTTGGATAGAGTGGTACTCATCAATTTCTACACGATGTCTACAAGTCGGGGCGATCGCATTACAAAGTCTTGATCCTCATAAGTTTCTCTTAACACGATTTACGCCAACTCTTCTCCCTCCAATCAGGGGATAAGCCTCAATAAATCTATCTCTGGCGTTTTGTTTGCCACAGACTTGTCCACCTAAAAAGACATAATGGAAACATACACATGCTGTTGTAGTTCAGCATTACATAGGGCATAGGCAAAAATCGTAGATCAGTTGAGCGATTTCTTGCAGCCTTTTTCCCATTCAACTTTAAGCTAGGAGGCTCTGTGTTATCAGGCATTACTCAGACGAGCGCCCGTCAGCGCGAAATTGTCGAAGTGGTTTTTCGCAATGGCTGGGACTATATGCGGCAGCTGCTGCTGGGTAGTAGCAAAGCCGATGAACCTGAGCTTCCTACTCCAGCTGTTTTGCGGAACATCCTGACAGATTTGGGGCCGATATACGTCAAGTTGGGTCAGCTTCTTAGTACTCGTCCTGACTTGTTGTCACCAGACTATATTGATGCGCTCTCAGAACTGCAGGCCAAAGTGCCTCCAGTGGCGTGGTCTGAGGTCGAATCGGTGATTCGCAAGCAGTTGAACAGGCCGATGCATGAGGTGTTTGAGAAGATTAACCCTGAAGCGATCGCCGCAGGTTCCATTGCGCAGGTTCACCGGGCGACTCTCTCGACAGGACAAGAAGTCGCCATCAAAGTGCAGCGTCCAGGCATCGAACGCACGGTTGATCAAGACATTTCGATTGTGAAAGGCATTGCTGACTTGGTGTCACGCACTAACTTCGGCAAGTACTACGATGTCGTATCTTTAGCCGACGAGTTTGCCAGTGCGCTGAATGACGAACTTAACTTTACGAAAGAAGCTGGTTACACAGATCGACTGCGCAAAAATCTTTCCTCCAGCCGCTGGTTTGATCCCGAACAGGTTGTTGTTCCGGAGATTTTTTGGGAGCTCACTTCTGAAAGAATGTTGGTCATGGAATGGCTAGAGGGCGTTCCGATTTTGACGGCTGAGCTGAAGGGAATCGGTCACGACGGTGATGTAGAAGCTGAGCGTCAAGCCATTACTCGACAGCTCTTTCGCGTATTTTTCCAGCAACTCTATATTGACGGCTTTTTCCATGCCGATCCCCATCCGGGTAATGTGTTTTACCTGAGTGATGGGCGCATTGCACTATTAGACTGTGGCATGGTGGGACGGCTTGATCCCAGGACTCAGGACTTGCTGACTGAGATGATTTTGGCGATCGTCAGCACAGATGCTCAGCGGTGTAGTCAACTTACAATCAAATTGGCGACTCCAGTGCAGCCAGTAAACCTCGTTCGCCTAGAAAGCGACTATGACTATCTGTTGCGAAAGTACTATAGCCTCAGTCTTTCTGAACTGAACTTTAGCCAAGCGTTTTATGAAGTACTACAAGCAGCACGAAAGAACTATTTGCGCTGGCCGAGCAACCTAGGACTGTATGCCAAGGCTCTTGCCAACCTGGAGGGGCTGGGTCGGAAATTTAATCCAGAGGTCAACTTGCTCGACGAGGTTCGACCGTTGGTTACCGATATGTTTCGACAGCAACTCGTGGGTGAAGACCCACTGCAAACGCTGCTGCGCACTAGTCTTGAGCTGAAAAACCTCGGCCTTCAATCTCCTCGGCGGATCGAGTTTCTGCTGGATCGTCTGTCGTCAGAAACGCTGAAGTGGAATCTTAGTGTCCGAGAAATTGATGGATTGCGGTTAACCATTGACGATTCTGCCAATCGACTCTCTTTCAGTCTGGTACTCGGATCGCTCATTATGGGAGCAGCGATTATAGCGTCGAAGGAGCAAGCGGCTCAGTTTTATTGGGTCAGCATTGGCTTGTTTCTGGCGGCCAGTGTCATTGGCCTCTGGTTAATCGTGTCAATTTTGCGTTCTGGGAAACTCCGATAATGTGAATTAGATTTTGATTCGATCTGCTGAGCTGAAGCCGGTTGAGAGACTTTTGAACCTGAATATTAAGAAAGCCTTAAACTTCGCATAGTACTCTGAAGCCTTGGGCTGTGGGCGATCGCACTGTCTTTATGCTTGGTTTCAGCTTCGGGATTCTACACGGGATGAACTCTTGAGGAGTCTTTGGACGAGCACAAGCTTAGCCCAACTGCTATTAGCGTGTTTTGTTCACGGATTTCCCCGGAGTTTTATGAGTCATCATTCGTCCAGCGATTCACAGAGCGACAATCTCAGTTCATCAAATCGTCTGTTGAAACCCCGTCTGTCAGTCCGCTTACAAGAGTTAGCGCGGCTGTTTCTAAAACTGGGAACAACTGGCTTCGGCGGCCCTCAGGCTCACATTGCGATGCAAAATGATGAGGCGGTGGTGCGACGGCAATGGATGACGCCAGAGGAGTTTTCGGACGGCTTGGCTATCTGCGAAATGCTACCTGGGCCAGCTTCTACACAGATGGGAATTTATGTGGGCTATGTGCGGGCAGGGCAGATAGGAGCGCTCGTTGCAGGTTTGTGCTTTATTTTTCCTGCGTTTGTCATCGTTGTAGCGTTAGCTTGGGTCTACTTTCGATTTCAGAATGTCCCCCAAATAGACGACTTATTTTTGGGGATCTCACCTGTGGTGATTGCGATTGTGCTCGGCTTCTGCTGGAAGTTGGGAAAGCGCACGATTCGTTCTTTGCCTGCGGTACTGGTGGCGATCGCCGTCTTTATCATCACGATCATTTCGCCTTTGAGCGTGTTGTTGCAGTTTATCGTTTCAGGACTGCTGGGGCTGTGGCTCTATCGCCCTCAAGCTTCTGATAATTCAGGGTTGTCAAATAGGGGGAGCTGGATGTTGCCTCTGATTCCGGCAGCGCCGTGGTTTGCTCCGGGGATCGCTGTACTGGGAGCTGTTCCAACCGAAGTCCTGACGCTATCGAGCTTTTGGGGAACGGAGCGAATAGCAGAATATTTTCTACCACTCAGCACGTTTTTTCTGAGGACGGGAGCATTTATTTTTGGCGGCGGCTTGGTCATCATTCCCCTGCTGGAATTTGACGTGGTCGATCAGCTCGGTTGGTTAACCCGCGAGGAATTTATCAATGGTGTTGCAATTGGGCAACTGAGTCCTGGCCCCGTGGTTTTAACAGCCGCATTTGTTGGATACAAGGTAGCGGGCGTATTGGGCGCACTGGTGTCGGCGATCGCCATATTTTTGCCCTCGTTTGCATTCATCATGCTAGCTTCTCCGCTACTGCTGAGGCTGCGACAAAACCTTTGGATTAAGGCGTTTCTCAAAGGTGTGATGCCTGCCGTGTTAGGGGCGATCGCCGCAGCGGTTGTGCCCTTAGGCGAATCGGCCTTTGGACAGGAAACAGTAGCTCAGTCTATGTTGGCGATCGCGATTAGTATTGCTGCTCTAGTCGCCCTAATTCGCTTTAAGACACCCACTTGGATTTTGGTGCCCGCAGGTGGTCTCATCGGTCTACTAGCAGGACTGGTTCTGTAGCGTAAGAAGCTTATTCGATGTGGCGCGCTCATCTCAGACTCATGGCAATCGTCGTTTCTCGTGGTTCGCCCCGCAGTCTGTGAACCACGTATTTGCTGCAAGTCTAAAACTAGACACGTTTTTTGTCGCGATGCAACACACACATATAGGTAGCCATAAGTAAACGATGCTATCTGGAGGTATGCCTCCCAGCGGGAGACACACCTCGGTTCATTTTAGTTTTGACCACACACTCAATATAGTTATTTCTACACAGTAGCCTCAGAAAACTATTAGAGTTGCCTTCAAGAAATGAAAGCTAAGTGTTTCTTTTGACAGATCTTTTGGCGATACTTGATGCTCTCTAAAGTGACAAATTGTTCGTTTGAAGCAAATTGTCATTTATGGACAGAAAGCGATCCAAATCGCTACATGTCTTCTCTACTATAAGCTTTGAAGTCAATGCATATCACTTGTCGAAGTCATGCCGCACTTCAATGGTCATGACGGGGATCGCCTACCAGGAGAGCGATCCCCGCCTTAAGATTTATCTAATATCGTTGCCACGCTCCCAAATCGCTGCCATAATAATTGAAGGGGTAGTTCACATCGGTATTGATTTGTTTAGATTCTCTAGTGTAGAAACTCACGGAGACTTCGCGCTTGAATGTTCAACTTAATCTGGATTCTTGCGGTTTCTTAAATCGAGCTAGCCGAGTGAATACACGTTAGAAATGTCAAAACCTTCCAGCGTTTTTAGTCTTGACTTAAACAGTTTTGTTGGCAATGTGAATATTCCTGCCCCTTTTATGAAGTCATTTTTTTGAAAATTAGTGGAGATTTAAGATGCAAGTTTTATCTGCCACCGTTCAGAGTGTACGCTGTCCAAATTGCGGCTGCTTTGGAGAACGGCACCATCTTCTTGAAAGCAAGATCATACGAACTCAATGTCCATCGTGCGATTATCTGATGGTGACTTGCAGTGAGAGCGGACGGGTTATTGAGGCGTATGCACCCGGCATTTCAATGTGTTCGTTCAGCGATTCGTAGCTGTAAATTGTGGTTGACGCAAGGAAACTCGGCGGCACAATTGATTGATGTATGAATGAGGGAGGTACAGCAGCACTGTCTCTCCTTCTTTTTTTAGGAATTAAACAGCTAGTGCCAAATCACAGCTCAATTTTTGGCGTTGCCCAACATGGAAGGATGCGGAAATGTTCAACGCAAGGTGTGCTTCCCGTGGTTTGAGTGGATCTAGCTCATTTGCAAAGCCTTCGCTCGGCCTGAAACAAAACAACTCGGAGAGGCGAAACTCTTGCTTAAGATTCTCACCATCTCCGTACATCTCAATCTGTAATTGTGTGGTCAAAGTTCAAAGGACTGGGGGTGTACCACCGTAGGAGCACACCCCCAGTCCGCATCGTTTACTTATGACTAGTTACTTATTACGTTTTACGCACTACTAAGACGACAGTGCCAACAATTAAAAGCAAGATTCCCCACATAACTGAGGCACCCGGCAATATTGTCAACAAAAACGTTATGAGTCCTGAAGTGATCAGCGACCATCCAATTGTTGTACGGTACTTTAGCATGTTTCCCTTAGATTCTTCTGATGAAATCAAGTGTCTTAGCTCCTTCAAAGTTCATTTCAAATGACTCAAATTGACATCTCAGCATAAAAGCCAAGAATAGACTTAGTGTTGGACTTCACTAGGAGTGCAAGTCTACTTAGAGCAATCATCATTGCGCCCATTAACAGCGATGGCTTCACTTAATGTGGTTTAAATCGCTGGTTAGGCAAACAAATAGTGCTAACAATCACCACCTGAAAAGGACGAAATCTTAGTAGCAACTTGCATTGCTATTTAGCAGCGAGTGACTGTTACTCTCCTGGTTAGCTCTTTACACAATTAGACTATTGTGAAGTGCATAGATTTTCGGTCTACCCATAGGTTCGTTTATCACAGTTTGCCTATCATCCATAGGACTCATAGCAAAATGCAGATAGACTGAAACCAAGGTCTTGTGGGGGGTGCATACGCACGACTCCTACAAAATCTTTGGCTCTTACACTAGCGTGTAGCGTTATCAGATGGTGATAAACAAGTTATCTGAAGTTAGCTCTGTTTTTTATCGAGAAGAGACTTATTTACATGCAAAATTATGATTTTGCTTTGTTATAAATCTTCCCAGATACAAATGTGATTTCGCGCGATCGCCTCTTATTATCTTTGTCCAGTCATCGCTAGGTCTTGAGAAGCACGCAACTGACCGCAAGCAGCATCTTTTTCAAGCCCGCGCGATCGCCTTACACTAACAGCAATATGTCGCTGTTTGAGCCGATCAACAAAGGTTTGGATTCTGCGATGATCAGGCCGTCCGTAGTCAACTTCCTGGATAGGATTGTAGGGAATTAAATTGACGTGGCTCTGAAATCCGCGCAAATGGTTGGCTAACTCATCGGCGTGATGGGCACAATCGTTCACTTCTGCAAGCAAAATGTATTCAAAAGTCACTCGTCGCCCGGTTTTGTGAACATAGTCGCGACATTCATCCAGCAACTCAGACAGCGGATAGGAGCGAGCACTCGGAATCAAACTCTCGCGGGTGACTTGGTTGGAGGCATGAAGACTGACGGCTAGAGTGGCTTGGAGGCGGTGCTCGGCTAAGCGACGAATGTGACCAGGGATTCCCACAGTCGAAATGGTGATGTTGCGCTGGCCGATGCCAATGTCGTCGTGGATTGAGCGGACGGACGCAAGTACCGCATCTGTGTTGAGTAACGGTTCACCCATCCCCATAAAGACCACATTGCTGACCCGACGCTGCATCACCTCTTGTATGGTCAGCACTTGATCGACAATTTCGTGACGTTCCAAATTTCTCAGAAACCCGCCTTTGCCTGTCGCGCAGAAATCGCAAGCCATCGGGCAGCCGACTTGAGAAGAAACGCAGACGGTGAGACGTTTGCCTGAGGGGATGCCAACGGTCTCAACCACCTGCCCATCGCTCAGTCTCAGCAAACACTTAACGGTGCCGTCTGGGGCTTCGACTTGGTGATGGATGGATGATCGCCCCACTTGCACAGAACCGAGTTCCGATCGCCACGCTTTTGGCAAAACGGTAATATCGGTGAGCGATCGCGCACCCTGCTGATAGATCCACTGATAAATCTGTTTGCCGCGATAGGCGGGCTGCCCCTGTTGCTGCACCCAAGTGGTGAGTTCGTCGAGGGATGCACCCAACAATGGCGGCTGTTCTGTAGGAGACTGAGCGGAAGGGGTGTCGGTTGAGGTGACCATGATGGTGCGCAAATGTTCTTAGAAAAAGGAGTCAGAGCGATCGCTGCTCTTGAGGCCAAATTGACTCAGTGTTCTATCTTAACGCCTGCGTCGAAGTGCTTGCCTTTTAGGATGAATTGACTTTGGGATCGAATCCGATGAAGCCTAAGCTTTTAGTCTGGTGCCTTGGGGATCATAGGCTGCATGGTCAAGCACCGTTGCAACAACCTCCTGACCGTTGGAACAGCGAATGGTGAACTGGGTTCCAGGCTTAGATTGCTCAGATTTTACCCAGGCGAGGCCGATCCCCCGGTTTAGGGTGGGACTGAGGCGAGAACTCGTGACTCGACCGATTAGCTTTCCTTGATAAAACGTAGCCACACCATCTTCTGGAATGGGGGAACCAGGATGTAGCTCATAGGGAACTAGGAACTGCTCTGTCTCCCGTTCGCTAAAGTTTTGAAGAAATGCTTTTCCGACGAAATCAGTTTTATCTTCCTTGATTGCAAATCCAACTCCCGCTTCGTAGGGATTGGTCAGGGCATCGGTATCGATACCGGGGATCAAGTGCCCCTTTTCCAACCGCAAAATTCGCTGAGTCTCTACTCCAAAGGGCTTTAGCTGGTAGGACTCACCTTGCTCCAGCAAATAATCCCACAATGATTCTCCGTACTCTGAGGGAAAGTGGAGTTCGTAGCCTAGCTCTCCGGTGAATCCAACTCTAAACATGAGAACGGGAATGCCTGATATGTGGGCTTTGCGACAAGCCATGTAGGGAAACACTTCATTGGATAAGTCAATGTCTACCAGAGGCTGAAGGAATTTTCGAGAGGTGGCTCCAGTGACGTTGACTGCTGCGTATACGGCGGTCAGATTTTTCACCTCCACATCAAAATTCTCCACGGTCAGCCACCACTGAAACATGGCGTTGATGGCATCTTGATTGCTAGTCGTCGTCGAAAGATAGTAGACTCCCGGCTCAATCTGAGACAGAGTTCCGTCCTCGAACAAAATACCGTCTTCTCCTACTATGACTGAATAGCGCGTGCGTCCTACAGCCAGCTTGGCGTACTTTCCAGGCAGCAGGAAGTGGAGAAAATTCAGGGCATCTGTTCCAGAAATCTCAATCTTGCCAAGGGTACTGATGTCAATGATGCCAAGCGCAGTGCGAACATGCTGAGCTTCCTGCTGGGGATCGCGATATGAATGGGGGCGTTTCCAGCGTCCAGCATTGAGGAAGGTGGCACTTGCATTGAGGTGGGAGGAATGCATGGGGGTGCGCTGAATGGGCTGAAGGTGGGGCGATCGCCCTGCTAACACGCCAAACGACACGGGTGAGAAGGGAGGTCGCATGGTAGTAGGCACAGCTTCGGCTTCAGGGAGTCCCGTATCTTGTGCTGCCAGTCGCGCCACTGCTTCGTAGCAAAGTTTTCCCTGACATGGCCCCATGCCCATACTGGTGTAGCGTTTCAGCGTTTCGACTGCATCAAATCCTTCGGCAACAGAGCACTGAACCTCTGCTCGCGTCACATCCATGCATT
Organism: uncultured cyanobacterium; assembly: GCA_937128595.1. Lineage (GTDB taxonomy): Bacteria > Cyanobacteriota > Cyanobacteriia > CAKZMO01 > CAKZMO01 > CAKZMO01. The sequence goes on along the minus strand of CAKZMO010000656.1, from coordinate 31,908 downwards.
TGCAAATGAAGTGACGGGTTCCGCCAGCCTCAATATCCGCAGGCAGTGCCGGAATATGATCATCGTAGTCCCGCACTGATTCCGGTTGAACTTTTCCAGCAGCAGCGGACAGACCTGTCTGCCATCCTTCGTCATAGAGATGTGCGAAACTCGCCGTCCCATTCACCTCTCCAGCAGCATAGATTCCTTCTGGCAAATCGGTGATGCGAAGCACCTGCCGCTTCCGATCCCACACGGGACGTTGTCGCCCAGCAGAGAGAAGATTAAGTTGGGGCTTGTAGCCGACAGCCATGACCACCAAATCACAACTGAAGCTGCGGAGCACTCGGTCGCCCTGCAAATCGCCAATGTCGATGCGATCGACGGTTTTGAAGCCGTGGGCAGCGTGAATGGTTTGACGGTTGTAAATCGGAATGCCTAGCGCTCGAACCTTAGCCTCAAAATATCCAGGTTCGCTAAGGGATCGGGCATCGACGATCGCTTGAACATAAATTCCAGCACCATGCATCAGGAGAGCCGTATGGTAGCCTCCGTCATGGCAGGTGACGACGACTGCATTCTCACCCGGTACGATCCCGTGACAGGCAATCAGACGCTCAACCCCTCGTGCTGTCATGATCCCCGGCTTGTCATTGTTCTCAAAAACGAGATGGCGATCGCTCGCTCCCGGTGCTAACACAACAGAATTCGCGCGGATTTTGAACAGTTCTGTATCAGTTTGGGCAGCGATGTAGAGATCTTCGTACACCCCAAAGACGCTGGTTTGAGTGAGAATTTCTAGGTTTGGCTCAGATTGTAAGGACTCGATGAGATGGGCGATCGCCCTCTGTTCTGTTTGTCCGTTGAGGGATTTCTCTCGACAGTTCTCGACTGGGGCAATAGAGTGCAGCGACTTGCCGCCCAACCTTGGGTGATCATCAATCAGCAATACCTGTTTTCCTAGTTCCAATGCCGCTTTGGCAGCAGCCAATCCTGCCACACCTCCACCCACCACGCACACATCCGGAAATCGATATCGCTTCTCATAGCGGCGGTCGAGCTCCTGCCCGTCAAGGTCAACTTTCCCGAGTCCTGCGGCTCTACGAATCCACGGCTCAACCCATCTCCAGAGTCCCTTTGGTTTGTGAAACATCTTGTAGTAGAAGATGTTGGGCAGCAGCGGGATCACGGCATCGTTCACCGCCATCAGGTCGAACTCGACCGAGGGAAAAGCATTTTGGGTTTCGACCTGCATTCCTCTGCGAATCAGCGTGCGATCGCCCAACACATTCGGCACATGGTCGATGGTTAGCAGCGTTTCTGGCCCTTGTCCGTGACCGTCGTATACACTACGAGGACGGTGAAATTTGAAGCTGCGAGACATCACCGACACCCCAGCTGCCATCAACGCCGAGGTGACAGTGTCGGTATTGTAGCCCTCAATCGGTTGACCGTTGAGAAAAAAGGTGACGGGCTTACCGCGATCGGGTAGGGAACAGTAGGGATGATGTGAAATTCGATTTGCCATCCACTTGTTATAACAAGTTTTCATGCTCTATTTCGATATCTGGAGTACAAAAACCTCTGAAGTTTGCTTCGCGTTGGGACAAGAGTTTCATGAAGCGATTCGCAGTGAGAGCCTAGAATCTCTTCGGGATGAAATGGGCGATCGCCAATCGTTCTTGTGAAATTTCTTGCTTTCTTTGAGTTTTATCAGAAAAAGCAGGATGACAGGTTGTAATGATGAATAAGCATCGTCTGGTGCTGGTCTGCTCAATTTACCTCTCTGTGTTTTTATGAGCATCCGTTCGGCTATCTCGCTCGAATCCACTGACTCTTCCCAACCATTTGAGAGGGTCAAAGCTCGCCTTTTCTTTGGGCGCTTCTTGCTGTTTCAGTTTGTGGGAGGACTGATCCTTGTCATCTTGGCGGCTATCGTCCAGTCGTCTTCAGGAGTCAGCGCCGAAGACCCGATATGGCTTTTGATGGGGCTCTATGTTGGTTGGGCGGTTTTCCTGGGGTGGGTGTTGTCGTATCTGAGAAAATGCAACTTGCCTGTCTCCCAAGTCATCGGTTCGACCCGACTTTCAGGCCGTGACATTCGAGATGCTGTGTTGGTGGCGATCGCCTGCCTTGTTTTTTCTACCGGAGCTGGGCTGCTGATGTTCGGTCTTTTGGCTGTTCTGCTGCCAGAGTTTGCAGATCAGCTCTTGGAAAGTTCGTCTCTGGCGCAACCTTCGTCATTTCCGTTTCTTCAAAAATTACTGACAACAGGTTTGCTAGTCGTTGTCGCTCCGACTCTTGAAGAACTTCTGTTTCGGGGGCTTTTGCTACATCGCTGGGCGCTCAAGTGGAATTTGATCAGGGCAATAGTCGTTGGCTCAATTTTGTTTGGAATCTTGCACATCAACCCAATTGGCCTGACCGTCTTTGGAGTCATGATGGTGTTGCTTTATCTCAAGACTTGCAAGCTTGTTGTGCCGATCTTGGCTCATGCTATCAACAACGGATTTGTTGCTTTGGCGTTGTGGCTGCCTCAAACAGAGCCACCTGATGCCTCGTTTAGTCATCTCTATGCGGGGCTTTTCTGCCTCTGCTTGTCTTTGCCGTTGCTGGCCTGGTTGGCCTACAAGCTTTGGAATAGTCGAACCGTGGACTTACCCTACCGCATGAACATGCGGAAAGAATTGGCGTAGTCTATCCGCCTCAGAACGAGTGAAAGAAATCGGCTTCCCAAAACTATGGGTTCGACGACTGAAGGGACGGGTAAACAGCAGTGTGAGCCTTGTTGTCCGTGGTATCTCGTTCGACGATAAACCAGGTCTGACAACCGGAGCGGTGATACCACCATTCGCGCTGGGTGCCTTTGAAATTGTCTTTGAGATATACGTAATCTGACCAAGTTTCAAAGTTTGCCGTTGGGGTCGGGCGATCGCGCTGTTCACCTTTGCAAACAAATTCATTGACAGAGCGTTTGCCGCAGTTGGGACAGGTTAGCTGGAAGCTCATAGGTAACAAAGCAGTTTCTAGCGGGACTGAATTCAGCGATAAACATGAACTGAATCTTCGGATTCTGCTCATGTTTGTTCAGAAGAACAGGTTCAACGTATCTCGGCGGACTCTTTGGGTGTCATGGCTATCCGATTAAGAATTCACGGTTTTCTGAAATGATAAAGGAAAAAGCTGACGAAGGTTTTTTAGAATAGAGATTGCTAATCCAGTGCTTTCGCAACCCCTTGCGCTGTTGGGCGTTGCACATTCGAAGAATGATTTTGGTCAGGGCATCGCATTGCGATGCCCCTACAGCAGGTCATCCATGAGTTGAATCTTTCCGCATCATTCTATGCTGTGCAACGCCCGCTGTTGAGATAACTGGATTGTGGTCTAACCTTAGTTCTGGATTGATGACTTGAGGAAATGATGGTGAGTACTCTCAACCGCACGTCAAAAGAAGTTCTGATGCCGTCTGCAAAGTTATTACAAGCCTGTTTTTTAGAGCGAAATAGGGTGCTGCATGTGGCGATCGCTACCCTTACTCTGCTTACTCTTGGTTCAGATCGTGTTGCTGCCGAATTTTCTACAAAGAACTCCGCAACCATCTCGCCAACTGACATCCATCTAACTGATATCAGTCAGTCTAGAGGCGTGTTGCTGATGGCTTTTGACTATGATCTCAACCGAGCCAAAAACTTAGCGCGTCAGCGAGGTGAAGCCGAGAACGGTGGAGTTAGCGTTTATGAAACAGAGCCATCCATGCATGGCCCTGCTGCGGAGTCGCCCCACGTCATCAACTCCGACGGTAGTGTTACCTTTACCTTTCGGGGTCGGCCTCGGGGTGGAGACTTTTATACTCTCGAAACTCAAGTCACGGTTTTCTACGATGCTCAAACCCAGTGGGATATTGTGACCGAATATAACCAGGAAATTCCACCAACCACGGTTTCGATGTCTGACTTGATGTGATGTCTCGATGTAGTGGGAGGCGCAGAAATAAACCGCTTTGCTAACTCCACGCGACATAAGGCAGTTTTCCAGCCGTTTGCTGAATAGCTGAAGCTTGCGCCACCAACTGACCACAGGCGTCCCAAGTGCCTGATATAAACATTTGCCGAGGCCCGTCTCCTATCTCTACAGGGAACGTTAAATCGCCACAAGACGCTTGCATGGTGTCTATATTGACCTCGATGGTCGCTTGAGGATGGTTGGCGATCGCCTCTTGCAACGCTTTCACATTGTCAGCCGCAGCCGTGACGCAGGGAATGCCCATTGCAACGCAATTGCCAAAGAAAATTTCGGCAAAACTTTCTCCGACCAATACTTTGATACCCCAACGGGCGATCGCCTGAGGTGCATGTTCGCGGCTCGAACCGCAGCCAAAGTTGCGGTTGACGACTAACACTTCTGCATCTTCATACTGGGGTTGATCGAAGGCATGACTTCCCTTGAGAGCGGTGCGATCGTCTTCAAAGGTGTGTTCGCCTAGGCCATCGAAGGTGACGCATTTGAGAAATCGCGCCGGAATGATGCGATCGGTATCAATATCGTCTCCCTTGAGGGGGATGCCGCGACCCGAAATTGAGATTACTTGAGACATTTAGACTCTTCCTTCCAGTCAAATTCCAGCCGACTCGGAACTCATGGCTATTGCTTGTCGTTCGTTGCTCAGCCTAATTCCGAAATCATAGCTGTTTCCGAGCCTCTTATGATAAGCCCGAAGCGGAGTGGGGAACAGAGCTATTTTCTAGGTACCCCGCAGATTCTTAACGAGCGACGGAGTTCTGCTGCGCTTGGAATGCGACGGTCAAGACATTGCTTTGATTGCTCTAGCGACTGAGTCAATGTTGATCAAGCGAACGAAAGTCCCCTAGTAGCTTTCATCTGTAACTACGGTACGCAATTCGAGGCGATGGTTTGCTTGGTTAAGACGATCGGCGATCGCCTGTCTTTCTTTCAGTGCAACGTCTGGATCTGCTAAGACTTCTAAGGCATCTTGTCGATATTCTGCACAGGTGGCTGTATCCGCTGACTCAAGCTCTTGGAGGTGCTGATAAGCGGTCTGGGGAGAGACAGAATCGATAGAATTTGGCATGGTAATAGGTCTCCTTATGGTCAATAACTGAGACAAAGTGAACCGTGTTGTCCGTGGACAGCCGCAACTCAAGACGTTTCATCCATTTGTAATCTGTTGTGAGCTGGATATAGTCCCTTTTCCAGTGCTTTTCCTTTTCCAGTGCTTTGTGGAACGACAGCCAGAATCGTCTTTGGTAACAGAGTCGATGATGACTGAGATATCTCCTCTGCGCTGGAGCTTGGAGAAACTTAGCTTAGACGGGACGAATTTTTTATGGCTACGTGTGAAAACGTCGTCTGAAGGTATCGAGCGTTATGTTGTTAATTGGACAATGGTTCAGTCAGCGGATGATTTCCGGGTGACGATATTTTTCTTATTTTCCCCGGAATTGACTAATTTGGGACTTGGTTTGACTAAATCGTGTTGGATCTTTGCACTGATTCAAGAAACGATATTTTTTTATGAATAAGAGTGCGATCGCCCGCTAAAGCCGTCAATGGCTCGTGAACAAGGCCAACCGATAAAGATATCGCCAAAAAAAACAGTGAGTAGCAGGCATTCTGCCACTCACCATCATTCATCAAAGAGGCATGACACGCTTTTCTAAGAAAAGAAACGTGCCTTGATGAGATTGAAATTTCTGCTCGCGTTTTTCTGGAGTGGTAGCTAAGCACTGACTGGGAGTTCAGTATGAGTCGTAGCTACAACACAACCCACGACTCAGAAAATCAATCATGCTGATGACGTATTTAGCCTGTTTAGCGTGTTTAGCCGTTGCCAGCAACATGAATGGCAAACGTCAGCGAGGAGCGATCGCCTTGTTCTAGTTCGATATCAAGGCTATAGATAGAATCGACCTCGGCCTCAAAAAGCTCCACATTCAAAATGCCGGGGCTGGTGCGTTGAGCCATGGTCTCGATCCCACTTCCCTGAAGCTGGAGTTTTCCGGCACAAGGCAAATGAGCTTCGATGTTCAGGCGCTGTAGGCGAGCATCAAATCCCGCTTGGATTGATAGATGACCCAATGCAGTTTTCCACTGACAGGATTTACTGGGACTCTCGTTTGAGAGCTTCAGAGTTAGCGACTCAATAATTTCTTGAGCAGCCAAGAGTGACAGCGCCATTTTCTGCACGGGTGTTGCAGCATTGTAGTGGGCTGGAAATCCCGGCAGAGATTGAGCTGCAGTGGGTGATGTCAAGGTTGCAGATCTTGCGGGAGAGGTTAGAACCAGACCTGCAAGATGATTGAGGGTTTGTCCTTCGCCGGGGAATAGGCTCTCTACCGCTTGAACAATCTGAACCCCTCGCTGGAGGGAAGATTGAGCTAGCGTTTGACATCGCTGCATGAGTTCAGTCAGAAGCGTTTCTGACATAGGAACCGGAATGCGGTTTTGAATATGTTCTGCCCAAGCCCTATTTTGAGCAGAGTTAGCCGCAGCTAGATCCTGGAGTTCAGAGTCATAGTTGCACGCTTCACTTTCCCACGGAAAAATGGGAGGCTTGCGGGCGATTTCATTGCGTAGCCGACGCTTTAACAGAGCATGAAAACGATCTTGCACAGCGGGTATTTCTCCAACATTGAATAGTGACGACTGCTCAGGTGATCGATCATCTGAGCGTTCTGAGTCATTAGGGCTGAGGTTGTGCTGCATGGTGGGTTGCTCCTCAGCAACAGAACGGTTCAGGTTATCAAGTTTCAAGCCCTGAGAGTCTGACGACTGATGTTCAGCAGAATCGCTGCAATTATCCCCTGATGGCGTGCCATCAGCCTGGTCAGGATCTTGAAACAGCCAAGCCAATAAATCATTTATGGCTTCTGCATCTCTATTCATGGGGTAAAGTCTCCGCTCCGGATAGTAAATTGTTGCGGATCTCCCAAGCTTTTTCCAGTAGCTTTGACCACTTTTTATGGGCTTGGGTGGTTGTACATCCCAGTTGCTGTGCGATCGCCCGGTCGCTTTCGTTTTTCTGTTTCAGTTCTAGCAGCAAGCGTTGCTCGTCTGTAATCTTTGCTAGGAAGTACTCCCATTGGAGCGGAGTGAGCCCAAAATTATGCTCTAAATCGGCTTCCAGCCATTGATGCACCAATTCCCACTGATGAGATAAAGCAAATCGAATCAGGTGATATTTGAATCGTTGCTGGAGATAGTCACGCTCCCGTGGAGTGAGCTCCAAAATAGCTTCGATTTCGTTAGCGGGTAAATCTTGCAAGCGCAAAACAAAGTAATCGGCACAGTCTTCTTGCTGTTTGTCTTCTAAGTAAGCTAACAATTTTTCAACAACGACATCGCGAAGCGAGTTTTCAGCAGGTTCTACATCGAGTGCGACCATTTGATCTCGCACTTGTTGGATGGGGGCAGTGCTCCAGCTTTGGTCGGAGTCAGGAGAAGATCCTTCGGCAGCTTGCTCGATGTCCACCATGGTTTCCGGCGGCTGCTGTCGTGAAAACGTTTGTGCTCTTAGAATGATGAGCTGCTGACTGCGGCGGCGAGGTAAGGGAATGCGGCGTTTGCCATAGCGTTCTGTAAACGCCATATATTCTGCAAGCTCAAGCAGCGATCGCGGACAGTAGCTTCCATCGAGTACGTTTTCTCGACGAAATGCGTTCAAGGATTCCACGTAGAAATTTTGCAGAAAATCCTCAATCAAGTTAAGACGAGCTTGGTAGCTGGACTGCACCTGGGGCGGAGTAATATACCGATAAACGACGGCACTCAGAGTGCTGTGTAGATCAATCCGACCCTGGCGTGAACCAAGGTTGTAATACTTGAGGCACTGTTTCAGTCGCAGTCGAGCTAAATCGACCATCCAAGTTTCTACTTCTCCAGAATCTTGGATGCGCTGACTTTCTCTGCAAATCCGAGCGACTTCTTTGGCCAAGCGAGCAGCAACTTCCCGACAGTGCTTGTAGGATGCACGAGTGGAGTGCTGAAGCTCGCCACAGAGCAACTCTGACAAGGTCTCGGCGCTATCGATATTTTCTTCCTGACGTTTGGCTGTGATCACAGTGTCTTACCACCTTACGTTTGACTGCAATAGATTGATGACGGTCTAGACTGAGTTAACACGCAGGCTGGCATGACGCATGACCCCTACCTCAGCGCATCTACCCTTCCCGCATCTTGAGCCTTCGGCTTGTTGAGAGAAACAACTAAACGACTCTAATGAGATTTGAGATTAGGTATGGAACTAGACAAACAGATACAAGAACTCGTCGATAATGCACCCCAGGATGGCACGACGGCCAACCTTATCCGGGCGATCGCCCCTGCATTGAAGCAAATTGCCGAGCGACTCCGGCATTCTCAGTACTACGTGCTGCAGACTCTCGATCGCGGTTGGGTGATTACATCATTAACCAACCGGACGCAGCCATCCATGGCAAAAAGTGTTGTTTATGCGTATCCCACATTGGCGGACGCAAAGGCAGGCACTCAAAATCCGAATAATCCTCAGATCGTAGCCCTACCCATCCCTGTTATACATATCCTATTCCAAATGCTAGCGATGAAGACAGTCGATGGAACAGTCTTTTTTGAGACACCCGACAACCTCAAAGACGGAACAGAGGTGACGCGGGCTAATCTCCAAGAACTGCTCAAACAGACTTACCAAAAGGGACAGAGGCCAATTTCCCCTCCACCAGACCTTGCGTGAAATACGGCTATCTCTTGGTGATAAAAGATACAATTTTCGTCGATTTTGGCTTATTGTGAATTTACCATAAAGATTTTGCCTCAAAGTCCTGTGAAGTAAGGGTTTCAGTGATATTACGGGGGGCTTCAGTGCAAGAGCTGCGATTTGGGTGCCCACACGCACTATGTGCCCACTTTTCACCGTGTTTTTGCGGTGCTTCTGCAATATTCTGTTATCTAGCGTTGCGCACAAATGTTGAGTACAAGTACTCAGGGTTTAGTTATTTTCAGCCTGCTCTCGATAAAACATCTGTAGCAAGTTTTCCAATTTTTCTTCGGGGCAGCATTCTATGAGTGCATCAAAAACTTCGAGCATTTTGGCAGCATTTTCACCCAGGGTTGGACTTAGGCCCCAGATGTCCTGAACCCAGTCTTGAGGGCGTTCGTAGTCGAAGACTAGGCGTTCGAGGAGTTGTTTTGCTTCGGTTTTGGAAATGGTCATGAGTCTATAGCCAAAATAGGTATGGGCAAATCCTTAGCATTTACCCTATCAGGGTTCCTTTCAGGTGATGCAGGATAGAGGTGTGAGTCTATTGAGTATGGCTCCATTTCACAGGAGCTGAGGAGACGATAGAGGGTTCTTATCGTGGCGTGAACGGGGTTGATGTTCTAATAACGGGGAAATGCTTATGCAAGCTCAATTGGGTCAGTTGACATGTTGGGTTGGTGTTGTGTTGGGCTTCTCTTTTTCTGAGCCGTGTGATGCTCATGCGGGACTGCAGAACGATGGAGGCTTAGCTCTAAATCGAACCATTTTTCAAGACAGCTTGTACAGCGAGGATTTAGGTTTTGTTGAGCAGATCGTTTTGAGGGATGGGATGGCGATCGCCCAACAGTCTACGCCTACAAGCTTTGCCCAAAGCTTGCCTGATGTTGCTGATGTGCTGTCTTACGAGTTCATTGCGGAGTTAGACGGATTTGCGGTGCAGATGCCGAGTCCTCCTGTGGCTCAGCCACTCCCTCAAGATGAATTCTTGAACGATGGAGCAATGTATGTGCAGATCCGGGTCGAAGAAGACAATCAACTAGCGATTCTTGTCGTGGGTTATGCAGAGTTTGCTGGAGAACTCACGACTCCTGGTGCTGTTGATCGAGCGCTGAATGGATTTTTGTTGAGTTTTGCTAGTGGGAATGACGTGACATCGCCGCGAGCCCTCGAACTTGACGGATATCGAGGCTTGGAAGTTGAAGGCCGCGATCGCGCCTCACTCAATATTATGCGAGCCTATGTTGTGGACGAACAATTCTATTTTTTGGGCGTGTTCTTGAGTCCATTCGCGCTATTCAGCACACTCTCGCTAGAGCCTCCTGACATCATTGCACCTGACTGGGTCGCACCGTACTTTGATTCATTTCGATTACTGCAGTAATCATCGCACCAAGGATTACAGCGGCGATGTCCCAGAGTTAGATTTGGTCTCTACTGTATGAGCTTCGTTGTGTGAGCTTTATTATGTCGTTCGAAGAGCTGAACTTTACACGTCAGAACTCGAATTCTCCAACCTGAAATGCAGTGATCCCAATAAGATTTAGTGATCCCCAACGCAATGAGTGATCCCCGTAGTATTTAAGTATTGAGCTTGAGAAATTGAGTGTTGAGCAACTTTCGGCAGTATGAAGCGATTCCCTGTGCTCTGCTCTTGTTATTGAATCAGTAGTGATGCTGTGTCGTTTAACCCATTTTTTTCGCTGCTATTTCTTCGCTGCTAAATTATGCAAATTCAATCTTCACGGCCTGTAGATGTGAATCCTTCAGGGATGATCTCTGAGTCTGACGCTCAGACCGCCGTATCAGGAGCGATCGCCACAGGTATTTACGTCACGGTTCACGGTCATTTTTATCAGCCTCCTCGCGAGAATCCCTATCTTGACGCGATTGAGCGCCAGCCGAGCGCTTCTCCGTTTCATGATTGGAACGAGCGGATTCACCACGAGTGCTATCGTCCGAATGCTTTTGCCCGCATCCTCAACGATCAAGGTGAGCTGATCGGAATTGTCAATAACTTTGAGTATCTGAGCTTCAACATGGGGCCGACTCTGATGAGTTGGCTAGAGCGGCATGATTTCGAGGTCTATCAGCGAATTTTGGACGCGGATCGGCTCAGCTGCGATCGCCTCAATGGGCATGGAAATGCGATCGCTCAGGTTTACAACCACATCATCTTGCCTTTGGCGAATGAGAAAGATAAACGCACTCAAATTCGTTGGGGCAAGGAAGATTTTCGCCAGAGATTTGGGCGAATGCCTGAGGGCATGTGGCTCGCAGAAACCGCTGTAGACTACGCGACTCTGCGTATTTTGGTCGAAGAGGGGATCCGATTCATCATTTTGGCTCCTTCTCAGGCACAACGCTGTCGTCCGTTGCCGTCTGACGGACAGCTCGAAATCGCTTCACCCGAGGAAGACCTGTCATCTTGGATAGAAGTTGGGGGCGGACAGATAGACCCGATTCGTCCTTATCGATGCTTTTTGCCGGGTGGCGATCGCCATCGTGACTTCATCGATATCTTTTTCTACGACGGCCCCATTTCTCGCGATATGGGCTTCAACGATGTTCTTGATAGTGCCAATCATTTCGCAGGGCGTATCAGTCAGGCTGTGCGCGGAAACCATCGGAGTGCCCAGTTGATTTCGGTGGCGACGGATGGCGAAACTTTTGGGCACCACAAAAAGGGCGCTGAGAAGGCATTGGCCTATTCCCTGCTAGAGGAATTCCCTCAGCGGGGTTGGATTGTCACAAACTATGCCCATTATCTGAGTTTGTCGTCCCCGACCTGGGAAGTAGAGCTGAAGCCTGTCACGGCTTGGAGCTGCTCACATGGGGTCGATCGCTGGCAAGACGATTGTGGTTGCGGCGGCGGCGGACTGTGGAACCAGCAGTGGCGGCGACCTCTGCGAAATGCTCTAGATCAGCTGCGCGATCGCCTATCCTTGCTTTTCGAATCGGCAGGAGGTTTGCTGCTTCGTGATCCGTGGGCGGCGAGAGATGAGTATGTTGACGTAATTCGCGATCGCCATCCCGATCAGATACAGCAGTTTCTAGAGCGACATCAATCGTATCCGCTGAGCCAAAACGAACGCACGGACGCGCTACGTTTGCTGGAAATGCAGCGTCAGACGTTGTTGATGTATACCAGTTGTGGCTGGTTTTTTGACGAAATTTCTCGTCCAGAAGGGGTGCAAATTCTCCGCTATGCTTCTCGGGCGATTGAGCTGGCCGAAGAAGTTTCAGGACAGCAACTGGAGCCTGAGTTTGTGCAGTGGCTTGCAGCAGCTCCGAGTAATGTTGAACAGTTCGCGAATGGAGCTGATATTTACGAGCAGTTGGTGCTGCCCTCTCGTTTGGATCTGGAGCAAATCGTGGCTCACTATGCCATCAGTTCACTGTTCGAAACCTATGCAGTAGAGCAGCGAGTCTATTGCTACTGGGCGCATCAATTGGATTATCAGCTCCAACGTATTGGCCCTCTGACCCTTGCTGTTGGTCAGCTTCAGCTGACGTCTGACATCACTCAAGAAAGCGCTAACTTGGTGTTCGGGGTTTTTCATCTGGGCGGCTGGGACTTCCACTGCTGCATCAAGCCCTTCTCCGGACGGCTAGCCTATACCCAGGCTCGCGATCGCCTTTTTGAGATGCTGGCTCAGGGCAACATTGCACAGATGATCTTGTGTATGAATCAGGTTCTGGGCAATCGCTCCTATAACCTTCAGAATTTGTTTGCCGAAGAGCGCCATCGACTCATGGCATTGCTCAGCCAAAATACGCTGGTGCATCTTGATCAGCTGTATACCCAGGTTTATCACGACAACTACAGTATGCTGATGGCGTTCCACCGCGATCATCTCGATACTCCTAAGGAGCTTCAGGTCGCGGCTGAAATTGCAATTGGGCAAAAAGTCACGAATGCTCTGCGGATGCTAGAGCGAGACTTAGTAGACTCTGAAATGCCCCATCAGCAAGGCTTGAAATATTTGACAGAGCTAGGGGCGATCGCCAACGAAGCGCGTTACCTCAACTGCAATCTCAATCTGCCCCAGGCTCGTCAGCTGATTGAAACGCTGATTTTACAATCGCTCTGGCATGTAATTCACGATGAAGCAGCAAGCCATGATGCTGATCTTTTGGATGCCTGGATTGATTGTGTGTATCAGCTGATTGATTTGGGCGATCGCCTGCAAATTGGAGTGACTCTCGACCGTGCTCAAGAACTATACTGGGACTACATTCATATAACCGTTTTGCCCGACCTGCTGGCCTGCAAGTTAGAGGCGTCTCAGATGAGCGACCCTACTCAGTGTCTGCCTTTGATACAAGTGCAAAAGCTCCTCCTTGTGGGGCAAAAGCTGGCGCTGGATGTACATTACTTCCTTGATCAGCTAGCATAACAACTCCGAGGGACAGGCTAGAATTCGGAGACCCGTTTGTTCCTGCCCGCAAATGAATTTTGGGCCGATCAGTGAAAGCTCCGTCAGGGCTAAAACAGTTGGATTTCAGTCCCTGATGCCAGTCTCTTCGAAACTTGATTTGCTGTGATCCCCAACCTGTTCATAGACCTTGGAACGTAACCGCAACACCACAAATCAATTGTCGGCTACAGACGATCAAGTCTTTTCAGGACTGATAGCCGACGGATCTAGCCCCAACTGGCTTGCATTAATTAGTCCGCATTTTTTCGCGGGCAGCTCGGAAGCGTAGCCAGATAGCCAAGTCGCCAAATTGAGAATGGCTGTATTTTGTGGCAGGATGACTCAAGAACTCAATTATGGGTTATTCTTATTAACTGGGATTGCTGAAGTGCGCTGTTGTCGTTACTCAGCATTTATGCGCGGATGTGGCGGAATTGGTATACGCGCACGCTTGAGGGGCGTGTGGCTTCGGCCTTGCGAGTTCGAGTCTCGCCATCCGCATTGACCTCATATCAAAACCAAAAGACCTACAGAAGCTGTCTCGATGAAAGATTGGGGCAGCTTTCAAGTAGCAAGCCTTATTATTAAATTTCTAAAAAGCAAAAAAACGACCCGCAAAATTTGCAGGTCGCTGTGCTCACTTAAGTTCTGAACTTTGCCTTGTTACAATTATTATCCATGTCACAATCCTCAGAGATCCGCCAATTCAAGTAAGCTCTCTGCGCCATATTGCTGAGAAGGCGTTTTCTCTCTCCCTCTGTTTACCAGCGCTGCTAATCGTAGTCGTCAATAATGAAGACCTCATATTTTCGAGCAAATGTTGATGAGATGACTGGCTACATTCCGGGCGAGCAACCGCGTCCTGGAACTCCAGTCATCAAGCTAAATACCAACGAAAACCCCTACCCTCCTTCTCCGAGAGCGATGGAGACGTTGCGCAACCTTGATGCAGAATGGCTCCGTCGCTATCCGACACCCTATGCAGATGACTTTCGTCAGGCGATTAGCGATGTGTTTGCCGTTCCCCTCGATTGGATTATGGCAGGGAACGGCAGCGATGAAATTCTCAACCTCGCCGTCCGCTCTTGTGCGGAAGGGGATCGGAGAGGTGTTGTTTATCCAACTCCAACTTATGTGCTCTACAAAACGCTGGCAGAGATTCAGCCTGCTACTGTATTTGAGGTTCCGTATCTTGAAGAGAATCGACTGCCGATCGATGCTCTGGTAGAGGCAGATGGAGCTGTAACGTTTATCGCCTCTCCCAACAGTCCTTCTGGTCATGTCGTCTCGAATGAGGATTTGCGGCAGTTGGCGTCACGTCTCACGGGAGTGTTGCTGATTGACGAGGCCTATGTTGATTTTGCCGATAGCACTGCTTTAGAGCTAGTGCACGAATTTGAGAACGTTATCATCAGCCGCACCTTATCGAAAGGATATTCCCTGGCGGGACTGCGATTGGGGTTTGCGATCGCCCAGCCTCAGCTACTGAGCGGATTTTTCAAGGTCAAAGACAGCTACAACATTGATGCGATCGCCTGTCTGGTCGGTGCTGCCGCCATTCGGGACCAAAATTATAAGAATGAATGTGCTGAAAAGGTCAAGGTATCGCGCGCGACCCTGGCTTCAAAGTTACGTCGTTTAGGGTTTCAGGTCACTGACTCCCAGACCAACTTTTTGTTTGTCGTTCCGCCTAATGCCAATGCTGCTGCGTTGTATCAAGGGCTGAAAGAGCAGGACATTTTGGTTCGCTATTTCAACCATTCGGGCATGGAAAACAAGCTGCGAATTACAGTTGGAACTGAAGAGCAAAATCAAATGCTGCTGAATGCGCTGATTCCGATGCTGTAGAGTTTATATTTCTCAGTGAAGGGAATAATTTTGGGGCGATCGCCAACGAGACTGTGCGATCGCCCCACTTCAGAGCTTGGTGTCAGGGCTTGGTGAAAGGAGTCAGACCTGCGTGCTATGACTATGAGAATTCTCGTTGTTAGTCACACCTACATTGTCAAGCTGAACTGTGAAAAACTGCGTACCCTCGCTTCGCTACAGCCTGGAATAGAGGTAACGGTCGTGGTTCCTCAGCGATGGCGACCGGGAGGCGTCCAAAATAAAACAATTGAGTCGCAGCCCTGGCAAGACGGCAGTTTTCGGGTGGTGCCTGTGAGGAACTTCAGTCAAAACAATCAAGGAATGCTGACGTTTGGAGTCGATTTGCTCCATCTGCTGCGGGAGTTTCGTCCTCACATTCTTCAAGTAGAGCAGGGAGCCAAGTCTTTGGCTTATGCGCAGACGATTACTTTGAATCAAATGCTGGGGCTGAACGCGAAAAATGTTTTTTTTACCTGGTGGAACTTGCCCTATCGACTGAAACCACCTGTCTCATGGCTGGAATCATACAACCTCAGCCATACTCACGGACTCATTGCGGGCAATCAGGATGGTGCTGATATTTTGCGCGAGCGGGGCTACATGAGTGATGCGATCGTGATGCCCCAGCTTGGAGTAGATGAAACGTTGTTTCGGCCTGAATCGCAGCCTGAATCGCAGCCTGATTTGGCAAAGAAGTTGGGTATTCAACCCGATGAGTTTGTGATCGGATTTGTAGGACGTTTTGTTGAAGAGAAGGGATTGTTGACCCTGTGGAGTGCATTAAGAGAACTGGGCGATCGCCCCTGGAAATGCTTGTTGTTAGGGCGAGGCTCTCTCAAACAGCAGTTAATGGACGAAGCACAAAAAATGGGCATTGGCGATCGCCTCATTTGGGTCGAAAGCGTGCCCCATGACGATGTGCCTCGCTACATCAATCTAATGAGTGTTTTGGTGTTACCGTCAGAAACATCTGACCGCTTCAAAACCCTCACTTCGGTTGGATGGAAGGAACAATTTGGTCATGTATTGATTGAGGCGATGGCCTGTCGTGTCCCTGTCGTTGGGTCTGATTCTGGCGAGATTCCCCACGTGATTCAAGAAGCGGGATTGATTTTTCCAGAAGGAGATGCAGCTACTCTGGGCGATCGCCTGATGCTCTTGATGAATCAGCCGACCTATGCACAAGAGCTAGCTTCCCGTGGATATAAACGAGCGATGGACGACTATACCAATCGCGCCCTAGCAAAGAAATGCTTGTCCTTCTACGACAGCCTTTTAGCGACAGCAGATTGAATCCGGTCGGCTCATCATCCTAGCTCAGTAGGATGATTAACTGGATTGTTTTGATCGCTGACTAGCTCAATTGCGGGTAGGGGTACAGAAATTTGCGCCCCTACCTAATCAAACCGATTATTCGAAAAATTTTGGCTAAAATATGCTTCAGAGCTTAGGCGCTAGCGTTAGCTGGAGCCGGAACGTAACCCTTTTCTTCTAGATATTTCAACACTTTTTCAGCGCTTTCATCTAGAGATTCTAGGTCAGTGCGACACTCGATGTCAGGATTGAGAGGATGCTCATAGGGATCATCGATGCCGGTGAACTGTTTGATCTCACCGGCTCGGGCGCGTTTGTACAGCCCTTTAACATCGCGCTTTTCACAGATCTCCAATGGCGCATTGACATAGATTTCGACAAAATCGCCAATGCGATTCCGAACTTCGTCTCGAATGTCGCGATAGGGAGAAATGGCTGACACCATAACCATTACACCATTGCGGGTCAGCAGATTAGAGACGAAGCCAATCCGACGGATGTTTTCGTCTCGATCTTCTTTGGAAAAGCCAAGTCCCTTGGTTAAATTTTGACGCACGATATCGCCGTCTAGTACCTCAAGTTTCAATCCTCGGTTGCGTAGTTTTTGCTCTAGCGCCATCCGAATGGTGGTTTTTCCGGCTCCACTCAGTCCAGTGAACCAAAGTGTGACTCCGCGTTGGTGATTGGTCATCGTCTTTCCTCCTCTTTAGGTCTCTGAATTTTTAGGTCTCTGACATTTAATTAATCTACGGCGTTGCTGATAAGTCAGTAGTGCCGCAGACTGCAGTGTATCAAATCTTTCTCCGTGCTGGTTTGATTGCTGCGCTATAGCAATGCGCAGATAGGTTAGGACAGATATTGATGGAGAAGCCGCACACGCGCGGCTTCTCCATCAACTATTGGTTTTATATCAGCGCGTAGCACTATACCTAAGGATACAAAGCACAATGCCTTGTGAGCGATCGCCACAGCAATTTTCAAATTCAACTCATTTTTTCAGTCAGAAAATGGATGAACATGCAATGCTTCTGACTTGCAGAGAGGTCAGTAGGTTTCGCTTAGTTGGTGATACTAGGGTTAGTTTGCTGTTTCCGGGACAAATTCCGTCACAACTCGACCGCCGCTTACCACGATGACCTGATTTTCTAGCTTACCCTCAGCGACTTCGCCTCGTAGGTTGAATGTAGGATTGGCCTGACGATAGACGACATCTCCCTCTGCCAAAATTTCTTGGGTTGGAATCGTCCAAGTAAGCTGGTTCGAGGTCAGTCGACCTTGGTTTTGCTGGGCATCGACAATGACGTTGCCGTTCATCCGAAAAACCTGGGTCTCAAGATTTCCTTGGCCTTGGTCAGCGGTCATGGTGATCCGTTCTTGCCGATGGACAACCGTAAATCGCTGGTTGGCTCGGACACTGTTGTTTTCCATATTCCACTGTAGGAAGTCGCCTTCAACGCGAATGGGCGGATCTTGAGCGATGATGACAGCGTTTTCCTCTAGGCGTGCGACCTGCGATGCCATGTCGAATTCTGCGCGATCGCCCGAAGCCCTTCCAGTCACTCGCCTTCCTTCTGTTTGCTGAATTTGAATGGGGCGATCGCTGACTAACCGCTCTTCGTCTAAAAACCAAACAAGGTTTTCTGCGGCAAGCTGCATGTTGTCTTCTTCTGACACGGCGACCACATCACCTGAAACTTCAATCCGCTGTTCATCGAGAGAGATTTCAGCTTCATCCGCTGCGATCGAAAAATCAGGGTGCGTTCCGATGACATTGTTGCGTACGACGACAAGGTCTTCTCCGGTGCTCCACTCCATCTCATCTCCGCGCAGCACAGCTCCCGACTCCACATCAGTGGCGATGACCTCTCCTTTGAGGATGATGCGCTCGCCGTCGTTTAGAACTTTGCCCGATTCAGCTTGGACTTTGAGAGTAGGTTTTCCATCTCGAAGAAAGTCTCCCGATGGCTTTTCAATGTCTGCAGATTGTCGATCTTGACTGTAAATTGCGCGATCCGCTGTCATTCGCCAAACGACATCACCGTCTTCTCCTGATTGTTCGAGGGTGATGTTGTCGAAGGTGAGGTTACGCTCAGGCTCGCTGACGTCTTCATCGGACTCGACTTCAGGAGTGGTGCGATCGCGACAAGCCGCCGTGCCTGTGCCCAAACCTGCGATCGCCACTCCAATCAGCAGCAGTCTCAGCATCCGCTTGGAAGGCATAAGCAGAGCATGGCCGAACATGGCAAACCAGGGCTGCATATTCATAAAAAACCGCTTTAGGAAATAAGGATGAGAGCAAACAGCTCAGAATGAGATGTGACGAAATGGATTGCAATTCAGTTCCTGAATGTGCAGCTTTTCTAGTCTAGGCTGTCGGAGTTATCCACAATTCCCAATCCCGAAAGAGGCCGATAGGTATAGCTCTGTTGACGAGGGGATTTTTGAACATCTTCTTTGACAGAATCTAAGTCAATATAGCGGTCGGCCACGTTGATCAAACTATCACTCGTCATCGAGCGTAGGCTCACGACCTCGACGCGCACGCCCCGATAGCTGACTGCATCCACTGCATATGCGAGATCTCCATCGCCACTGACGAGTACAGCTGTGTCATAGGAACCGACGAGCGCCATCATGTCTACAGCGATTTCAACATCAAGATTCGCTTTTTTGGATCCATCTGGAAGCTGAACCAAATCTTTTGAAATGACACGATAACCATTTCGGCGCATCCACAGCAAGAATCCTTGCTGTTTTTCGTTGGTTCGATCAACTCCTGTGTAGAAAAAAGATCGCAGCAGACGAGAGCCACTGGTCAAGCGACACAACAGCTTTGAGTAGTCGATTTCAATACCGAGTTGAAGAGCTGCGTAAAACAAGTTAGAGCCATCAATGAAAATCGCAACTCTTCCTCTATTTTCTAAAACTTGCTCAGGAGTAAATAAATTACTAGTTTCAAATTGTTCATTCATCATATGGAACGTGAACCCCGCGTATGTTAAAAGTTGTTTTGAGTTTAAGTTGAATAAAAGCCAGGATTTAATGGTTTAGGTGCGGCTTAAATGTGCGGAGGCTCGTCGAAAAACTTGATCTTCTGCTGGTTAAGCTACTGAGCTTTGATCATCGTTTTTCAAATTCTAACTGCTAGGGCAGGAATTCGTCCGAGAACGGCCTCATCTTTGATTGTTTTGATATTTGATTCACATTTTTGTGAGTTGGCGCTACTCTTTTCGCAGCTTAAAACTTGACCTTTTTCCTCTTATGGAATGAGCCAAAACATTTTTGCCACCGCTAAAAAAGTCGGAATCTATTTTTTAATCTGCTGATCTTATGACTGATATTCGATGAACTTATGAAAGTGGCTACCAAACAACGATTGAAACGTTTGATTCTGGTTATGTGTCCATACTAAAGCTTGTTTCAGGGAAAAAGTATTTGATTTTTCTGTAATTTCCCAGAAGCCGTTTGGTCAGTAATTGTTGTTCGTAGAGCTTTTGTTCTTGTTTTGTGGACAACTTCGAGCGGAGGTAAAAAACACAAGTGAGGCGATCGCACTGAGATTGAGTCTTAGTGCGATCGCCTACGTCGTCAATTTAATGGCTCACACAAATCGAATGATCTACCCGGCGTTGAGAGAAGACAATAATGTCTCTATTCAGGGAGTTCTAGTTTCTGGAAAATTGGTTTGGGCTCATGTAGAGACTGGCCTGAAGGCAGCAATCCCCATGACATATGGTGGCTGTAACTTAGGTCAGACAACGTCTCAAACTGATCAAAGTCGATACTGTACCCGAGTTGACGATAAATTGCCGTACTCAACCCAGGAATAATGGGCGACAAGAGATAGGCTGACAGCCGTACCGATTCTAAAACGGCATAGAGAACGCACTCTACCTGTTCTTGTTCTCCCTGTTTGTACAGCGACCACGGAGCTTGGTCATCGATAAACTTGTTGCTGGCTTGCACGAGAGAAAGCACGGCTCCGCATCCTTGGCTGAAGGCTAACTGCTCATAACTATTAGCAACATGCTGCCCCAGGTTTTCCCCTTTAGACTTCAGTACTGTTTCGTTCAATGAATGAGCTGGAACAGCAGGAACCATCCCGCCGCAATACTTATGCGCCATTCTCAGTGTGCGATTGAGTAAATTGCCTAAATCATTCGCCAAGTCAGCGTTGAGAATATTGACAAAGCGAGATTCGCTAAAGTCTCCATCGCGACCAAATTCGATTTCTTTGGTGAAGTAATAGCGTACGGCATCTGACCCGTAGGTATCGGTCAGGGCGACCGGATCGATGATGTTGCCTAAGCTTTTTCCCATTTTTTGGCCGTCCTTGGTTAGAAATCCGTGACCAAAGACACGACCGGGTAAGGGCAACCCCGACGACATTAGCATGGCAGGCCAATAAACCGCATGAAATCGGAGAATATCTTTGCCAATGAGATGAATATTGATCGGCCACCAGCGTTTCAGAGCGTTGTCTAAAGTAGGTTCATCGTCAGCATCGAGAAGAGCTGTGACATAGCCCAGCAGAGCATCAAACCAAACGTAGAGAGTATGGTCAGGATCGGCTGGAACAGGAAATCCCCAATCAAGATTGACCCGCGAAATCGAGAAATCTTGCAGTCCGCGTTCGACAAAACTCAACACTTCGTTGCGGCGAATATCAGGTTGGATAAAGTTAGGATTTTGAGCGTAGAGTTCTTCGAGACGAGATTGATAGGCCGACAGCCGAAAGAAGTAGTTTTGCTCGTCGCGCCATTCGGCTTCGAGGTTGGGATGAAGCGGACAATGCTGATTTTCGAGCAGGTCGCGTTTTTCTTTGAATTCTTCGCAAGCAACGCAGTAGTAGCCTTGTTGGTGCCCCGAATAGATATCGCCACGATCCCAAACTCTTTGGAAGAATTCGGTGACGATCGCCTCATGCTTTGTGGCGGTCGTGCGACTAAATCGGTCGTAGCGAATGTTAAGTTTCTGCCAGAGAGATTCGAAGCTTTTGACGATTAGATCGCAGTGTTCTTGGGGCGATCGCTCAGCTTTCTCAGCCGTGCGCTGAATTTTTTGCCCATGCTCATCGGTGCCTGTGATCGACAAGACAGGCATCCCTTGCAACCGATAAAAGCGAGCCATGACATCGGCTGCAATCGTCGTGTATGCGCTTCCCATGTGGGGGACATCGTTGACGTAATACAGCGGCGTTGTAATGGCAAAGGTTGAAAGTTGAGAATCGTGGGTGGTCATAACGTCAAATACCTGGCTATCGCTGCAATCAATGGTTGCAAGGGCTTAATGTTTACTTTCTCATCATTCTAAGTCTCTGTCTGTGCAGTGTTTGAATCGATATTGCCATTTCCTCGATTCTGTCGTTCAATCCTAGTAAGTTTGCTCAGCGACTCACATCGTTAAGGCTAGCTACGTGGGAGCGATTGAACGCTAAGAGTTAATGATTCAGGGACAAGACATTCACGCATCGCCATTTCAGAACCTCCAAGCTTTTCTGGCGATGCCAGATACTGTTATGCCAGACGCTGTAGGAAACAGGTAATGGAAACTCAAACAGACACTCTTCGTGCCGACTTATCAGAGTCATATTATCGACTCTCACCTACAGAGCAGCAGGTGGTTCAGGTACTGTCAGTTTGCTATAGCTCAGTAAAGATTTCGCCTCTGCTCGGGTGCCTCAAACGTGCGGGAATTCGATCGGGCGAAGCGGCCATCAAGAAATTGATGGAGCTAAATCTGGTCCTTAAACCTCAAAACAAAATGTTTCAGTGCACCGAGCTAATTGTGGAGGTCGTCACTCGTCATGCTGTCGCTCAGGGACATTTTGAGAAATATGCCAAGGCGGTTGAAGAGGTTTTCCCCGTTCGGGGTCGCTGGCAAGGGGGGCCGATCTATTTCAACAATCGAGAGCAATTTTATCGCCAGTTCCGAATCGCTCTTTATCGTCATGACCTTGATGGACTTGTTCAGGCGTATCAATCTTTCTCCTGGTATGTCTATCACCGGGAGAGTGTCACATTAGACGAGCTGCTATTCAAAATTGCCAACAATCCTTTTGATGCTAAATGGGCCGACACATTACCTGAGAATCTTAAGGAACTGGTGTTGAGTAGTGTGCTCAATCACTCCATGCTCAACTTACTGCCGTCTGACGACGCATTTGAGCTGTTGCGATCGCACTATGTATCTGCCGGAACTCCACGTCATGACGGCATGACCGAGGCAGACGCTCTCCTTGCAGAGCAACTTTTATTGAGGCATCAAGCCTCTACAGCTCAGTCATTTTTAGAGCAGGGGCTAAATCTGTCTGAAGGCAATCTGTCGGAATGGCTGATCAATCTAAGCTGGGTGGGTTTTGCTCAAGGGGACTTAGAGACCGCTGAGCAATACGGACAAACGGCAGTCAAGGCTCTGAAAAAGGAAACGAAGGTTAGGCATGCTTACTTTGTAACCCTGGCAGGACTCTTCTTCGTTCTGACTTTGATGAAGGCTGGGGGGCGCGATCGCCTTCAGCAGGCTGAACGATATGCTTCCATCATCATGAAGCAGACCAATCATTGGTTGGGCACGGTGTATGAGCGACTGTATGCTGTGATGCAGCTTCTCCAAGGAAATCTGGCCTATCGACAAGAGATCATTGAGGCGTCGATTTCTACGGTGGAAAAGAGCCACGCCATCGAAGCCCTCTTTTGCTCGCTCTGTTTGTATTGGGTTGATCCTGAGACGGCCAAAAAGCGTCTGCCTAGAGTGTTGAAACCGCTCTATACCCAAGCAAAAGAGGTTGGATTTGATTGGCTAGCCTTGGAGGCCGGAACCCTGCTAGCACGCCTGAGTCCCCGCAGTCAAGCCGCGAAGGATCTAGAAGCACGGTCACCAGACGAGCCTGGAGCTTTTGTTGTCGATGTTGTTGAGCCGAAAGATACATGGGAACTGTGTCTCAATGCCCTGGTCAATCTTCAACCCACGACTCAGACCCAGACTCCAGCGAATACATCTCCCCGTCGATTAGCTTGGTTTCTCACGTTTTACCCCAGTGCGGGGTGGATGTTGCAGCCTCGGGAACAGAAGATTAACGCTCAGGGCAACTGGAGTAAAGGTCGTCCGATTGCACTCAAGCGGCTCGCTCAAGAACTGCATAGCTTTGACTATCTGACTCCCCAAGATACGCAGATCTGTGCCTGCATTGAGTCCGACAATAGCTATTCCTACGGTTCGCCTCAGCTCACCTTTAACGATCGCGCCCTTCTTTTTTTGGTAGGGCATCCCTTCGTTTTTTGGGAAGACGCGCCCACGACTCGCGTTGAAATTGTCAAAGGGGAGCCAGAACTGCGGGTGAGCCAAGGCAAAGGCGATCGCCTCGTTTTGTCATTCTCGCCTTCGATTCAAGACAACGATTCCTCCATCTTGTTTGTAAAAGAAACACCGACCCGCATGAAAGTCGTAGAGGTGAAAGAGGAACATCTCAACATTGCTCGTATCATCGGCTTCAAAAATCATCTAGAGGTGCCTGCTAGTGCGCAAGAACGGGTGCTTGCAGCCATCAATGCGGTGTCAGGTCTTGTGACCGTCCATTCCGACATTGGCGGCACGGTGCAGAGCGCCGAGGAAGTCGCAGCCAATTCGACTCCCCATGTTCATCTATTGCCTGCCGGAGAAGGGTTGAAGGTAGCTCTCTTGGTGCGGCCTTTTGCAACGGGGGGAGCCTACTATCGCCCCGGAGTTGGGGGAGGGATGGTGGTAGCCGAGATTGATGGAAAGCGCTTGCAAACGACCCGCGATTTGGACGAGGAAAAAGCTCTCGCGGCTGAAGTCATGGCAAATTGCTCGACCTTAGCTCGCTTGCCAGACCAAGATGGAGAGTGGATTATTGACGAGCCGGAAGACTGCTTGGAACTGCTGCTCGAACTGCAAGAGGGGGCGGATCGCCTGATTGTCGAGTGGCCGGAGGGCGAGCGCTTCCGAGTGTCATCTCCGGCTGGAACGAGCCAGTTCAGCATGAATATTCGGCAACAGCAAGACTGGTTTGCGGCTAGTGGCGAACTCCGCATCGATGACGATCAGGTGCTCGATATGAAGCACCTGATGGAACTGCTGGAGAGATCTCCAGGCCGCTTTATTCCTTTGGGAGACGGGCAGTTTGTAGCCTTGACTCAAGAGTTTCGGAAGCGACTGGATGACATGCGTGCTTTTTCCGAAAACAGCAAAAATGGTCTCAAGTTTCATCCCTTGGCTGCTCTGGCTCTAGAAGACTGGACAGAAGAGGTTGGCAAACTCAAAACCGATCGCCACTGGAAAGAGCATGTCAAGCGCCTACAAGAAGTCAAAACACTTAATCCCAATCTGCCTTCGACGCTCCAAGCTGAACTGCGCGACTACCAGATGGACGGCTTTCAGTGGCTAGCACGGCTGGCTCACTGGGGCGTGGGCGGCTGTCTTGCGGATGATATGGGACTGGGCAAAACTCTCCAGGCGATCGCCGTCATTCTCACTCGTGCTCCCCAAGGCCCAACGCTGATTGTGGCTCCAACTTCGGTGTGCATGAACTGGATGAGCGAAGCAGAGAAATTTGCTCCAACCCTGCGTCCTGTGCAGTTTGATAAGGGCGATCGCCAAAAAACGCTGGATAAGTTGCAACCGTTTGACATGCTGGTATGCAGCTACGGTCTGCTGCAACAGGAAGATGTTGCTCAGCTTCTGGCTCAAGTCGAGTGGCAAACGGTTGTGCTAGATGAGGCTCAGGCCATCAAAAATATGGCCACGAAGCGATCGAAGGCGGCTATGTCACTCCAAAGCGGCTTTAAGCTGTTGACCACGGGAACTCCCATTGAAAACAATCTGGGCGAGTTGTGGAATCTGTTTCGTTTCATCAATCCAGGATTACTAGGCTCTCTGGAGCGATTTAACCAGACCTTTGCCAATCCCATTGAGCGCAACCAAGACAAGCAAGCCCGTAACCAGCTTCGCAAGCTAATTCAGCCTTTCATCCTCCGCCGCACCAAGAGTCAGGTGTTGGACGAGCTGCCTTCGCGGACTGAGGTGACGCTACACGTAGAGCTAAGCCAGGACGAAAAAGCGTTTTACGAAGCCCTACGACGGGAGGCGATCGCCAAACTCACTGACAGTGATGCCGCTGCGGGACAAAAACATTTGCAGGTACTGGCCGAAATCATGCGGCTCCGTCGCGCCTGCTGCAATCCCCGCTTGGTCATGCCCGATGCTGATCTCGATAGCGCTAAGCTGGAAGTTTTTCGTGATGTTCTGGAAGATCTGCTGAACAACAATCACAAGGCTCTAGTCTTCAGCCAGTTTGTTGATCATCTAACGATCTTGCGGCAGTTTCTCGACCAGAAGAAAATTTCCTATCAATATCTCGATGGCAGTACGCCCGCTAAGGAACGAAAAAAGCGCGTCAATGCATTTCAGGCTGGAGAGGGCGATGTTTTTCTGATCAGTCTCAAAGCAGGCGGCACAGGCCTTAACCTCACCGCCGCTGACTACGTGATTCACATGGATCCCTGGTGGAATCCGGCGGTGGAAGACCAAGCCTCCGATCGCGCCCATCGCATTGGTCAGCAGCGCCCAGTCACCATCTATCGACTCGTGGCGGAACACACGATTGAAGACAAGATCGTGGCCCTCCATCATAAAAAGCGAGATTTGGCAGATCAGCTGCTAGAGGGAGCGGATATCAGCGGTAAGCTATCCACGGATGACTTGCTCAATCTGATTCGAGAAGCTTAAACGTTTAGAGCTTCGAAAAAAGCAGACCGTTAGTTTAGCCACTCGACGATCCACCGGAAGATCGTCACATACCAGAAAACTTGCAGCACAATTAGCGCAAGCAATGCCAAGGCTAGAAGAATGAAGAATTTTCGGTCGGCTGTTCGATTGGGCGTGGGTGCTTCTAGATGGGACTCTAGCAGCTTCAGATTCTTGGCATTGGCCTTCCATCCGACATCAAATGCATCGCCAATTAAGGGAACGGTTCCCACGATCATATCCAAGGCGATGTTGAAGACCATTCGCGTCAGGGTCGCACCAGGAAGACGAAACCGTGCTGCTTCCAACACGATGTAAGCCGACAATACCGTGCCCATGACATCGCCTCCTGCTGGCAAGAGACCCAAAATTGGATCGAGGCCAAAGGAATAATCGGTTCCAGGAACGGGGATGGCATTGTCGAGGAGATGGCTGAGACCACGAATGCGGCTGAGTCCTGATGTGCGGCTCAACGCCTCTAAATCGTCTGAGTCCGGAGGTAAGTTTGGGTTAGGAGAACCGGGTGATGAACGAGAGTTTCGTGAAGAGGCTTCAGAACGGCGAGAAGAGTTGGGCGATCGCTTGTCAGCCATAGGTTGAGATATTTGAGGTGAATGGGTTCGCAGAGAATTTCAGGCTGATTCTATCGCTTATCTAGGGACGCTTCGGCAACATCAATTTTCTCTGC
The DNA here is from genome assembly GCA_937128595.1 of uncultured cyanobacterium. Lineage (GTDB taxonomy): Bacteria > Cyanobacteriota > Cyanobacteriia > CAKZMO01 > CAKZMO01 > CAKZMO01. The sequence continues at coordinate 5,123 of CAKZMO010000656.1, read as the reverse complement.
TTAAACTCTAAAGTCGCAGTAGCATAACGAGTAGATTGCTTTGGTATTCATTCTCTGCATTGTTTCGACTGCTGCTGCAATCAGACGCTATTTCAACCCTGATCCAACTATTTCTTTGACCTATGAATCTCTTCACATCCGTGCTTTCGTTGGTCGGCTCTAGTGCTTCAGCCTACATCATGGCTCGCAACATGCGAGATATCAAAACTCGTCCCAACATGCTGGCAGGTCTACAGCTTGCCGAATCGGGTTCTGTTCCCCTGCTCGAAGCGTTGGGTGAACGGGCGGCGGCAGAAGGTGATGAATGGTTAGCGGAGCGGCTCCAGCGTCATGCCAATGACGAGCGTCGTCACGGTCATATCTTTGCTAATGGCCTACGGAACCTCAACAAACAAGTCATTGATCCTGAGACCTTACGCCAGCGTCGAGAAGCGGAGGCCAAAGCGGCTGAAGCCAACCCGTCTCAATCTCAGAAGAAAAACCGCAGTCCTTTCTTCGATGCTTATTTTCGAGGCTACACGGCAGAAGATCTGAAGGCCGAGAACTTTGAATGGCGGGTCTTCTTTCCCAGTACCTACACCCTGGAGCTGGATGCTTGTAAAGATTTCGAGCGAATGGCGCGATCGCTCCCCGATGATCCCCAAAGCGAGAAGCTCCGTCAAGGAATTTTCAGTGTGGCTCGTGATGAGGAACGTCATGCGGCCTATCTGTTTGAGGCCATGACCCGTCGCTATTCCTACGCGCAGGTCACAGAGATGGTTGATGAATGGCGTCAGCGCAAAGTCGATGCGCTGTTGGCAATGGTGGGCAATTTTGCTCAGGGCAGGGGAAATAGCCAGTCGCTGGTACAGGACGGTGTTCCTGACGGGGAAGCAGAGAGCGAAGCAAGCTCCGCTTTGGGCTTCGAAGAGGCTACATCTGAGACGGAGGCGATCGCCGCCTAGCCGACAGGGGGACAGGCCGTATGGTAGGTGGGCTAGTAGGTGGGCATTGCTCACCTACTGGCTACATCTCGAATCTCGAATTAAGCGGCTTTCGAAGCCTCCGATGCCTTAAGCAGCGGAAATCCCAAAGCTTCTCGTTGTTCGAGATAAAGCTGTGCGACTTTTCGCGCCAGATTGCGAACGCGAGTGATGTAGCGGGTTCGTTCCGTCACGGAAATGACACCACGGGCATCGAGCAAATTAAACGTGTGGGAGCATTTCAGCACATGCTCATAGCTGGGGATCACGAGTCCCAATTCCATCAAGCGCGAGGCTTCTTGCTCAAACAAGTCAAATAAGGTGAATAGCTTGTCGGGATCAGACGCTTCAAAGTTGTAGGTCGAGTTCTCAATTTCGCTCTGCAAAAAGACGTCCCCGTAGGTCAGCGTGTCATTCCATTTGATGTCAAAAATGGCATCCACGTTTTGCAGATACATGGTGAGCCGCTCTAGACCGTAGGTAATTTCGATGGATACTGGGCGACAGTCAATCCCGCCGCATTGCTGAAAGTAGGTGAACTGCGTGACTTCCATGCCATCCAGCCAAACTTCCCAGCCAACTCCCCATGCGCCCACTGCGGCGTCTTCCCAGTTGTCTTCCACAAAGCGAATGTCGTGGTCTTCGGGTTTGATCCCCAATGCCTTGAGAGAATCAAGATAAACGTCCTGAATATCGTCGGGAGAGGGCTTGATCAGCACCTGGTACTGATAGTAGTGTTGCACCCGGTTGGGGTTTTCGCCATAGCGCCCATCTGACGGACGGCGGCAGGGTTCTGCATAGGCTACCGACCAAGGTTCTGGCCCGATCGCCCGCAAAAACGTATGGGGACTCTTTGTTCCCGCGCCTTTTTCCGTGTCGTAGGGCTGAACAATCAAACAGCCGCGATCGCTCCAAAATTTGTTCAGTGTTTCAATCACAGACTGAAAATTCACAACACCATCCTCAACAAACCAGTCGTCTAGCTAAATTAACTCGAACTTATAGGCTCAAACCTGCTTCAGAGGAGATTTGAAAGGTTGCTAATGCCACTTCAGAGCCTTCCTCGTCTCTCTTGAGAGAGGGGCAATCGCCTTTAAAATTCCCTTTCTAAAAGGGATTTAAGGGGGATCGAAAAGTTCTCGCGTCACATCTCACACGTTTCAACCGCCCTCTCAGAGGTATTCCGAGCCTGATTCAAAGCATAGCGGCATGTTGCTCCTCTTGCCCAGATGGTTATCGCTCTTTGTCTTAGCTCTGTTCGTCGGAGACTATTTCTGAAGCAAGATAGGATCAAAGCAGGCGGGGAAATTTGATGCGGTCTGTTTGGACGAACCTCTATGAAATCTTTCGCAAATGTTTTGATTGCCCTAATTGTTGCCTTTTGGAGTGTGGCGATCGCCATCATCTCTGTACAGAACGCGTTTGTGCCTGGAGAAGATGGTCAATCCCAACTGGTGACGCTGAAATTTTTGACACTGGAGTCGGTTGCGATGCCGTTCGGTGTGGTGTTGGCGATCGCCTTTGGATTGGGTGTTGTCGGTGCGGCTCTCATCTTGCTGGTGATACGAAATCCATTTCGAGCGTGATAATCGATCCTCGATTCAAAACTTGTGACCGCTTGTCAAAGCAACACCTATGAAGCGAGACAACAACAGGATAAAGTGAGGGCAAGTTCTATCGAGGTGTGTGGCGTATGCACGTTCTTCTGATTTATCCTCAGTTCCCTCCTAGCTTCTGGTCTTTTGAGCGTGCACTTCATCTAGTCGATCGGAAAGCGCTCTTGCCACCTTTGGGATTGGTGACCGTCGCAGCAATTTTGCCCCAAGAGTGGGACTTCAAACTGGTCGATCGCAATGTGAGAGAGGTTCAAGACTCTGAGTGGGCATGGGCCGATTTGGTGATTGTGTCGGCCATGATTGTTCAAAAAGAAGATTTTGGGCAGCAGATTCAAGCAGCGAAGCAACGCGGCATTCCGGTTGCGGTCGGTGGCCCCTACGCGACGGCCTTGCCCCACGAAGCAGAAGCCTCTGGAGCTGATTTTTTGGTGCTCGACGAAGGCGAAATGACACTGCCGATGTTTGTTGAGGCGCTAGAACGCGGCGAAACCAGCGGCACGTTTCGATCTGAAGTGAAGCCAGATGTGACGCAAACCCCTATTCCTCGCTATGACTTGCTAGAAATGGACGCCTACGACAATATGTCGGTGCAGTTTTCGCGAGGCTGTCCGTTTCAGTGCGAATTTTGCGACATCATTGTTCTCTACGGACGCAAGCCTCGTACTAAGACGCCTCAGCAGTTGATTGGTGAACTTGAGCGGCTATATGACTTGGGTTGGCGACGGAGTATTTTTCTGGTAGATGACAACTTCATCGGCAACAAGCGCAACGTCAAGCTGATGCTGAATGAACTGAAGGAGTGGATGGCTGATCACGAGTATCCCTTCTTCCTGAACACCGAGGCTTCAGTTGACCTGGCACAAGATCCTGAGCTGATGGAGCTGATGGTCGAATGCAACTTTAATGCCGTATTCCTGGGCATCGAAACGCCAGATACCGAGAGCTTGGCGCTCACGAAAAAGTTCCAAAACACGCGCAATTCTCTCAACGAGTCAGTGAAATCCATCATGCGTCAGGGATTGCGGGTGACGGCAGGCTTCATTGTTGGATTTGATGGAGAACAGCCTCAGGCGGGCGATCGCGTCGTTCAGTTTGTGGAAGACACGTCAATTTCCCTAGCGATGTTTAGTATGCTGCAAGCCCTACCCGGCACAGCGTTGTGGGAGCGACTAGAGAAGGAAGGTCGATTGCTGACCGAAGGGGGCAACATCAATCAGACGACGCTGATGAACTTTGTGCCGACTCGCCCGATTGATGCGATCGCCCAAGAATATATCCGCACCTTCTGGGATCTCTACGATCCGCTGCGATATCTGGAGCGTACCTACCGTCAGTTTCTGCTTATGGGTGAACCCCGCAACAAAACGAAGCTGCGTGCGCCCACTCCAGCCGCAATTCGGGCGTTGCTGACAATCGCGTGGAGACAAGGCATTGTACGGAAAACCCGCTGGAAGTTTTGGCCCTATCTGTTCCACATTATGCGAGCCAAGCCGAATAACTGGCAGCACTATCTCTCGATTTGCGCTCTGGGCGAGCACTTTTTGGACTATCGCCAAATGGTTCGCAGCCAGATCGAATCTCAATTACAGGATTATCTCACCCTGAAAGAAGCCCAGGAAGGTGAGACCCAGCAAACGGTTGCCGCCTAACCATCATCCATGCCTCATTTGCCAGATGCCAAATGTAGGGGCATGACATGTCATGCCCCTACAACAATTATTCGCGGTGCCAATCGGTGCCGCCCGGTTTGTCGATGAGGACAATGCCTTGAGCCTTCAGCTCATCACGAATGCGATCGCCCTCGGCATAGTTTTTGGCTTTGCGGGCTTCAATGCGTTGTTGAATCAGGTTTTCGATGGTGGTATCGTCCAGATTTTGAGTCTCAGTGGTAGCTTCAGAACTTGTCTGGAGACCCAGCACTTCGGCTAAGACGACTAAGGTTTGCCAATCTTGGCGGAGCGCGTCACTCTCTCGATCGGCACTGCCCTCATGGACGATGAGGTTGCCTGCCCGACGCAGCTCTTTCGCCAAGTCGAAGAGAATGGCGATCGCCCCTGGCGTATTAAAGTCATCATCCATCGACGTTTGGAATCCCTTCACCGCGTCACTATCATCAGTAATTCGCATAGCTGCGGGATCGCCAAAGGATTCGTCTTCGGTATCAGTCCAACCTAGTGCCTTACCGTGCTTGTACCCGAATAGCAGTCCTTCCTTGAGGGTATCCCAGCCGTTTGTGGCAGAGGCGATCGCCTCGTTGGTGAAGTCCATCGGCTTGCGATACTGTGCCTGGAGAATGAACAGCCTCAGCACCATCGGGTCAACACCACCCTCATCAAGCAGTTGGCGAATGGTGGTGAAGTTGCCCAGCGACTTTGACATCTTGACGCCGCCCACGTTCACCATGCCGTTGTGCATCCAGTACCGAGCCAGGGACTTTCCGGTCGCGGCCTCAGACTGGGCAATTTCATTCTCATGGTGAGGAAAAACCAAATCGCCGCCGCCGACGTGAATATCAATGCTGTCGCCAAAGCGATCGCGCAACATG
>CAKZMO010000655.1 GCA_937128595.1 uncultured cyanobacterium | reverse complement strand
CCACGACGCGAATAATGAAGTGCTGGGGCTACGACCAGAGCTGACGGCCTCCATCGCCCGTGCCGCAGTAAATCGACGTTCGAGAGTGAATCATGCCCAGCGCTTTTGCTACAATGCCAACGTGTTTCGGCGGTTGAGCCGCAACAACTCCGATCGCCAACAGGAGTTTTTTCAATCAGGAGTTGAGCTGCTGGGAACTGGGGGGGCAATGGCAGATGCGGAAGTGCTGTTGCTGCTGGCCGACTGCCTCAATACGTTGAATCTGGACGACTGGCATTTGGTGATTGGCGAAGCAGAACTAACGCGATCGCTGTTTGAAGTGTTTCCTCCAGAGTGGCGCGATCGCATTCGAGTGGCGATCGCCCAGCTCGACCGAGTGACCCTTGAAACGTTGCCCCTTTCGTCAGAACTGTGCGATCGCGCTCTTTGGCTGCTCGATTTGCGAGGCAATCCGGCTGATGTGCTGCAACGGGTGTCAGAAATTGAGTTAGATCACCATCAGCAAGCGATTGTTCAATCCCTCAAGTCTCTGATGGGGCTGCTAGAGCTGACGACTCAATCCAGCAGCCTGCCTATGACTCCTTCACTCGTGTTGGATCTGAGCCTGATTCAGACCTTCAACTACTACACAGGCATTGTCTTCAAAATCGTTCATGTGAGCGATCGCCAGCAGCGCATCCTGGGTCAGGGTGGGCGCTATGACCAACTATTGGGACTCTACCATCCTCAAGGAGAAAGCTGTCCTGGGATTGGTTTTGTCCTTGATATCGAAGCTCTTCAACAAACCTTGACCCCCACGGGGCAGCTCCCAGTTGAATCACCAGTGCCCCAGTGTCTCGTTGTGCCGACTGATGCCAGTGCCGCAACGGCAGCGTTTGCGATCGCCCATCAGCTTAGAACTCCGGGAAAGCTGCGTTCTCCTGAGCAACGCCAAGAACTTCCGATCGAGTCATTTCCACTTGATGACGAATACGAACAACGAGGACTCAGTATCGAAATTAATCTTGATGTTCAGATGGGAGCTGAGGCCGTGCGTCAGATGGCAAAAAGTCGTCACATTCCCAAAATCATTTGGGTCGATGCAGAAGGTGACTCTACGTTAGAGTCTCTACAAGATAGTCTTGCTGTAGTTGGCTAATAAAATGTTTGTTTTAGGTTGGTGTTAGCAACGTGTAACCCAGCACAAAAGTTGGTTTTAAGGATTTACGATAATGCTTGCTCCTTCTACTGTAGGGCAAGATTTTCAAGGGTTTTGTCCGTCAACTTGAAATCTTGCTTTTGCTTCCTAACTAATGAGTCAGTGCATCGTACATTGCTGGAACCATCCATCGGGTTTTCAAAAACATAGAGATTCTTTGCAAAAGCATAGATAGCTGATGCTCCAAAATGGATGTCACTGCGTTATGGTGATCCTCGAACCCTGTTACCGTTTAACTGAGGAATTAGAAATCCGTGCCCCATACTATCGTGACTAATACTTGTGAAGGCGTAGCAGATTGCGTTGAAGCCTGTCCGGTTGCCTGTATTCATGAAGGCCCTGGCAAAAACACCAAAGGAACCGATTGGTATTGGATTGACTTTGCGACCTGTATTGACTGTGGTATCTGCCTTCAAGTTTGTCCAGTCGAAGGGGCGATTGTGCCAGAAGAACGTCCCGATTTACAAAGTACCCCTTCTTAGGTTCAGAGCCGTTGTCAACAATTGTCTGGAGTCGTAGGGCGATCGCCTCTGATTCCAGGCTATCCTCGTATCTGTGTCTGCTCTCTTTGTGTCTATTCTCTAGGTCATTGCCCATGTCTGCGACTCCGCCTTCTAACTCCGATGCCTCTGATCAATCTACTTCGATGAGTGATTCAGAGGTTCTAGCTTTACTCCAATCGCTACGACGTAAGGAAGGAGTCTGGGTCGAGTGGGCAACCGCCTGCCAGCGCCTGCAAAAGGAGGGCTACACGCCGCAACAAATTTTTGAAGAAACTGGATTCGAACCCATTCAGCAAAATCAGATTATCGTTGCGGGACAAGTCTATAACGCGATCGCCAAGGGTGAGGGTATGGATGCTGTCGAACACCATTTCAGGCAGCGGGGCAGCGACATTCTGTATGAGTTTCGAATTCTGAACCAGCCCGGACGCGTTGCAGCGGCTCAGCTTTCGTTGGACAAAGGACTAGATTCTGACGAGGCTCACGAGTTGGCGAAGGCCGTACGGGACTACACTCGCCTCACCGCTATTCCCGAAGGGTTTGCGCCTCTCGATCAGCATCCGGGGGATGCGATCGCTTACTACTATTGGAAGTTGGCTCGTCTGCAATCAGATTTACAGGCGCGATCGCGCTTGATTGCCCAGGGGTTGCGGTTTGCAGAAAGTGCCTCTGCTCGGTCGGCCATTGAAAAACTTCTGACAGATTTTACCGTTTTCAAAAGCCGCCCGGCTCCGCTAATGCCGATTTATCGGCTTGATTCTGAAGAAGAACTTCCTCGGATTGTTCCTGTCGCAGGACAGCTTCCCCTCGAAGTGGATGCATTCAAAACCGTTCCTATTGTCGAAGAAGAAGAACCGTTCAGGATCGTCAAGTTCTCGGGTACAGGAGCCTGGATTCCTTTGCCAGGATGGCAAACAGTTCTATCCGCTGAAGATCCGGTTGTTGTACTGGCGAAAACCCATCAACTTCCGCTTCCACAGACTTCTGCGACAGAAAATGTTCTAGTTTTGATCGACCGTGCTCAACGCCAGTGGAATGCTGACAGTTATTTTCTCGTTGACACAGACGCAAAACTGCATGTCCAATGGACAGATGAACCCTGCTCAGAGACCATTCTTGGTCGAGTTGTGTTTATGCTCAAAGCGCGTCGAGTTTTAGACGAAGAGTCTATTAAAGATCTGTGGCAGTTTGAAGAGTAGAGTTTCAAGCCGAGGCGGTTTAGACTTTAACCATCCATCTTTAGATATCAAATAATTATCAGGTAATCGAGATTACGTAATCGCAAGTATCTGGCTTCGTCGATTTAAGCATCCGCGCTCATCTGCGTTGCCTGAAAGCGCGCTATCCCTTGCTGTGAAACGTCTCTATTGCTGAGAATGGTGCAAGAAAACTGCTTAGAAAAACATGGATTGGGCAATGTGAAATCCAGCCCAAAACTCTATGGCCTAGTTGACTGACAAAACTCTCGAAACCCTGATTCTGTCGTAGGATGGGTTAGCGTCAGCGTAACCCATCGAAACCGTCTCTGCTGTTGGGTTTCGCTTCGCTCAACACCAACCTACATCAAACTTTTGTCAGTCAATCAGCTCTATGGCTCTACTCTATAACTCTGTAGATAAAGCTCAGCGTTGCCCAACTGTGGGCGTTGAGAGCATACACGTCAGAAGAAATATCGATTTCTTGAGGCAGTTCGCTGAGGGATGCCTCGTTGAGATCAGCCAATACCTCTTGAACGATTTTCGCAGGATCTGTTAAGGAGCTGAGCTGTCGCAGACTACCCATCGGACGCATAGCCTTGCTCAGGGCGATCGCCGTTCGCTTGAGAGGCTTGCGACTACAGACAATATAGGTTTCCGCTAAGCCGACCGGCCCCCCGACAACCCACTCGGCAGAAATCGTAGATTGAGGCACCGTCAAGCTATCTCCAGGCATAATGATGCTTTCTCTAAAGGAAGATTGACCCTCGTTACGACCCTCTCCAACAACTGCTGGATAAATGGCGATCGCATTTCCTCCACTGTCCAAGCCCAGCAACGCACAGTAAACAGGGCGATCGCTATAGTTTTGCAATCGGTACTGAATATGGCTACCGATTGGAATCGCAGGCACTCTGCCCTCCGGTGAGAAAAGAGAAGCAAGACGACTCTCCGGCGCAGGCCACGGAGCACGAACAGTCGTTTGCTGCATCAAAATTCGCTCTTGAGGAGCCAGCATTTCTAGTGTGGCACGCACCCCAAGTTGGGAAGATCCCTGGTTGTCCGTTAGACGCAACAGCTTGGCAGCAAGTAACGTGCGCAACTGAGGTGCAATACGATTAACGGCTGTCTTCACTGCTTCTTCTGACTCGGAAAGAGTATTAGGTATTGCCGAGCGACTCAGGTAAAACAGACCATATCCGTTCTGAGTTGAACCCTCATTGTCTTCAGACTGAGCCGTTGCTGTAGAGCGACCCAGTGGATTCATCGATAGTGCTGTCGGTGTATCAAATTGAGCCCGTCCGAAGAGAAAATCTGCGGGTTGTTCACCTGAAATTACAGAAGAAATTCGAGGAATGCTGGAAAGAGCACTGGTCGCATCAACACGCTCAATACGTTCAAGCTGAGCGTCTAGTGCGACGATGAGGCTGATGTTTTTGGAAAGAAGCCGAACATATTCCTGCACATACTGACCTACTTGAGGGTTAGGGTCAGAACTACTGCGGTTGTAAACTTTGGCTTTACAGCGCAACCCGTTCCGCGATCGCACTTGCAGAATAACCGTTGCATCTGCAGCCTGCATGGCCTTCTCTTCAACAGACGCTGGTGCGGATTGTGAGGAGTTCAATTCGCCCCCTGTAGCAGACGGTTCAGCCTGAGTTGAAGATGTTGCTGTCACAGAACCCTGTGTTTCGGATAGGTCTCTATCAGCCGTACCGATGTCTGCGGCACTAGTCTTGTTGTCCGACCGATCGGTCGTTGCAGAACTAGAGGATGACTCAGCTCCAGACTGCGGAGCTTCCTGAGAGTCTGTCGAGTCTTTGGCGATCGCTAGAGTAGACGGAAGGGGCTCAGAAGACAAGCTTCTACCGCTAGGTGGTGGAGCAAGCTGAAGGAGAGAATTGACTGCATAGTTTTCAAGCACTGCCGCTGGCAGTCCTACCAAAGAGACTTGCATCGTAGACGAATTTGAGTCAGCCGCTAGAATGACACCATCTGCATTGGCATCAGAAAGAGGCCGAAATTTGTGATTCGCTAATAGCTGAGGTGTGCTTTTCTGTCCGCCAAAAACAGGTCGTTGCTGACTGCCCGCCACCTGTTCAACCTGACCACCGGCCAAACTAATGCTGATGTTGAGAGGAACGGTGTTTGTCATCCACCACAAATGTTGAGTCAGCGCATAGGTAAAAAGCCCTGAACTGAAGCCGCTCCACTGCCCCTCAGCAGCAATTTGAGGCTCTTTCGTTGCTTTCAGGATTAAACCAGGAACTTGTCCCGATCGCCACTGCTGCCATGCTTGCTCTCGTGTTCCGCGTATTTGCTGTAGCAGGCTCTTTTGGAACTCACCTTCTCCATCACTGATATATCCACTGGGAACGCTAGGTCGTGAGCGAATCTTGAGACTACCCCGCAGCGAGTCTTGCGGTTTTGCATGGCTCAAATCAAGGATTGTCACGATCTGCTCAGTCGCAAGCGATCGCAACATCAGCCCCAGAGTCTCCTCCATCAAGTCATTAATAATAGGACGATCTTCGGTAGGCAAGACTCCATCAACAGGTACTAGACTGTTCCGGACTACCGATTCTTTGCCAAAAAGCTTAACTTTACTGCCTAGACCACTGAAGTGAAAGAGAACTAGATCTCCCGGTCTTGCCTGGTCAATCAAGTGAGACTGAAAAGCATTTTCAATCTCGTTGCGTGTCGCCTGCTGGTCTGTCAGCGTCAGAATATCGGATGGCTGAAACCCAAAACGATGTTCCAGCAATAAGCGCTGGAGTTGAACATCCGTCACACATCCTGCGAGAGCAGAACGGTGCGAGACGTCATAGTCACACACATTTTCTGGATATTGGTTGATACCGATCAGCAAAGCTAAACGTCGAGTCGTAGGTTTGGCTAGTGCCTGACCATAGCGACGGGCAGCCATAGCGATTCCAGTCTGGCTCGCCCCGAGTGCAGCTAGATACAGCGCTGCTTGTTTTAGAAATGCCCGTCGCCTTAAGTTCACCGAGCGCTTTAGCCCCCTACTTGCATAGCTCTTGACAGTTCTGCTGCAACTTCTGGCCGGGAGAATTCTGGTGGTGGCATCTCACCTCGACGCAGCATTTCTCGAACCTTTGTTCCAGACAGATGAATTCGCTCTTCTTTTGCACTCGGACTTGTCTTTGTAGTCGCCATCGACTGCGTCCGTGTGCAATAAAAGGCATGTTCAAACTTCATTGGTACAATGCCTAGCTCCTCAGTCTCAAACTCATCGAAAATGTGCTGAGCATCGTAAGTTCCATAGTAGTCGCCAACTCCCGCATGATCTCGCCCAACAATAAAGTGAGTGCATCCGTAGTTCTTACGCACCAGAGCATGAAAAATCGCTTCACGAGGCCCTGCATAACGCATTGCAGCGGGATTGATAGCTAGAATGACTCGATCTTTTGGGAAATACTTCTCCATCATAATTTCATAGCAGCGCATCCGCACCTCTGCTGGGATATCGTCGCTTTTCGTTGCGCCCACGAGTGGATGCAAAAATAGCCCATCAACGGTTTCAAGAGCACACTTCTGAATATACTCATGTGCCCGATGAATTGGATTGCGAGTTTGAAATCCAACTACAGTCTGCCATCCACGCTCTCTAAACAAACTTCGGGATGCCGATGGATCGATTTGATAGTCAGGAAACAGAGGATGAGCTTGGCGCTCAATCAACCACACTGGCCCTGCTAGATTTATGTCGCCTTGTTCATAAACAACCTTAACACCTGGGTGCTTTTCCTCATCAGTACGATAGACATTAACGGCTTCTTCTTGCTTATCATACCGATATTTTTGAGTCAGCTCTAGAACCCCTGCAAACGTTCCAGATTCACTGTTTAGACGAACCAGTGATCCTGCTTTAAGGGCATCAGCCTCTCCAGGTGTGACCGATAGCGTGACTGGAATAGACCATGGCAATCCATTTGCCAATCGCATTGACTTGACGACGGAAAGGTAATCATTTTCTTCCATGAACCCTGTCAACGGGCTAAACCCTCCGATAGCGATCATGGCTAAGTCGGATAAGGCTCGGGCATCGAGAGTCACTTGTGGCAACTGCTCTGCTTTGCTCAGAAACTCTGCTTTTTGTTCTGGCGTAGCAATGCGGTCGATCAGGATGCCTCCATGGGCAGGGATACCATTCGGGTAAAGACTCAAAGCGATACTCTCCTATGAATATGTTCGATTTCAAATATGACAACGGATTCGCGTTTAGTACTTGGCTGTGGTTCAACCAGAATTAGCCCAAACGCATGACTCTAGAAGCTATCCTATTCCGACAGTGCCCAAGATCTCATCATCGAAGTGCAGTTTCTCCTATCAAGACTGCTAGCATCAGCCGTACATAGGCTATCTATTTATACCCAAACTACACCAGAGGTCTCAAAAATTTTACACTTCACTCGCTTTATTCTTGTAAAATCGACAGCCTTGCCGTTTCATCAACACGCAAGGCACTGAGCAATACTGCCGCATATGAGGTGTTCGTGAAATATTTCCACAATAGGCGATCGCCTATTGCAGGCAAAATGAGCTACTCGATCGAGAAGCGGTGAGTCAAGAGATTCCTGAAATTCCTTAATATAAAAGTACAAAAAAGTAAAGTTTTTCAACATTTGATTTTATTTATTGTATTTTCGGGAAATTCAGAAAAAACTATTCTTTTTTCATACTGCCTTTATGGAAAACAAAAGCTTTTAAAGTTAGATTCGATATGTGGAAAGTTTTCTTATCTAAAACAACTGCGATCGCTTCTCCAAAAGAGTAAGAGTCTGATTTGCTGCGAAAGCTGGTGCAATGCACTTCACTTAAAGAGTCGGTTTTCAGGAGTGACAGCGCTGACTTTAAGGATTGATTGTCAAAGTTGTTCAAAGACAAGATTGTTAAAAGATCAGAGTAACTCCGGATGACTGTTCTCAACATTTACGGAGATACTCTATATAGGGCGGAGCTTGCGTTGCCTGGATTTTGTCAAAGTGACTTCGCTTACTAATATGTGGGATTAGCTTTCAAATCCCCTTTTAATTTGATGCTTTTCGTGAGCATTGCTGAGCGCTGTGCAATTCTTTACTAACTTTTTTATTTTCAAGAGGTGTGACCGTGGACTTTTCTAACCCTTTCCAGTACCCACTCAATCCAGAAAGCCCCTATTCAGCAGGGATGCCTGTCAAAGTCACTCGTGGCCCGTTAAGGGGCCAAATCGGTAATATTTTAAGTGCGACTGAAGCTGGAACATATTTCATCGCCAAAAATGCCGAAAGCGGTGGCGATCGCGTAGATTTGATTCCTTATGGTCCTTTCTGCTCTGACGAGCTTGAGCCTATTGCTTAGCAACACTCTTGAGCGTTAGACAGATTAGTCAACGTCTCGAATAGCCACAAACACGGTTTTTCAACACGCCATCAAAGGAAAGCATCTACACGAAAAAGCAGTGAAGTGAGAATTTTTCAGCCATCACTTCCTTAAACCTTAAAAAGCTATCCCTGAATTCTCTAGAATTTTTGGGGATGGCTTTTTTTAAAGTTTAGGGATAGCGTTCAGACAAAAACCTAGCTCGTTATTAGCCGTTTTCTGCCGAAGCTTTGAGTCAATGTAATACTGAGGAGGTTACAAATATCGCCGCTACTTTCGTCTGGTTGCCTTGAGAAATTCAAATCGTCAGGTGCTGATATTGTTCAGGCAACTTTGATCGCAGCTTCTCAGGAAGAGGTTTCCCGGCTTTCTCAAAATAATGTTGATGCTCATCTGCTGCAAGATAGTAATCAGATGCAGGTTCGATTTTGGTAAAAATGGGCTTGTCGTAAATTCCAGAGTTTTGAAGTCTCGACTTGGAACGCTTGGCGATCGCCAACTGACTATTGTTGTGACAAAAGAGAACTGAGCGATACTGTTCTCCTCTATCGGCTCCCTGACGATTGATACTTGTCGGATCGTGAATTGCCCAAAAGATCTCCAACAAATCTTCATATAAGATCTGAGATTGACAAAATTCAACCTGAACAACTTCAGCATGCCCCGTAATTCGGGCACACACGTCTAGATACGAAGGATTTGGGAAATGACCTCCCATGTATCCTACCGAAGTTTTTGTTACTCCAGGGATACAGCGAAACGCTGATTCGACTCCCCAAAAACAACCGGCTCCAAACGAAGCAATATCTGAAATCATTTCTTACCTGCATTCTTGCCGCAGATTGTGCTCGATCAAATTGAAGATCGAATCTTCTTCGCTATATTTGTCCAGCTAAATGGACGAGCTGCTTCTCGTTGATCAAGTACATTGCTTGTTGGCTGCTCTCTACCTTGATCCAGCCCTTACTTTCAAGTTTTTCTACAATTTTCGTTGTGTCATCGAGGGTCGTGTCAGAGACGTCAGCTAAATCTTTGAGAGGAATATTAAGAATCTCGGTTCCTGGTTCTGATGGCTGTCCGTAGTTCTCACCCATATAAACTAACGTGTTCGCTAACTTAATGGCGGGTGGCTGATGTCGTAGCTGAAAGCGCACATTAGTCTGGCGTAGCCGACGCACCATAAGCTGCAGCATTCGATGGTGAAGTTGAGAATCTTTGAACAGAGTTTGGATAAATCGCTGAGCAGAAACGCTTAAAAGCTTAACTGGCGACATTGCAATCACATCTGTAGAGCGAGGTGACTCGTCGAGAATAGCCATTTCTCCGAAGAAGTCGCCCTTACCCAAAATGGCAAGCGTTACAACTTCGTCCCCGGAGTGACGACGAACCTTGACCCACCCAGACTCGATAAAGTAGACCGCATTACCCCACGCATCTTCCATCAGTACAGCACGATCAGAAGGGTAGTCGTGCTCAACTGCGATGGATAAGAGCCAATCTATAGTCTCTGGGCTAGCAGAGTTAAAGAGAGGGAAAAGCTCGCTAAAAGCTTCAATCTGCATGAACAGTACACTTGAAACGTTTCTACATTTTCTTGAAATAGGGTCTTATCGCAAAACGATAGGACTACCTTGGCAACAGCTTCCCAATTACTGACCGTTGAAGAAATAATCGATAACGGCTCAAATCAACGCTCGTCACACATAGGTATAGATTAGGATACCTAGAAGCGATTGGGAAGGTATAAAGCTTTAAGCTTGATAAAGGTTTGCACAATGCCTCTAATTGTAGCGGCGAACAAGAGTAATAGCTGTGTGATGGCGTCAAAAAACGGGCTAACCCGGAAGGCTAGCCCGTTTATTCGGGAACGCTCAGAGAAACTACTGAACTACCAGCTTCACGTTTGCATTCTGTAGGCCAGGACGCTTGACTTCAGCCAAAGTACGGTTTACAGCATACTTCTGGTTGATTGAGTTGATCAGCTCAGTCTGATTGTGCTTCTTCGCAACACCCCAAAGATCAGCAATAAGATCGTAGGAACCGTCGCTGTTTAAAGACCAGCCGAGATCATACTCGCCCTCAAGAACAGCAACGATGTCAGCACGAACACGCTGACCATTGTAACCACGGACGTCAGCACTAGACTTGACAGAGATACCCAAGTCTGACAAAGACTGCTTGAGAATTTCGGACTCGGTGATTTTTGTACGGAGAGTGCTAAAGTGAGACATTTAGGATTTCCTCCTACAGAGAAGTTGAGAGAAACGACAACGTATTTGATGTATCTGCCGCGACTACGAACGAATAATGTCGACAGTAAGCGGACTTCCGAAACTGCTAGCCGTTAGACTAGCCCCCTCCCCTGCCTGGGAAAGCAGGAGAAAAGCCTGTTAAAACTCCAGTCGCCTGTACTCTTGCTCTTGCTCTCGTTCTTCGGCAACTGAAGTGGATGCGGGCCGCGCGCGCTGCCTAGCCCAATCTCTCAAAGCTGTAACTTGCTCAATCATGGTTTGAGAGAGCGGTAAAGTTGATTTGACAGCAGCAATAATGTCGAGCTGAGTAAACTCTCGATCCTGGGCAAACGCTTCGTACATTGCTGCGATTAAAGCTTGCTCAATTTCTGCCCCTGAAAAGCGACATGTAACACGCTGGTCGTTGATATAAGCCTCAATCTCTGACATATTCGCGAGCTGGTCTAGGTCAAATCTTGAGATATCTTGGCGGCGTTTTGAGAGATGAATTCGGAAAATTTCTTTGCGCTCTTCTGCATTGGGCAGATCTACGAAAAAGATTTCGTCAAACCGACCTTTTCTCAGAAATTCACCAGGTAACTTTTCAACTCTGTTCGCAGTCGCCATGACAAAAACAGGCGAACTCTTTTCTTGCATCCAGGTCAGAAAAGAACCAAAGATTCGGCTTGATGTTCCTCCATCGGAATCTGCAGAGCCAGCCCCTCCTGCGAAAGCTTTGTCAATCTCATCAATGAAAAGGATAGCAGGTGAAATTGACTCAGCCGTTTTCAACGCATTTCTGAGGTTCGCTTCGGAGCGACCTACCATCGATCCATCATAGACGCGACCCATATCTAATCTAAGCAGAGGAAGACCCCATAACCGCGAGGTTGTCTTTGCGATCAGCGATTTACCACACCCAGGAACCCCCAGAATTAACATTCCTTTAGGCTGGGGCAACCCATATTCTCTAGCTCTTTCGCTAAAGGCATTTGAGCGCTGCTGAAGCCAATGCTTTAGCTCAGTTAGACCTCCAACTGAATCAATTGTTTCATCTTCTTCAATATATTCAAGGATACCGTTTCGTCGAATTAACTGTTTCTTTTCAGATAAGACAACTTCAACCTCGCTCTCGGTTAGCTTGCCAGCTGTCACGAAAGCTTTTCGATAAACTTTCTCAGCTTCGTCTCGAGTCAAGCCCAAAGCAGCTTTTAGTAGTTTCTCTCTCGCTTCTGTAGAGATACGACGAGTGCGTACTTGGTCAAGCTGCTTGGTCAGTACCTGATTAAGCTCTGTCATGTCTGGCAAGTCGAAGTCAATGACGGCGACTTCTTTCTCTAACTCAATAGGAACTTGCTGAACCGGAGACATCAGAACAATAGCTTTCTGTGTTCCCTTGAAACTTGCGATCGCATCACGCAGCCAGCGAGTCACCGCAGGAGAGTCAACAAATGGATGTAGGTCTTTGAAGATAAAAACGCCAGGCTCTTTTTGTCGAACTACCCATTCGATTGCAGCCTCTGGAGATACCGTGTTGTGGCTGTGCTGTGCAGGGCTTCCACCTCTACTCGGATCATGCTCTATAATGCCGTGAGTTACAGTCCACACAAACAGCTTGCGCTGAAGCTTAAGTTGAGCAATCGCGCTAATTGCACGCTCTTCTTCGGAAGTTACCAGGTAGATCAGAGGATACTGAGCTTGGATAAGAGTACTGAGCTCTTCTTTCATGACCATTGACCTATGAATACGGGTTGCAGACCCAAAATCTGACTGCTGTACTAAATCGGAAAACTATCAATTTCTTCTACGAGTAAACCGATAAACAAACTGACAATAACTTAGACCAGCGAGCAGATTGTTGGCGTTTACCTTTAGCAAGGAACTAATTCTTCTCTATCATGCTGCTCAGGCTCGGAGTGACCCTTGTCACCAATTTTGCTACTTATATCAATATCGCTATCAAGCACCACTTCTGATGACTGTGCGCCAAGTGCAATGATTTCTCCATCGCTTAGTAACAGGCTTGCTTCGCATTCTGGACATTTGTGTATCTTGTGAGCTTGTCCTTGAGAAGATTCCACTTCGTCCACAACCTCAGGGTGCGTTAGATAGAAGGTAAGAGCTCGTTCTGCGAGAGCAGACATTGGCTCAGAATCGACGGCTGCCTTTATCTTTAGCTTACGGTGAAGGCTTGGTGGAATATACAACGTGACTTTTTGCTTGTCTCTCATATATCAGATAGATATAGGTGATACCCGGGTATGTATGTCAGGATAATCGCCCTTGCTTGATGCTGTCAAGACAGAATAACGTTATGACGTCAATTTCGTTATATTGCTTAACAATAGATGAAGATTTCAAGGTCTGCGATCGCACGCTAGTGGCGCTGTTCAAGGACTTGAGCCTCATTGATAGATTTCAGCATCTATGGCGAGAGCATGCTTGGTTGTTCGAACAATAGCTCTGCGCTCCCATTGGGCGTCTACTTGCTATTGTCTCGTGGATGAAATGCTGACTTCAAAAGAATGTAATGATTCGTAGGCTTGGGAAGGCTGATTGCAGAGAAGGCGTTAGGCTGATCTCTGCCAAACATGAACTGTTCCATCCCAGCATCCGCTCGCTAGAACTGGCTGAGCCTGATTCGCTATGTGTTCAGATGCGAACGAGAGTGTCCATACCCAGCCTGCATGTCCCACCAATGTAGCGGTCTCTTGACCCTCGAACGTCCACAGCTTGATGCTTTTATCGTTACTGCCTGATGCAAATTCGCGACCGTTAGGATGCAGCGCCACGCTATTCACTGCGCCTTGGTGCCCATGAATGGTTTGTTTCAACTGTCTCGATTTGATGTCCCAGATACGGAGCGTTTGGTCTGCACTACTGCTAATCAACGATTGACCATCGCCACTGACTGCCAGACTCGACACTTCAGCCGTATGGCCTAGAAGCATACCAAGGCATCGCCCAGTAGACACGTCCCACTGGCGAATGGTGCGATCGCGACTGCCGCTGAACAAAAGACGCCCATTAGGGTGAAAGGCTAACGCTACGACCCAATGTTCGTGGCCTGTTAGGGTTTGTAGAATCCTGCCCTGGCTACTGTTCCACAGATGAATGAGTTTGTCTTGGCCTCCAGTCGCCAAATCTATTTCGGAGTCTGGGCTCTTTTTTTTCGGCGATGGAGGTGTAAATACAACCGTTCGAACCGAGTCTTGGTGCCCCACGAGAGTCCGTTGATGTGTTCCTGTTTGGAGGTGCCAGAGACGAATGGTTTTATCGTTGCTGGCACTGGCAATCCAGCGCTGGTCGGGACTGATGTTTACTGCTCGCACCCAGGATGAGTGACCCGACAGAGTATGGAGCAGTTGCCCTCGCGTCACTGACCAAATTCGTACAGTTTTGTCGCCACTGCCGCTCACCAGAAGTTTTCCACTAGCACTGAGCGCGATCGCTCGTACCCAAGCTTGATGCCCTTTTAGGATGTGGAGACATTCCCAGGTTGGAGCAGTTTCCTGATTCGCCTCTAGCCGATGGGAAAGATTGCTGTTTGAGTTCTGACTCTGGCTGGCTGGTGGAGGAACAAACGTTGGAAGATTGCTAATATCTTCACCACTTCGGTTCAGGTCGTCGAGGATTTCATTCGCGGCTTTGTATCGCTTTCGAAGTTCCTGCTCGACCATTCGATTCAGCACCCGAATCAATTCTTCACTAACGGGTTGATCGAGGTGTCTTTCCCAGTCCCATCCATACTTGCGGCTATCAAAGAGTTGCGATATTGGCTGGTGAGTCAAAAGCTGAATACAGGTAACGCCCAATCCATATAAGTCACTCGAAAATGTGGCTCGACCTGCGGCCAACTCGGGAGGCCCATATTTCCCACTGTTGATTTTGGTGCCCACTTGGAGGAGATTACTAGCCGTTGCGAATTTGGCAGTTCCAAAGTCAACCAGAAATAAACGGCCTGACTCTAGCGCCCCTTCTGCCGTGTCGCTGTTGGGAACGCGAATTAGATTTTTGAGATTGACATCTCGGTGAATGATTTGTTGAATGTGAACAAACTGCAGCACAGGTAAAACATCGTTTAGTATGCTGCGAACTTGGGCTTCTGTGAAAGCACCTTGCTTCTGAAGGCTCTGTTCGAGACTGATCCCATCAATAAATTCTTGCACCAAGTAACGATGGTTGCCTTGTTCAAAAAAAGCTATCAGAGAAGGGATTTGGGCATGTTGGCCTAGCTTTTCTAAGCGAAGCGCTTCTCGACGAAAGAGCGATGACTCTTCGGTATCTATGTCCTTGCCAGGAAAACCGATGAGCTGTTTGAGAATACAGGCTGATTTCGATGGTTTGTGTTCGTCGATTGCCAGAAATGTTCGTCCTAAATTGCCCTTTCCAATTAGTTTTAGTGCTCGATAGCGATCGCTCAACAGCAGATTTGCGCCGCAATTCGAGCAAAACTTTGCCTGAGACGGCTCAGACGTTTTTTGCTCTATCGGATTGGGACAGATTGGATTAATACAGTAGCTCATGGCTGCATTTTGGAGCAGGCTAGCCCACTCAGTGTGGCATAGTTTTCGGACGGGTGGAGACAGCGAATTCCTATAGGATGAATAGTTTCAGCCCTTATCATTTCTATCGCTGCTGTTCCATTTAGCTCTTCATGCTGACATTTGCTGCGACCGGATAGAGGAAAGATTTTGAATGAAGAATAAATGATTCTGGCGACAAGCGATATAAAACGCAACGTCATCAGCTCAAAAATAAGCGGAAAGGTCGATCAATCTATAATTCTGAGGCTATCTATTCCGAATCCTAGTCCTGAAGAGCATAGCGTCCGTCTTTCCAAGCTTGCCAGAGCTTGCCCTGTAAGAGAGCAGCAGCAGCGTTGAGTCCGCGAAATTCTGGAGAGTTTGGGTCGATTTCTAGTGCTGGCTCCAATGCTTGCTGAGCAGCATGAGGGCGTAATGCATACAAGTTTACAAAAGCGAGATAAGCGTGGGCAAAGGGATTGTCAGCGTCAATTTCAGTCAGGTGCTGAAGCGTGGCGATCGCCCCTGCTGCATCCCGCTGTAGCACCTGTGCCAGAGTCAGCCCGTAAGCGTAGTCGAGATTGTCTGGATCCTGCTGAAGACGATAGCTCAAGGTGTTTTCGACCTGGACTGCATAACTTTGAATGGGGTCGTAGAGACTAAATCGGCCAATCTGGTCAAAAACAGGTTCGAGGGCTTCTGCCCCCTTGGGTAAAGCTCGTGACAGTAGCCTTAGTTGACTCGCTTGATCGACTTCTGGAGATGTTGATGCTGCTGCTGTAGGGTCAAGGCTTAGTCGAAAAGAGGGGGGGGCGATCGGCCACGTTTCTCCAGTGACTCGATTGCGATAGGTTGCTTTGAGTTGGTAGTTGCCCGCTGAAGCCCCACGGGTAGGAAGCATCGCCGTGCGTTCTATGACTCGAAAGGCAGGTGCATCAGGGTCAGGTATCGGAGCAAGGACAGACTGATTAGCTTGAATAGGCTGAGGGCGTAGGGTTCCTAATCCGATGCTGTGGTCGTGGAGCCAATGGGAGTCCGGGTCTGACTCAAGCTGCCAAGTCAGTATGACATCTCCCTGCGACAATGCTGTCCAGTCTCCGATCCAGGTATAAGTAACCGGAATTGGCTGTCCTGGTGGAGCCTGATCCGGGACGGTTAAGCCAGTTAGCTGAATAGGTGCAGCTTTCGAGAAATCATTTGGAAGCTTTGGAAGCGGCTCCACCGTCACGGGGAATGCACGGCGACGAAAGAGATCTAAGTTGCTGCCATCTGGCAAAACCCAGCGGTTCTGTCGCTGAAAGTCGGGCGATCGCCTCAACAGTCGCATGATCTCGATCTGTCGTCGCCGTGATTTTTGGTCATGGAAATTGAGCTGAGGCCGCGTGACCCCAACAAACCAATCCATCGAGCGCAAGTCTTGTTCGATGTGATCCTGACTTTTGCCCATGCGGCGAGCGTAAACTTGGAAGTCGCGCACCGTGCCAAAAAAGTTTAAGTTGTGCTGGTTGATGTCAGGGGTCGAAGGCAGCACCCCCATATTCGCAATCTGATAGGGCTGAGCCTGAACGATCTCATCCACAATTTCGACATGGGGAAACATTTCGCCCAAGTAAGGACGATGTTGAGCTGCTGGGGTGAGCAGACGACTCAGAGCAGGAGGGCGCTCGCCGCCGCCTATCGAAAACAGGTTCGTGAACATCAGCAACAGCGACAGTCCCATGATGCCCCAAGGAATAGTTCGCCACCGCCCTTGCCAGCAGGCGACACCGACGGCTAGAGCGATCGCCACCCCCGGTAAATAGGGCATGATGTAGCGCACATCTTTGTTGGCAAAACTAGACCAGACGACATAAGCCCCACCACAAAAAATTGCCAGCCAGCCTAGTCCCCGCCACCAGAGTGAGGAAAGTGAGGGTTGATGACGCTGCACCCAGAGATACAGCGGTCGGAGCAGAGGCAGAAAATCGGGCGATCGCCACAGAATTCCAATTGCCCAGAGCAGCAGGCCGCTGAGACCGACGATCAACAGCGGGTAAGACACGGCTTGAGGGAGATGAGTTGCGTAATACGTCAGCCCAGCCCAAGACACAATCTCCGGGTCGCCTTCAATTTCGGCAGAGCGCGTGTTGGCACTAAACGCAGCACTAATTTGAAATAGCCAATTGGTTAGACTCCAGGGCAAGAGCAACAATGCTGTGATCAACAGGCCAGCGAAAAGTTGCAGAATTCGTTCCCAACGGCGTCGCCAGAGAGCGGCGATCGCCACCCATAGCAGCGGCACGACAAAAAACATCAGCCCAGTTTGCTTGATTAGCAGAGCAAATCCGAAGGTGGTGCCAAAGGCGATCGCCCCTGCCCACTGAGTCCATCGGAGTTTCGCATCTTTCCACAAGGTCAATAAGGCAAATGCTGCCGCTACTCCCGCCGCCAAAGGGTAGTCCATAAAATATTGCGATCGCAGGGTGTAGAACTGGGGAAACAGCAAACAGAGTCCTGCGGCCCACAGTCCCACCGAGCGACTAAAAAGGTGTCGCCCAATGACGTAAACAGAGCCCAGTAGAATCGCGCTGTAAAAGGCATTCACCGTTGTGGCGGCATCACCACTCATGCCAAAAAGAGTCAAGCTGGGAGTTGTCGAGAGATAGAGCAGCGGCGGATATTTTGACGACAGCGTCCAGATGCCGCGCCACCACTCTTCCGAGAACCAGTTGGCATGGAGCAGCATCCAGCGATAGTTTAATGCGCCGATGAGGTGATCGGCTGGGTCCCACGACGGCACGGAGCGATCTAGCGCCAGCCATACCCAATCGATCCCCACACCCAATAGCCACAGTCCAATGAGCAATGCCACTGCCCATCCCTCAGTTCTCTGACGGAACTTCATGCCGATATTTTTGAACGTACTTTTGAACGTGCTTTTGAACGAATGACTGAATTGAGACTTGAACAACGGCGATCGCTCCTCACCCTACAGCGCTATTTTCCCATGATGGCGGTTAGCTGGATGAATGGGGGGCGTTTAGCAACCGGGCGATCGCTCTGGCAACTGTCGTTGCAGAATAGCTGAGAAACTCAGGGTTGAGCGTGTCGGGGCGATCGCTCGGTTGGTGATAGTGAGGATTGCGGAAATTAGCCGTATCCGTCACCATGACCGCACCGTAGCCTCCTTGCCAGAAAGGAACATGATCACTGCGGAGCAAGTCGGGACTGCCTGGGCTGAGAGCCGGAACTTGTAACGGCAGCAAGAAAAAGGAAGGTTCCGAAGCGCTTTCTTGAAAACCTGGATGTTGAAATGCCTCAATCAATTCTGGATGTTCAACGTTGCCGACTACTGCCAGAAAGTTGCCGACATCTGACGGAGGGGCGATCGGTAAAACCTCAGGATAGGTCTGACAGCCCGGAACGTCGCAGGCATAACCCAACATTTCTAAAATGATTGCTCCCATCAGAGGGGCTGACTCACTCTTCAAACTCGCAACAAAGGCTTGACTTCCCCACAATCCTTGTTCTTCGTGGTCGAACAACACTAACTTAATGGGACGAGGTGTTGGATAATCGCTAAATATTCTTGCTAGTTCCAGTAACGTTGCGACTCCACTGCCATTGTCGTCTGCACCTGGACAGTCTGCCACGGTGTCGTAGTGGGCGGCCACAATCAGTTCTGAGGCTTTGTCTAGATCTTCAGTTTCCGGATCTCCAAACTCCTGATCGATCAAACGAACGGCGACTAAGTTATCTCCGCCCTGAGGTTCTGGAGAAGAGATCGTGGGGACGAAAGGTTGAACTTCTACTTTCCAGCCTACAGATTCTAGCTGCTGAGTCAGATATCGACGGGCGCGCGATCGCCCTGCTTCACTGGCTCGTTCGAATGCTAGAGCTTCTATATCCTGTAGCAGGTGCTCACTGTCAATGGTCAAAGTCTCTATATCCCAAGTCTCTGAGTCTAGCGACTCTGATGATTGTGCTGAGTCGTGGAGGTTTTGATTTGGCGAGTGAGTTTCGACAGAGGGCGATCGCCACAACCCAATTCCAATAGCGCAGGCGATCAGAATCCCGACGAGCCAGAGAAAGAAAAAGCGAAGTCGCATAACCTACGAATGCCTGTCCGGATCGTGGTCAGATTCCACCGAGGTTGGCAGATCCGACTCTGTTGGAGGAGATTGAGACACTTTCGGGAAGGGGGGCACAATAGCGGCGTTTGGAGCGGGTCCCGAGGCAGAGGGATGAGGAGAGGTGGAATCTGTCGCAGATGTCTCAGTAGAAACCGATTCGGTGGAGTCTTCTGTTGGGTCTTTGGCGATCGGTTCTTTAGATTGGCTTGAGGCAAATGACGGCTTGGAAGTTGATGAACTCAAAAGCTCATTGGAATCAGACGCAACCGCTGATTTCATTTCATCAGAGCTACTGGAATTTTTAGAGTTCCTCGAACCATTAGCAGTCGAGACCGCCTGAGCCGTTCTAATGGTAGCTTTACTAGATGAATCAGGTGCAGCAGAGTTGTTGGGATTGAAGGCACTCGGTTTTTGGCTGACATCGTCAAACCCCAAAAACTTGAACCGCTCAGAAATCTCTTTAAAGGATTGACCAATTTGTTGACGCAACCGCCAACGACGAAAGGCTCGATCATATTGCTCGCCTTCCGTTCTAAACGTTTGCCACGTCTGAAGAGTGACGACCATTCCCCAAATTAAGACCGGATAAACTGACCAGTCGATTCGGTGAGCAAAGACTAAATTGAGAAACACCAACCCGCCATTGACAGCCAGAAATCGGACAATGCTTTGTCGAAGCTGCTGGTGTCGATAAGCGTCAAAGCTTTCGCGGGCTTGCTCCTCTTCTTGCTGGGTTTGCCATTCCTCTTCTGCAGCGACCAAGGTTGACTCTGAGATGCCTAGATCTTCAGCAATTTCAACAAGCTGAGACCGCAGCAGTGCGACATCCTGTCCCTGCTTGACCATAGCTAGTCTTAGAATTTGCTGAACCGCGTTTTCGTTGTAAGTTTTCGACATCCCTATAACTCCCAGCGTGAACAGACACGAACTGGATACTCAACAATCATCCTGGATATACGATTCAATTTTCAGTATAGTTTCTTGCTCTTAGAGGTTTGCAAACCTCGGCGTCATTTTTTAGGCAGATGAAGGACTTTAAGCTTTTCTACCGCGCTGATTTTTTATTGGGCATGAAAACCATTGCCCCTGTGATTGTTGGTGTCATCCCTTTTGGGATGATTTCAGGAATCACCGCTGTTGAGAATGGTCTATCGGAAGAAAGTGCTCAGATTATGTCTGTGGTTGTTTTTGCCGGGGCGTCACAGTTGGCTGGAGTGCAGCTAATTTCTGAGGGTGCTCCGGTGCTCGTCATTTGGCTAACGACGTTGATGATCAATCTCCGATTCACGATGTATAGTGCATCCTTGGCTCCTCATGTCCAGTTACTGCCAATCCGGTGGAAGGCCATCATTGCCTACCTCTTAACGGATCAATCCTATGCGCTGTCGGTTACCCATTATGCTCAGTATGAGCCGATGGAAAACGATACGGGCTACGCTCAGACAAGCCAGCGATCTATGCCGCCCACGCCTCAGCAAAAGGCAGCCTTTTATTTTGGCACCTCGGTCACGGTGTGGGTGGTGTGGCAGTTGAGCAGCGCTGCTGGAATTTTTCTAGGAGGCAGCATTCCAGATCGCTGGTCGTTGGGATTTGCGATTCCTCTGGTGTTCATGGTGCTGGCAATTCCAGCGATCAAGGGTTGGTCTACGGCTGGGGCAGCTTTGACCGCAGCGATTCTGTCGGTCATCGCGAAGCCTTTGCCGTTTAACATGGGTCTAGTTGTGGCCGCACTAGCGGGCATTGGCATGGGAATGCTGATTGAGCGATCGCCCCTTGCTCAATCAAGACAGCCCCCTACAGATCATCAAACGAAAGATAAATGACGCATCAGGAGATTCTCCATGACCCTCTGGTTGACTATTTTGGGCATGGGCATGATTAGCTTTGCCCTGCGGTTTTCATTCATTTATCTAGTGGGAAAATTTGAACTGCCTGCCATTGTCCAGCAGGCATTGCAGTTTGTGCCTGTGGCGGTGCTGCCAGCCATCGTGGTTCCGGCGATCGCCTTTACTGACGCAACTCTCGATCTGTCTTTGACCAATGCCCGCATTCCAGCCGCGCTAATTGCGGCTGGAGTCGCCTGGCGCACTCGCAACATCCTACTCACCATCTCAGTCGGCATGGTCGCTCTTTGGCTGTGGCAGTGGGGATTGGAGCTTCGGTAAGCACACCACGATTAAGGCTGAACCTGCCGCCGGATCAGCTCGAAGACAGCTCGCATTCCCATGGCCTCACCCCCTTCGGGGCGTCCAGGGAGAGAGCGAAGATTCCAGGCCATTACATCAATGTGAACCCAGGGAATCTGAGGTTTGATAAATTCCCGAAGAAATAGCGCTGCGGTGATGGCTCCGCCAAATCTGCCGTCAGAAATGTTGGAAATATCTGCGACTTTGCTGTCGAGCAATGTCCGATAGGGCGCATGCAGCGGCAAGTTCCAGAGTGGATCGTCGGTTGCTTCTCCAGCGTCTTTGAGCTGGGTGGCGATCGCCTCATCATTGCAGAAAAAAGCAGGCAGTTCTGTGCCCAGAGCCACCCGCGCTGCTCCGGTCAGGGTGGCAAAGTCAATTAAAAGATCAGGGTTTTCACTAGAGGCTTCCCATAGAGCGTCACCCAACACAAGGCGACCTTCCGCATCCGTATTGCCCACTTCGACGGTGATGCCTTTGCGAGTCGGCAAGACATCGAGGGGATGCATCGCGTTCCCTGCAATGCTGTTTTCTACCGCAGGGATCAGCACCCGCAGCCGCACGGGCAAGTTGAGCTTCATCACCAGAGTTGCCACACCCAGTACATGAGCCGCACCGCCCATGTCTTTTTTCATCGTCTTCATGCCAGAGGCTGGTTTGATATCGAGACCTCCAGAGTCGAAGCAAACGCCTTTACCCACAAGGGTGATCTTGGGTGCTTTGGGGTCACCCCAATGGAGGTCAATAAGGCGAGGAGGCTGGTCAGACGCCTTACCCACGGTGTAAATCATGGGATAGTTTTGAGCCAGGAGTTCTTCACCTGTCGTGACAGCAATCTCGGCTTTATAGGTTGTGGCGATCGCCCTGGCCTGTTGTTCCAAATGGGCTGGCCCCATGTCGGCAGCAGGAGTATTGACCAAATCACGCACCAGATAGGTCGCTTCCGTTGCGGCATCTAGATACTTAGCCCAATCTCCATCAGAGACGACTGTCAGTTTCGGCATGTTGTCATTCGAGCCGCTTTGCTTGTAGCGCGTGAACTGATATTGACCGAGTTGCCAACCTAGCGCTAACTTACTTTGCTCCGTGGCCGATAATTTATCTGCCAAGTGATAAGCGTGGGGGGGCAAAGTTCGAGCCAAGCCACCCAAAGACCATGTATTGAGATCATCAGACTTGCCGACCAGCACGCTCTCGACTTGCCCTTCACGTCCAGGAATGAGACAAAAAGTTCCGGCTTCAGCCTTAAACCCTGACGCAGACAGCCAGGTTTGGCGAACTGTGGGCTGATCGTTGAGCTGTTCTTTTTGAACTAGAAAAATGGGAATGGTCTCTGCCACCGGGCTATCCTCCAAATGCTGGCTTGGTTTTGTGGAATTGCGCTGACGCGAATCTAAGCCGTACCTTCAAGCTAGACATACTCATCGCTCTAGTCAAGATTCATCTAGCCGAGGATCGCAGATGGGGGTTCATCTGACTCCAAGACATGAACAATTTGATCGAATCGGAACGAGCGCAGCAGGTTGTCTAAAGCCTCGGCCAAATCAGCCTCTTGGGGCGAAATCTGTTTCAGCAAGCGCTTTGTCACATTGTTATCGCAACGGACAGCAGCGCTGAGAAGCTTTTGTCTCCATTCGGTTGGCATAGATTGTAGAGCCTTCATAGGAAACGGTTGAGCCGATGGAAGCTGAGAAAAAGGCTCTTCGACCGTGCTTCTATTCTTTTAAGACTTGAGAACGACAGGAATCTCAAATCCGAAGATTGAACCCATGTTCGGTTGGCTATGAACCCAGATCGCCCCTCCCATGAGTTCGATGAATCGTTGACTAATGGTGAGTCCTAGTCCTGTCCCGTCAGGCAGCATCTGCCCAACTTCAGTTTGGGCAAATGCTTCAAAAACTCTATCGAGATCCTGTGCCTCAATTCCTCGACCGGTGTCTTCAATTTCAATGCGGAGATATTCTACCTGCTCTTCATCAGACAAGACGAAGGGATGCGCGGGTGAGCGAAAGGGATCAATATGCTCTTGAAAGAATGGGTCAGGAGGGAGTTCGGGAGATAACGACGAAGCTTCTGGCGGACGTTGAGTTGCACACACCAAACTTTGGGGCATCACAGAAACGCGAATGTGTACCGCCCCTTGTTCAGTGAATTTGATGGCATTCCCCATTAAATTAATCAACACCTGCCGCAGTTTTGCCTCGTCTGTTGAGATACACTCAGGTAAATTTTCGGCAAGTGTGACAGTGAATTGCATTTCCTTGCACTCCATCTGCGGCTGAAACATCATCTGAATCTGATCGACGAGGTCAGACAGATTAAACTCTTGTCTTTGCAGAGACAGGCGACCAGAATCGACCTTTGATAGGTCAAGGACTGTGTTGATCAGCTGGAGCAAATGTTCTCCACTCTGCAGGATAATTTGGAGAAAATCTTGTGTTTCCTTGAGCAACGAGGAATCGAGCTGCATCACTTGAACAAAGCCCAAAATGGCATTGAGGGGCGTGCGTAACTCATGACTCATGTTTGCCAAGAATGCGCTTTTCGCACGGTTTGCGGCTTGAGCCTCACGAGTTAGCTGTTCAAGTTCGCGACTTTTTTGCTGAAGCTCTTCTCGGTGAGCCTGTTCTTGCTCCAACAATCGGGCATGACAAAGTGCAATGCCAACTTGAGCAGCCACGGCTTCAAGGAGCGTGACCTCATCGCGAGTCCACACTCGGTGGCAGTCGCACTGATGCAAGACAATAACGCCATTGGGTTGGTATTGATAGGAGGTGCGAACGGCTAACATTGATTTGAGCTGAAGCGGTCGTGCTCATCGCATGGTGGCGAGCAGGGGTTCCTTTTCGACATCGTTAGACGCGATCGCCCGATCTTCAGCAAGAATCGCCTCGATATGAGCGTTGCCGATCACTGGAACTTCTAGGGTGTTGAGCGGTTCGTAACCTATCTCGTAGTACTGTGCAGCAAGTTGAATCGTCGGTAGAGACTTTTCAACATAGGTGTGGATTAGACAACGATTGACCCGAAAGGCTCGACCAATTTGAAGACTCGCTGTCGTAAAAATCTCTTGGCGATCGAGGTGGCTGCGGATTTCGTGGGTAATTTGTTCGAGTAGGAGCACCCGATTCAGCTGTTGCTGAAGCTGCTTGGCTGTGCGATCGCGCTCAACTTCGCTACGCCGATAGGGGCTGACATCTCGCACCATAAACAGAACGCGATCGCGCCCGCTGGCTACAACCCGCACTTCTTCGTGCTGAATCCGTCCGTTGATGTCCACATCTTGTTTATAGATCTGAACTTCACCTGTGTCTAAGGCTCGACGAAGATAGTCGAGATTGCGCTGGGCATGGTCGGCGGGTAGATATTCAGTAACTTTTTGCCCAACAGGATTAAAGTCTTCCGGCAATAAATCAGTGAGGTGGTTTGGTCTCACGTAACCGAGATAAATGCCATCCGACCTCAGTTGAAACATCAAATCTGGGATCGCAGACAAAATGGCCTGCAACTGTTCCGTTTGCTGACGCAACTCCTCCATCATCTGCTGGTAGGCAGTCGTGTCTTGCAGAATCATGAGGACTTCGTGATCTGTACAGGCAGACACCCGGCTGGCTTGCCAGCAGGTTTTTCCATCGACCTCAGACGAGTATTTGCTGGTTAGCGTCTCGCCCGTCGCGATCGCCTGCTCGATTAGTTCTATCTGCTGTTTAACGGCGGTTTCTGGCAAGAAATCTCGAAGATTTTGACCGATCTTGGGATGAGGAAAAGGAAACTGATGACCAGCTCTCACTGCCACGAGAGTCCCGTCACGCTTCATCCGAATCACCAAATCAGGCAACATACTGAGCAGGGTCATGCAGAGAGTGTTATCTCTGGCGATACGCCATAACTGCCGCCACAAAGCGATCGCAACTAGAGTCGAAGCGATTGCCATTGCAGCAAAGAGATAAGTCAACGCTTGCCAATTTGGGCTAAACGTCGTGGACTCCAAAGCCGAATGAGTCTGAGCAGTGCTGAAACTAGCAGCGTGGAATAAGGTTGATAAATGTCTTGTATAAAGAGACATTGAGACTTCGCAAAGAGAACAACGTCTGCAAGTCCCGAATCTGTGAGCACAGAGCAATATTTAGGTCTGGAAAAAAAGGGATGGCCGCACCCTGTTGTGTTAAGAACCGTGAAGTTCTTGCCCCTTTCTACATGAACTTAAGTCATTGTCCGGGAAACAGATCAGAGCAACAAAGCCCTAATCCGTATTTCCAGAACTTCCTCTTGCCAAAGGGCGATCGCCTTAGCAAGGCTCGCATGTTGTGAACAATGGCGATCGCTTTGCTTAAATCAGAATTCCTATTGCCAGAATTGGTTGCACAAAATGCTGTAATTCCTGATTGCAGCAGCTAGCATCGTTGGGAAGGGAGAATGCCGAACTTGAGAAAAATAGCTAACTCGAGATCTATATTACGGCACCTCAATCAATTCACGTGCAGATAGAAACACTTCAGATCGCGTGTCTCAAATCAGGCACAGCACCTCGCCGAAATCAGCTATGTCCGTTTCCCTCCAAACAAAGGTTAGGTTAGCTTAACTCAATCATCGTCATCTGAGTCTTCCTCTGATCCACCTTCAACACGATCGCGGTATTCTTCTGACGATAGAGCATCATCTAGATCGCTTGGATCTGTAATTTCCACCTTCAGCAGCCAGCCTTCTTCGTAAGGATCATTGGTGAGATCTTCTGGCGACTCAATGAGCATCTCATTGCGCTCAACCACCTTTCCCGACACTGGGGATACTAAATCTTCGACTGCTTTCACAGATTCGACCGTCCCAAACGACTCACTCTTTTCGACTGAATCACCCACCTCTGGCAATTCCAAAAAGACGATGTCTCCTAGTTCATCCACTGCGAAGGCCGTAATGCCGAGTGTGGCAATGTTGTTTTGCAAGGATGCATACTCATGAGAATCATAGTATTTAAGATTGTCCGGGTATTCCAGCTCCATAAACGGCCTCTTTACGACAACGGTAAGGTAACACCATAGAGCGACGATGTCAGCTCAAATGGTTCTTGACTCCACAATCACTGACCCTATGGTTCACAAGGGTTAGAGGAAATGCTACCCGTAAACGTTACCTCAAAACTGCAACCACGGCACCTTTTGTCGGTGGTTTTTAATCAACAGGGTGACTGTCGCAGGATTTTGTGACAGCGCTGAAGTCAACTAAGACGAGGCGATCGCCCCTTACCCCAGCGCAGAAAGTGGAGGAATATCAAAACCTTTGAGAGGACGATTTTGTTCTTCTAAAGTCAGCCCTTTGCTTTGAAGTAGAACCTGGAAGTTGCCCATTCCCATAGGGTTCATGAGCGCGTGTAGAGCTTCTCTGCGACGTAGCACATCATTCATTGACATCAGCTGTGGCTCCCTGTCCGACGCTTGATTCGGTGAAGGCTGTGTTTGCAATGTCTCACTTGTGCCTACAGGCTCGACTTGAGCGTAAGAGAGTGCAGCAATGCGATCGCCTAATCCCAGCGCCATTAAAAACATCCCCTGCTGAGTCATTCCCAGAGACTGGAGCCCGGCCTGTCCTCCTTGTTGTTCAAGAGTTGTGAAATCAACGTGTGCAGTGATGTCCTGCTGCCCGACATGGACATAGGGATCTGAATGGTGACCGTGGCGGTAGTAACACTGGAGAGTGCCGTGTGTTCGAGCCGGATTGTAGAGCCGACGAGCCGGATAGCCATAGTCAATCGTTAGCACATAGCCCCGCTGCAAGCGTTGAGCAACGGTTTGAAGCCAGTCAATCGCATTGAGATTGACCTCCGTGCGATAGCCTTCTGGGTAGGCATCAGCGCTGAGGTCAATGTTTAGCGGATCAAAGTAGTGCTGTAGGTCTGGAGTCGATAGTGATCCTATCGTTTCGGCGAACTGGGGAGGTGCGGAATTAAAACTATCTGTCCCTTCGCGAAGAATCTGACTGACGGGGTCAAAATTCTGAAGACGCACGTAGACTTCTTGCAAGGCTTGGTCTTTGACCATGACCTGATGAACCGGAAGTGCATCTACGAGTTCGTTTGAGAAAAAGCATCCGGTGATCGACCCAGCGGGAATATCTGTCCATTGCACCCACTGAATTTGAGCTTGGGCTTCTGACAAAGAAGAAAAGACGGCTATCTGTCGTTTTTGCTCGGCGATGAGTGCGGCAGATTTTTCAACAATCAGATATTGCATCGCTTCGAAGCACTCGAAATGGTGTCGATGGAGATAGTCCAGTACATCGCGCACAATCAGCCCCTGCCCTGCACCCATCTCAACCAGGTGAAATGGGCAGGGCTGTCCCAAGCGATTCCACATGTCTGCAAACTGTTCAGCCAGCAGCTCTCCGAAGTCTGCGCTCATGTGAGGGGAGGTCACAAAGTCGCCTTGGGCTCCAATGGGCGATCGCTGACTGGCGTAGTAGCCCCACTCAGGGTGATAAAGCGCCAGATCCATATACTCAGCAAACGTGATGCGCTGATGGGGATCGTCGTGAATGCGCTGGGCGATCGCCCAGCAGAGCGAGCTACTAGCTGATGAGTACAAGTCCTGATTGACAGCCATAGAAGTTTTTCGAAAAGGATAGCTTTACTTACGGTATCAATACTTATGGCATCTTCTGGTTCGCGCAATACTCGACTGTCCCAGGGAGTCAGGGCTAGCGAAAGTCGCTGCCAGAGATGAGCAGTTCTTCAAAGTCTCGCTGTGTGCAAACACGAAAAAAGACAGCGATCGCTGTCTTTTTGGAGTCCCAAGCAGAGACACATCAAATTTCAAATTTTGGGTTCGAAGCTTGAAAATATATCTCAAGTCTCAAAGTCTGACGCCAAATCTGCATGAAGGATCTTAGAAAGAGCGCTTAACCCAGCAGTCTTGCGAGCCAGAGAGATGCCCAGAAGTTTCGAATTAACAGCTACCCACATGTTCTGTACTGAAAATGACTGACAGCGCTAAGCTAGGGCGCATTTCCTTCATGAGTTTGAGATAAGCATCTGCATCACCCCGTCGTCGAAAACGAGCTAAGACTCGGTTCTCTACGTTTGGCAACTGTTGCTGAACCATCCACGGACTGAGCTGTTCTTGATAGGTCATATGAATCAATGCTCGATAAACGACAAAAAATTGAACGTTGGGAATAGACTCAAAGCATCAACGACATATAGGTAGTTCAGAACATCATTCTGAATACCCATGAAATGCCGATGTTGATAACGAACAGTCCTAAAGCTCTATGATTTAGCTTTATCCAATCTGCCAACGTGCGATCGCACTGAGGGGAGAAAAAGATTTTCAAGAACGATTAGCGCTAGGAAGAATGCCTGTAGTGTCAGCTTGTAAAACTGAGCGATAGTCATATCTAGTACTCATCTGGTATTAGAATACGGTACATGGCACTAGATGTAGTTTTTCTGTTAAAAAACAGGATACCTCTCAACGTATCGCAACACTCACTCACACCTTACAACATTCAGGTGCATTCTTGTTTGGTCTGCGTCGCATGGACGGCTCGATTCCGCTCACAGCATCCTTTTGCAATCAGACCACAACTCTCGAATGTCTAACTAATGTCCAATCATTCTAGAAACAGGTTGTGTTGAAGGATTGGTTCGCGGCGGCGGGGCACCTGCATGAGCGGAATGAGAGTGTGTTCGCTCTGAAACGTCGGCATTAAAACGATACCCGACATTTCTCACCGTCTGAATTAGGCTGGGCTGTCGAGGATCAATTTCTATTTTCTTTCGGAGGGACAGTACGTGGGTATCGACAGTGCGATGGTTATCAATCTCGTCGGGCCAGGCTCTTCGCAACAACTCTGAGCGACTCAAGGGAGATCCGCTAGCCTGAGCCAGCACATAGAGTAAGCTAAATTCTTGTGGGGTCAGATCGATGTAGGCTTCTTTAACGCAGACCCGGCGCTGTATGAGGTCAATTTTGAGAAACCCATAGTCTAGCGAGGCAGGGGCGATCGCCGAACGACAACGCCGAGACAACGCTTCCACTCGTGCCAAAAACTCTTGCATCCCAAACGGCTTAGTCAAATAGTCGTCTGCTCCCGCCTTCAGTCCCTCTACGATGTCTGACTCTGTGTTTCGGGCAGACAGCATCAGCACCAGAGATTGACACTGGGGTTGCAGCCAACGACAGAACTCAATTCCTTCTCCGTCTGGCAGCTCAGAGTCGATGATGACCAAATTGGGCAGGCGCGATTTGAAGTACTCTCGCGCCTGACGCAAATCTGCAGACTGGTGCACGGTATATCCCGCTTGCTGAAGATGCCATCCCAGCAATGAGCGTAAGTGAGGATTTCCTTCGATTATTTCCACAAATATTGAAGTCAACACCAGCCACTCGCTTTCATAAAATTGTGTGACAGTACATTAACAAAGCCTTTGTCATGGTTTTGTAACTGCTGTTACCCCTATCTATCAGCGGATTCCGACCAAAGGCTAAACTTGTCTCACAAGAGTAAAAATTTGAATATTTGACATGGACAGAAAATAAATCTGACCATGAGAAGACAGGAAGTTCTGCTTAAGTATGGTGAAGTGAAAACAAACATGAAGGATTGAATGTCAGAATATAAAGACAGACTTCACTCCAGTAAGTCCCACGGATATATAGAGTTAAGGAAGGTTCATTCATAGCTGCTATGCTCCAAGACACTCAAACCATTCGCCACTATCAGCGAATCACCGACGCACTTGTCGAGCAATGGAACAGAGGTTATCGATTTGACGAGCTCCGTCAATACGTTGACGGATATCTAGCCGCTCTCCGGAATACAAACGCGCTTGAAGCGTACTTAATCCATCGTTTAGAGGAAGAGGTAGTCCGCTACATTCACGATCCGTCCAATTTTGAGATGACCCTACCCGAGCCAGACTATAGATAAATACATTGTGTAAGATGCAGAGGCTCGTTCTAGATAGCCTCTTTTTTATGTCTTCCTTTCAGACGCGGGCAGCGTTTGAACCTGCCATCCTGCTTGTTGCAGAGCTGCTTTGTTTTGCTTGTTCCAGGCTGTCAGCTCTGCACGAAAGCCGTCAGTTTGCAGGCCCTTTTTCCACAAAATGAGAGCACTTTCACCCGTATCTTGATAGTACTTGCGGCGTTCGCCGACACACTGAAAGCCCAACGACTCGTAAAGAGCGATCGCCCCTTTATTTGAGATGCGAACCTCTAGCGTCGCCCACTGCAGACCTTTCAGTCGAGCCCGACACAAAAGCTCCAGCAAGATAGCTTTTGCGAAACCCTGACGTCGATACATTGGGTGAATGGCCAAAAGAGTGATGTGAGCTTCGTCTACAATCGCCCAGCAGCAACCTACTCCGATCAAGAGCGAAGGCGATGCGGATGGATTGCGCAAGCTCGCTGACTCTGCATCGGGCATAGGCTGAGATGTTGAGCTATCCACAACAGGCTCTAGAACCAGCAAGTCACTATTGGGACTATCGATTTCGCGACTATATCCGGCAGTGTCCCATAGTCCCCCAAGGCATAGCTGATCAAGCGTTGAGACAGCATCAAGGCCGCAGTGGGAAAGGGGAAAAAGATGCACAGTTTGCATGATATAGACAAGCAGCTTTTGCTACGTAACTCATCGGAAAACTGAACCAGTTCGTACGGATATTACGAAATAAAAAGAGGTGTTTCAGTAATTCTCAACAGTCAAAATAGAACTATAGAGAACAATATAAACAAGAAGGACGACCAAATGCTTGAAAATCTTAACTATACCCCCGATTTGATGGCGGGTTTTTTGATCACTGGAATCGTAAGTTGCGTTAGCGTGGTGTTTCCAACTCTCTTGTATTGGGTATTGCAGATTGATGTGCCGCTAGCAAGCTCTGGCCAAGACTCAGAAGCTTCGCTATCGACCGCGAAAAGTATGTAGTATCTACAACAGCACAATGTAATCAGGATTGTTGGGTAGTAGAGGAAATTGGCAGTTCCAATCTGTTGTCTGGCTTTACCACAGGTTCTGACTCCAGGTCTGGCTCAGTTGACGACGGAGCAGGATGGCTTTCTAAGCCTGTCCATATATCCTGAAGTAGTCCAGTCAGACCAGTTTGAGCGACTGCAGAAATAAGATGCACTGGGCAACCGCTTAGCTCTTGGAGCTGATTGACGAGTTGC
Source organism: uncultured cyanobacterium (assembly GCA_937128595.1). Lineage (GTDB taxonomy): Bacteria > Cyanobacteriota > Cyanobacteriia > CAKZMO01 > CAKZMO01 > CAKZMO01. Next base: position 12,493 of record CAKZMO010000655.1, on the reverse strand, counting down.
TGTTGTCGTTCGAGGTCAGTCGCTAGGGCATCGATTTTATTGATGGCAATGATCTGGGGGCGATCGCTCAGCCCATGCCCATAGGCTTCTAATTCCATCTGAATAGTTTTGTAGGCCGCGACTGGATCATCCTCAGTCCCATCAATCAAATGTAGGAGAAGTCGCGTGCGCTCGATGTGGCGCAAAAACTCATGTCCTAGCCCAATTCCTTCATGTGCCCCTTCAATCAATCCAGGAATATCGGCAAACACCACCCCATCCCCCGTGGGTTTGCGGACTACGCCCAAATTGGGTACGAGAGTTGTAAACGGATAATTGGCAACTTTGGGTCGAGCTGCGGAGAGAGAAGAGATTAACGTCGATTTGCCAGCATTGGGCAGTCCAATAATGCCAACATCGGCTAGCAGCTTTAACTCTAAACGAATGAGGCAATGTTCTCCAGGTAATCCAGGCAGAGCTTGTTCTGGGGCGCGGTTGCGGTTGCTCAAAAAATGACGGTTGCCCAGTCCTCCTTTTCCTCCCTTAGCGATGCAGAGAGTCTGTCCAGGATGCACCAAATCTCCTAGCAAATCACCCGTTTCGGCCTCATAGACAACTGTGCCACAGGGCACTTCGATGAGGCGATCGCTCCCAGATGCTCCTGTTCGGTTTTTGGAGCCACCGCGTTGGCCTTTGTCAGCTTTGAAGATGTGGGCATAGCGAAAGTCGAGTAATGTCTGAAGATGCTCGACAGCAACGAGAATGACAGAGCCTCCGTGCCCTCCATTCCCTCCAGCTGGCCCCCCTGCGGGAACGTATTTCTCACGACGGAATGCAACCATGCCGTCGCCCCCGTCTCCAGCTAGTACTTCAATTTCAGCGTGGTCAATAAATTGCATAAATTCCGTAAGTGCTTTTCTGGTAAGGCGGGGTACGACGGCGAATCTCGAAAAGTTTTAGTCGAAAAGTTTTAGTCGATAGGATGTAGCAGTGATGTATGAATGGGAGCAAAGCGCTTGAGGACTCCCAACGGCTTGATTAGTGGGGCGATCGCCATAATTCTGTTCTACGATTGAGCTGCGTCTCAAAAAGCAACATCGACTGCTTATTTGAATTACAATCAATCATAGGATGGCTTAGACGACTCTCTTGCAAGCGTTTGCCTACGATATTCATCAACGTTTCGAGCCCTTGGCAGAGCAGATTAAGAACGCTAAACTAACAGGAATAGTGTTGATTGGACGAAAGTCTTTTGGCTAAGATTATAGAGTAAATAATGTGAGTTTGGAGTCAGGCTAGTCTAGGTTCAGACTGAGACGTTAATTGCTACTATGTCAAGCTTTCGCCAAGTATTTCCTTTGTTCCATCTCAGAAGTTCCACAGTTTCCTAATCAAATTCCTAATCAAAAATGGAGCCACCTTACTGAAGGAATTTCTATGTGGCCTATCTAGACACTTAATGTGAACAATTTTGATAATGTGAACAATTTTGAGCAACCTCTAGGACACTCTTGATATTGTCCGATACTGGATAGCAGATGGGAACACTATCCCTATGGAGTCATCCATCTCGTATGAATTATGTGACGATGTGTCATCTAGGCTCAATTCATCAAAATGAGCTTGAGTTGGACGCGTTATCATTGTTCACAGGAAATAATCTGAGATCGGACTTCTGACATTTGTTAATATCCACACTGTTGTTAATCTCCATACTGTACTGGCTGAATCTGTAACGATTGTATCTAATGACGGATTGAGAGCTTTGAATGTGAACCGCTTTGAGCCTGAATGTCCGAGAATTCTTGTTGTTGACGATCATCCCTCCAGTCGCATGACTGCGGTTGCGCTGCTTTCAGTTGAGGGATACGAAGTTATCGAAGCAGACAGCGGGATTAGCGCATTGGAAAGCGTTGCGAGTTTGTCTCTCGATCTAATTCTTCTCGACGTCATGATGCCAGGTATGGATGGCTTTGAGGTCTGCCGTCGGTTGAAAGAAGATGAGCACACTCGTCTTATCCCTGTCATCTTTATCACAGCGCTTAACGATCGGCGATCGCGCCTCAGAGGCATTGAAGCGGGTGGTGATGACTTTTTGACGAAGCCGTTCGACCAGCTTGAGCTTTCAGCACGTGTTAAGTCTCTTGTTCGACAAAAACGACTCAACGAAGATTTAGACCACGCAGAACAGGTGTTACTCTCGATCGCTCGCACCGTTGAGAGTCGTGATCCCAACACAGGAGATCACTGCGATCGCCTGATTCAGCGGGGAGAAGCCTTTGGTAAGTTCCTGAAACTGCCTCGTCCTGAAATTCGCAATCTTATGTGGGGAGGGTATCTCCACGATATTGGGAAAGTTGGCATTCCAGACAGTGTGTTGTTAAAGCGTGGCAAGCTGAGCAATGAAGAATGGGAAACCATGCGTCAGCACGTCATCATCGGTGAAGCCATTTGCCGTCCACTTCGGACGATGCGTGGTGTATTGCCAATTATTCGCCATCACCACGAGCGATGGGATGGGTCAGGCTACCCAGATAAGCTTGTAGGCCGTGAAATTCCTGTCCTAGCGCAGATTTTTCAAATTATTGATATTTACGACGCGCTAACCAGCGAGCGCCCCTACAAAGTTGCTTTTACTCCCGCAGAATCTCTTCAGCTCATGCAGGAAGAGACCGATAAAGGTTGGCGCAATCCAGACCTGATGCATCAGTTTGCCGAATTTATTCGCCTGACAGAGATTGAAGGAAAATCTCTAGCGGAAGCTATCAAAGAAAATGACCAGTCCCAGAATGGAGATGCTTCTACAGATCTATCTGAAACGGAAGTGGTGCAAAACAGCAAGGTTTCGTCTAGGGTGGGCTAAAATCTCGGACGCTATTGTATTTGGGACGCGTTCAGAATCTTACTCTTACTCAAAACTTGAGTGATTACGGGTACACAGCTTCAGGAGACCTGTTTTGAACCGCTCGCAGCTAAAGAAGCTGATGCCGATTATCAGTCCGCTCCGCTTTCTAAGGTTGACAGCGAAGAATCGGAGTTGAGGCTAGGCTTCGCAAAGATACTGTTCCCATTGAACAACCTGAACCGCCGCTTCAGGGGTTCCTTCTTGAGGAAACTGATTGAGAAAAACCTTATCGCTTTGGCGGTCGTAAGGTCCTTCTTTGATCTCAAGAATGACGCTATCGGGAGCAAGGGCAACTAGCGTGTGAAAGACGCCTTCTGGCAGCTCGACTCCATGCACATCCCCACCGTCGCAGATTCGGAAAGCGGTTTGTATGTTGCCCTGTTCATCAAATACCATCAGAGCAACTTCGCCTTGCAGCACCACAAATAGCTCAAATCCATTGACGGTTTCATCGCGATCATGGCAGTGGGGGCGAACATACGTGCCGGGTTGCAGTACGTTGACAAACCTTTGTACGCGTTCGGCTTCGTGATGAAGGTTGTAGTTCTTGCGTAATCGGGGGGCGATCGCCGCTGCTTTTGCTTGGTTATCAAGAACTTCCTGGGTCAAAAATTTGATAGTCTGATTCTTCATAAGCACTCCAACGATGATGCAACATTATTTTCTTGTCCAGAGTTCCCAAAACCAGGATGACTTGTCCGTGATTCTCTTGCAGCGCCATCCCCAAACTTTTGATGTGAATGATTTATGAATGATTAAGGAACGCTCAATCGAGCCTTGGGAGCAACCAGAAAATTGACCCCAGGATCTCACGTCAAGCCGTGCAGTCTTGCAAAAGTGCTTGAAATTGGACGTCCTGCCGAATGGCATCAAACGCTGTATCAGTTCTTGCTAGAACTCGATAGAGATTGGGGCTGAGTTGCAACGCTCGGTGAAGACACTGCAATGTCAGCTCAACCTCACCCATGTCTGCATATGTACGAGCCTGACCATACCAAGCATTAGAGTTGTCGGATTTGTATTTCACAGCCTGTTCAAAACTGTGGATTGCTTCAGGATAGCGCTCCAGTTTTCGCAGCACTAGACCTCGATAGCTCCAAGCATAATCACACTGAGGCTTTAGGGTCACAGCAGTGTTAAGGCTGTCGAGCGCCTCATCGAAGCGTCGAAGCGTCGCTAAAGCAAAACCTTGGTAATACCAGGCGCGATAATCAACTGGTTTTAGTTCAATCGCGGTTTTAAAGCAACGAGTCGCTTCTCGATGTTTGTCGAGACAAAGCAAAGCTTTTCCCTGGTTGTACCAAGCTTTGTAGTCTTGTGGATTGTGTCGAACGGCCCGCTCAAAGCTATCGATGGCCTGCTCGTAGGCTTCCAATTCAACGTAGGCTAATCCTTTTCCGTGCCAGGCTAAAGAATGTTTTGGATGAACGGAAATTGCTTTTTCAAAGCTGTGAATTGCTTCTGAAGTTGCATGTAGGTGATTCAGAGCATAGCCGCGTATAGTCCAAGCTTCATAGCTTTCGGGATGTGCTTGCAAAAACTTGTCAAATTTGGCGACCGCACCTCTATATCGACCCGCTTTGTATAAGGAACTAGCTTGTCCAAACCATGTTTGAGAGTCATGTTGGGGTTCCATAGCGGTATCTAACCAATTCTTCGATCGTGGAAGGAGGAAAAGAGAAACGAACAGATAAGGACTGACTTTTATGCCAGAGAGAAGGTAGGCAAAGCGTCAATCCTGGCGGAGTAGCCGCTGAAAAGAAGGATGCTGATGAAGGGGCTGAAAATCTTCGTCGGTCTGAACAATGACACGGTACAGATGAGGACTTAGCTTGAATGTATGAGAAAGGCTTCGAACTGCTAAATTGATGTCGCCCTGAAGGGCATATACTCTAGCTTTTCCAAACCAAGCACTCGGATTTTGGGCAACCACTTCAATGGAGCGCTCAAAGCTGGCGATCGCCCGTTTATATTGCCGCAGCTTGGCTAGAACGAGGCCTTGATAATTCAAGGCGTAATAACAATCGGGTTTGACTTCGATAGCTTGATGCAGACTTTCCAGGGTAGAGCGATAGAGTTTTAGCGCGCCCAGAGCCTTCGCTCGATTGAACCAAGCTCGATGGTCATGAGGCTTGATGGCGATCGCCCGATCAAAGCTTTGAATCGCATCTCGATAACGCTGAAGACGATTGAGCGCTGTCCCTTGGTTGTACCAGACTTGTCCATCTTTGGGATTGAGAGAAAGAGCGGCTTGAAAGCACTCCAGAGCGTCTTCATATTGAAATAATTTTGCAAACGCCAATCCTTTGCCATGCCAAGCAAAGCCGCAGTCGGGGGCGAGATGAAGGGCTTTGTTGAAGCTGGCGATCGCCTCTTGCTTTTTCCCAGTTTCCAGAAGAGCATAGCCATGATGTGTCCATGGCTTCGGGTTAGAGGAATGCGGTGCCGCTGCTGCCTGAAGCCGAGGCCCTGCCTGCTGATAGGTCTTGGCACTCTGTGAACTGCTGGGATTAGATAAATGTAGGATCGACTGATTCTGAACCATGAGTGTTGTATCTGACCGAGGCCAGAGAGGGAGGAAGTGCACCTACAGCAGTCATCGAAATAGACAAAGCCACATTGACCAAGAAACTAGACGATATATGTTCTTGAAACCGCTAGAACTGTTGAAAGCAACCCTTGTAGACGACTTTGTTTCACTCCGATCAAACGAGAGAAAAACCTACAAAACGATTGAAACCGTCCTGAAACAGCAAAGAAGATATTTAGTCTAGTATGCCCCAGCCTCCTGCAGGGTTTCACCCCTCATATTACTTAATGTCCTATTCTGAGGCGATCGCCCAGTCGTTATTTCGTAAGCCCTACAGAAAACCCATGACAATGTACGCGATTCATACACAGTCATGGGTCTGAGCGTTCTTATTGACTCAGGTCAATCCATTCAGCGCTTTCTATGAAAAAGCCGTTAGTTTCTTCTCTCTAAGCACAAGAGCTGATTTCAAAACTTAGCGCTTTGCAAATTTCTTTGACATCTTCCGTAGGCGAATCGACTCGGGTGTGACCTCCAACAGTTCATCAGAGCCAATATATTCCAGAGCCCGTTCTAGGCTCATATCGACTGGAGTCTGTAGCTGCACCAGCTCATCTCCTGATGCCGCACGATGGTTTGTGAGCTGCTTGGTTTTGCAGACGTTTAGCTCTAGGTCTTGAGGACGGTTATGTTCACCGATAATCATGCCTTTGTAGACCTTTGTTCCTGGTTCGATAAAGAACGAGCCTCGATCTTCAGCATTTTTCAGGGCGTAAAATGTCGAAACTCCTTCCTCAAACGAAATCAAGACACCGTTACGACGAGTTTCCACATCACCAGACATGGGGCGATAGTCAAGAAAGCTGTGATTCATGATGCCATCACCTCGGGTCAGGCGCATGAAGTCGCCCCGGAACCCAATAAGACCTCGTGCAGGAATGACAAACTCAAGCTGGGTGCGCCCATTGGTTCCAGCCATCATGTTTTGCATTTCGCCCTTACGCTGTCCTAAACGCTCAATGCATCCACCTACCCCTGCTTCAGGCACATCGAGAACTAACAGCTCAAATGGTTCGCAGGGCTGCCCGTTGACTTCGCGATAAATAACCTGCGGCTGAGAAACCTGAAACTCATATCCTTCGCGACGCATGGTTTCAATCAAAATGCCAAGGTGCAGTTCGCCTCGGCCTGAGACTGCGAACTTATCTGGTGAATCTGTCTCCTCAACCCGCAAGGCAACGTTGGTTTCTAGCTCTCTGGTCAGGCGATCGCGCAACTGCCGCGACGTAACGTAATCTCCTTCCTGTCCCGCAAAGGGCGAATCATTGACGCTGAAAGCCATTTGCAGCGTCGGTTCATCTACCTTAATCAGAGGCAAAGCCATCGGTTCATTCGGACAAGTAATCGTTTCACCGATGTTGGCACTTGAAAATCCAGCAACAGCAACAATGTTACCCGCGCTTGCTTTTCCCATTTCAATGCGCTGAAGTCCTTCAAATCCTAACAACTTAGAAATTTTTGACTTCTCGATCGAACCATCTTCTTTAACCAATGCGGCTTGCTGACCCATATTGATCACGCCATTGTGGATCCGACCAATCACAATACGTCCGAGATAATCGGAGTAGTCGAGTGTTGTGACTTGGAGCTGAAGGGGCTTTTCGGGATCACCAACCGGAGGGGGGACATGGCGGAGAACTGCCTCAAACAGCGGCTGCATGTCCTTTCCTTCTATTTCCAGATCGTCTTTGGCATAGCCTTGAATGCCAGATGCAAAGAGGTAGGGAAATTCACACTGATCGTCGTCAGCTCCCAACTCCAAAAATAGATCCAACACTTTGTCAATCGATCCATAGGGATCCGCTTGAGGGCGATCAATTTTGTTGACGACCACAATAGGCCGAAGTCCTTTCTCCAGCGCCTTCTTGAGCACAAAACGAGTCTGAGGCATTGGGCCTTCGTTGGCGTCAACAATGAGTACACAGCCATCGACCATGCCCAACACACGCTCCACTTCTCCGCCAAAATCAGCGTGTCCTGGAGTGTCAACAATATTGATCAGAATGTCTTTGTAGTGAACTGCCGTGTTTTTCGACAAAATTGTGATGCCGCGCTCTCGCTCCAGGTCATTTGAATCCATGACGCAGTCAGGAACCTCTTCACCTTCACGAAAAGTGCCAGACTGACGAAGCAACGCATCGACGAGGGTTGTCTTGCCGTGGTCGACGTGGGCGATGATGGCAACGTTACGAATCGGAAGCGACATGGGTGAAGACCTGGATAGAACGAATAGTGGCTAGGAAATCTTAGATAAAGACACAGGATGAGCCAGGGCTGCTTACCCTTTCTACCGGGTGCAAGAGCCTTCATCTCGAATTTGACGACATCTGTGAAGAAACCTTAATAATCCTATCCTAATCCTTGCTCAAAAAAGTTGCGGCATCACAAGATGAGGAAAACTACCCCGTCAGCTTCAACTGTAGCTGAATCAACAATTCTGGTCTCGATTGAAGGAGCCTATGAGAAAGCGAAGAAGTGACGCAAAGAAATGTTACATTACGATTTGAAGGCCAACGTCAGACAAGTTAAAGGCATGGGCGATATGCAACGCATTTTTTCTAATAGGTCTTTTCGTATGCACGCAGGTATTTATCGCAATGGCAGCAAACTAATCGCGAAAATATTGGTTCTTGTCTGTACGGCGATGATCTGGGTCATGTCCAGCATGATGATAGAGGTCAACCTGACTCATCCTCTGGCGATCGCCGCTAGTTCGTCGGTGATTAAAGTTCAAGACAGTCTTGACACTGACAACAAAGATTTTTCAGGCCAAAGTCTAGTTCAGCTTGAGTTGAGCGGTACTGATTTGGGCGATGCTGATTTTAGTGATGCTGATTTACGTGGTGCTGTCTTCAATGGGGTCAACTTGCGCGGAGCAAACCTACAAAGAGCTGACCTGAGCGATGCCATCATGTATGTGACTAACCTCACGGATGCTGATTTGACAGATGCAAACCTCAACTCCACGATGTTGCTGATGTCTCGCCTCAAAAACACCAAGATTGAAGGAGCTGATTTTACATACTCAGCCATCGATCGAGAACAGCTCTTCGACTTATGCAAACGAGCATCAGGGACAAATCCCATTACCGGGGCTGACACTCGAGAGTCTTTGGAATGTTGATAGCGATTGTGTAGGCAGGCTAATCGCGATTGCTCAATCATTAGCGAGGATGTGTTTTAGCTTTTAATTTGTTTTAGCTTTTAATTGTTGAGGGACTGCTGAGGCAATTGTTGCTGTGCAGCGTCTTAAGCACGTTAGCAATGTCTCTCTATCAGAAGAAGCGAAACGCTGCGCTGCAGTTGCAGAATGAGGATGATCCCTATGGTGTTCTCCTACTCTGGTGGGACTGAACTATGCTGGGAAATGATGCTGTTTATTGCCCTGACATGCCATGACACAGGCTACTTCGCCTAATAACCCTCATATCTGTGTCCTCGGGGGAGGATTTGGCGGTCTTTACACTGCTCTTAACTTGACTCAATATTCGTGGCAATCGTCTCAGCGTCCTAACATCACGCTAGTCGATCAGCGCGATCGCTTTCTATTTGCTCCATTGCTCTATGAGCTGCTAACCGGAGAGCTACAAACTTGGGAAATCGCGCCCCCTTACCCAGAGCTATTAGCCAACACCGGAATTCACTTTCAGCAATCTGCTGTTGACTCCATTGATCTGGAAAACAAGACTGTGCGTCTTCAGGGTGCTCCAGAAATTCGTTACGACTATCTCGTTCTAGCGTTGGGAGGCGAAACGCCCCTACATTTTGTGCCTGGTGCTGAGGAACACGCGATTCCCTTTCGCACCATTGCAGACGCCTATCGTCTAGAGGAACGACTACGAGAGCTTGAAGAATCTGATATCGAAAAGATTCGGGTGGCGATTGCGGGAGGGGGTTATAGCGGAGTCGAGTTAGCCTGTAAGCTTGCAGAGCGACTGGGCGATCGCGGTCGGATTCGTATTGTAGAAAAAGCCGACCAAATTTTAAGAACTTCCCCAGAGTTCAACCGCAAGACTGCTGAAGAAGCGTTGGACAATCGAGGCGTCTGGATTGACCTAGAGACGACCATCACGGCTATCAACGCTGATTCGATGACCCTTGAATATAAAGGGCAAGAGGATACTATTCCGGTCGATGTTCTCTTGTGGACGGTAGGAACTAAGGTGGCAGAAGTGATTACTCAACTTCCCTTGCCTTGCAACGATCGCCAACAAGTGAACACTACCTCGATGCTTCAGGTGGTAGACCATCCAGACATCTTTGCCTTGGGCGACCTCGCCGATTGTCGAGACGCCACTGGACAAACCGTACCCACAACGGCGCAAGCGGCCTTGCAACAGGCTCAATATGCTGCTTGGAATATCTGGGCGCTGGCAACGGGGCGATCGCTCCTACCCTTTCGATATCAGCATCTTGGCGAAATGATGACCCTAGGAACAGACACGGCAACGCTGGCTGGGCTAGGCATCACCTTAGAAGGCTCAGCCGCCCATATTGCGCGCCGATTGGCCTACCTCTACCGGATGCCAACCCTCGACCATCAAATCAAAGTAGGATTAAACTGGATTGCCAAACCCGTGCGTGATTTGCTGGCGCTTTGACAAACATGACTATTCCATCTCAGCCACCTTTCCCAAAAGTAATTTTTTTTGATGCAGTTGGAACCCTCTTTGGGGTAAAGGGAAGTGTGGGCGAGGTCTACTCGTCACTCGCTCATTCATACGGGGTAGAAGCGGGGGCAGATGTGCTCAATCATGCCTTTTTTCAGAGCTTTCGAAAGGCTCCACCCATGACATTTCCGGGCGTGGACATCACGACTATTCCTCATCGTGAGTTTGAATGGTGGAAGGCGATCGCCATTGAAACTTTCGATCAAGCTGGAGTCATTGAATCGTTCACCGATTTTGACCAGTTTTTCGACAAACTCTATGCCCTATTTGCTACGGCAGAACCTTGGGAGGTCTATCCTGATACTCTCTCCGCTCTACATCACTGGAAAAGCCAAGACGTAGACCTGGGCATTCTTTCCAATTTCGACTCCAGGATTCATCGAGTTGTCGAGGTGTTAAATCTCTCTGACTTCTTTTCGTCGATCACCATTTCGACCGAAGCAGGTGCAGCGAAACCCGACTTCAAAATTTTTGAGATTGCTTTAAAGAAGCATGACTGTCTTCCACAAGCGGCTTGGCATGTTGGAGACAGCTACAAAGAAGACTATGAAGGAGCGAAAGCTGCGGGGTTAAGAGCCATTTGGCTAAAGCGTCAGGCACTGCTTCCATAGCGGTTCAAATGGCTCTGTTTGTCTCCAATCCTGAATGAATTAGTATTAAATCTAAGTGAAGCGACCTTTGTTGCAAATCGTGCTGAAAACTAGAACAATGCCGCTTTCCTAAACATCCTGATCGGGGCAATCAAGCGGTTACAATTTAACGGATGAACTCACCCGAATGAATAATCCATCTACGAGCTACAGCCATTAGCCTTAGGATATGAAGATGTCTATGTCCTAAACAAGCTGACTATAGCTACACAACATCTAGAAGCATGATTGCATGAAGATGGTATGAGAAGATATGCAATGGTTCGGAATAAAATGACGACGTTTATTCGATGAGCAAAGATGCATAGAGATTGCCTTAGCGTCTTGTCTAAGTGATGAATTTTTAAGATAAACCTCCGTTAATTACAAACAGATTTACATTCGTTGAGCCATATGCCAGAGAACGGTCAAGATTCACAGGATACACAATCCTCATTCGAAGGCGTGCACAAGATTCGCACCATGATTGAGGGGTTTGATGACATTAGTCATGGTGGTTTGCCTGTCGCTCGCACAACGCTGATTAGTGGCACATCCGGCACAGGTAAAACACTGTTCGCTGTTCAGTTTCTCTACAACGGCATTACCCAATTTGATGAGCCAGGAGTTTTTGTAACGTTCGAAGAATCTCCGGCTGATATTATCAAAAATGCCTATAGCTTTGGATGGAATATTCAGAAATTAGTAGATCAGGGTAAGCTTTTTATTCTGGATGCTTCTCCTGATCCTGAAGGTCAAGATGTGGTTGGAAATTTTGATCTTTCTGCCATTATTGAGCGGATTCAATACGCGATCCGTAAATATAAGGCGAAGCGAGTTTCCATCGATTCAGTCACAGCGCTGTTTCAGCAGTATGATGCGGCTTCTATTGTCCGGCGTGAAATCTTTAGGCTAGTTGCGCGGCTGAAGCAGGTGGGAGTGACTACCATCATGACAACGGAGCGGATTGAAGAATACGGCCCGGTGGCTCGGTTTGGGGTCGAGGAATTTGTTTCCGACAATGTCATGATCGCACGGAATGTTCTAGAAGGTGAACGTCGTCGTCGTACGATAGAAATCCTCAAACTTCGGGGCACAACCCACATGAAGGGGGAGTATCCATTCACGATCACCAATGATGGAGTTAGCATTTTTCCATTGGGAGCTATGCGCCTGACCCAACGCTCCTCCAATGTTCGAGTCTCTTCGGGAGTCCAAACCTTGGACGAAATGTGTGGCGGTGGATTTTTCAAGGACTCCATTATTTTGGCAACTGGAGCGACAGGAACGGGCAAAACTCTTTTAGTTAGCAAGTTTCTTCAGGATGCTTGTAATAAAGGCGATCGCGCAATTCTGTTTGCCTATGAAGAGTCGCGAGCACAGCTCTCCCGAAACGCCTCTTCCTGGGGAATTGACTTTGAGGAGTTGGAAAGCAAGGGACTGCTGAAGATTATCTGTGCATATCCAGAGTCCGCAGGGCTTGAAGATCACTTACAAATTATCAAGTCAGAGATTGCTGAGTTCAAGCCGTCTCGCATTGCAATCGATTCTTTGTCGGCGCTAGCACGAGGAGTCGGCAACAATACATTTCGGCAATTTGTCATTGGGGTCACTGGGTTTGCGAAGCAGGAAGAAATCACCGGATTCTTCACAAACACCACAGATCAATTTATGGGTTCGAATTCCATCACAGACTCTCATATCTCCACTATTACAGACA
>CAKZMO010000654.1 GCA_937128595.1 uncultured cyanobacterium | reverse complement strand
ACACCGGCAGGAAGAAGGGGCAAAAAGCTTTCACTTTGGGTTGGGGTGGGGTCACACCTTTACCCTCACTTGAACTTCCCTCAGAATCGTCGTTATAGAGAGCTGCACGCAGCGTAATGAAGCGATCCGCCCAGGGTTTGAGGCGGAAATCGACGATTCGTCTTGAATCCAAGTCATACACAAGATAGCTGAACAGATTACGAGCCATCCCCTGCCGATCCTCATCATCACTCATATCCCACAGTAGATTAATCTTTTCAATGGCCTCCAAACACAAAGTCAATTCAAGCGCTACCTTTTCAGTTTCAGTTGTTCGTGCTTCCCAATGTGCAATTTCGCGTTCGTTGTTCTCCTTTCGTTTTAAATAATCTTCACGGGACAAATCGCCATCGGCATAGAGGTGTCTTGCAGCGTCAATACGCCGCCGACACTTAGCAATAGCGGCACGTTTTTGCGCTTCGAGATCAAGTCCTTCGGCCACCGCCTGTGCTTGCAAAGATTGAATACCGAGTTCGGTCATCACATCAATTTCACCGGCATCAATGGTGAGTAATTTGAGTAGACGTGCAAAATCATCTTCATACGCTTTGCGGGGGACAGAGCGGTTGGTGGCACCACATTTGACGCCATGTTTATGGCGATAACGTCCTTTGACATTACCGCCTTTGCCACCGAGCCGACTGCGCAACTTGGGATCATCATGCTTTTGTGCCAGCTGCTCACAATGGTAGCAATAGGTGATGCCAATGAGCGGGTAGGGATAATCTTCGACTTTCTGTCCGTCGTTGACAGTGCGCTTAATAGTACGTGCAGCGCGCACCGTGCCGACCCGATAGAGGAGGTCGATGTCAAAGACAGCACGTTCGGGGATGAGAGTGAAGGAGTCTACAGGGTAATCATGTGGATGTCGTTCACGGGCACGGGTTTGTGAGACATGACCGCCATATTCGGGCCAGTTGGCAACAACACGTCGGACGGCGTCGCTCTCGATGAGTGTGGGCTTGCCTTGCCGGTTACGCCAGGGCCAACCTTCGATCTGCATTTGATAAGCAATGGCATCAATGCCCTGTGTATTTTCAGCATAGAGGGTGAGGATGCGATGGGCAGCATCCACATAATAACGCCAGATCGCGGCAGGATCGGGTGAGTCGTCGGGTTTACCTTTGCGGTAAGTGCCGTCAGGCATGTACCATGCGCCTTCTTCAGATGGGATGAGAAAGCCAGTGTCTTTATCGCGGGTGGTGCCGAAGGGCGGCAAACCGACGGTTTTACCCTGACGTTTGCGGTGTGCAATCATGTCTTTGTAGCGTTGTGAGACATCAATGGCATACCATTCATCAAAGATGGCACTGAGTTGAGCAAAGATGCGTCCCTGAGTGGTGGAGAAATCCATCTGTTTGCCGGGTGCAGCCAGGACGAGTTTGACATCATGCTCGTCAACAAAATCAAGCAAGTCACCGATGCGCCAGCCTTTGCGATGAAGTCGGGAAAGGTCATTGGCAACGAGGGCGATAATATCGGGATCGCCGAGGCGGGCCTTGAGTGCTAACCAGGCGGGTCGATTTTTCTCACTGGTGGCGGACTTGTGGCCGTCGGTATCCTCATACCATTCAGGTGTCCAGCCGTGCTGGTCACAGATGCGCTGAATGTTGTCCTTCTGTCGTTCGGGACTGTTGGCATCACTTTCATCTTTGGTCCATGACAAGCGGACATAGCAGAGTGCGATATGGCGATTGGTTTGCTTGCGGCGGCGTTTACGGGGCATGATAAAGAACTCCTCCAAACTTAAGTCGGGCAAATGTGGGATAGCACAGGTCCCACCGACGCGCTATAGTTTGTCGGAGGTCGGTGCGCTAGGAATGGTAGTGCATCGGCTGAGGACGGCAGGGTGTTCGAGCACCCTGTTGTCCGCCTAACTATCCTGACCATACCGCTAATCTGAGTTAGTGTCAACTTGTGTCACACGATTGAGATGTTTGGCATGAATACGCGCGGCGATACGCATGAATTCGGCGAGTCCATGGACAATATCGGGATCGGCAAAGGTGTCGCCATGTTGCGCAGCCATGCGGTCGCAGACTTCCTGGGCACAGGCAAAGATGTCTTCCCGCGCAGGTGGTAGATACTCAATACGTCGTTTGGGTGATTGATCGGCCATCATTGCGTGCCTTGCTGCTGGATTGCTGTAAGTTCAGCCGTGACCCAGTTCAAAACATCCCCACCATTGAGATAGAAATCTGAGATGTCATTGCCATCGGGTAGATGCAAGCGCCTGAACCGTGGAGAGAGTGCTTGTAAGTGCCTGTAACCGTTGTGCCCGGCCTGATCATTGTCATATGCAACGAGCAACGTGCGGTGATGAACAAGTTCACTCAGCCACCGGGTAGTCAGGCGTGCGGTCGCGCTGCCCAGTGTCACGGGTGTGACCTGATGCCCAGCCTCCTGCTGAAGAAGTAACGTGTCAAATTCGCCCTCGCAGAAAATTGCGGTGGTATGCTCGTGCAAGCGATCCGCGTTGTAGAGACCGTGAGAACTCCCGTGAGCAACCTGTAGATATTTGGGATGCCCGTATGAGCGACGGATTTTGATTGCCCAGATAGCTTCGGCTGCAAGCCAGGGAATGAGGATACCGCAAGGGACACGCAACCCGCAGATGTCGCGCCATTGCTGATAGTGCCCTGCCACAAATCCGAGACGTGCATCACGAATAGTCCGGGTGTTTAACCCCCGGTTCAGTAAATAGGCCAGAGCATGTTCGCCTGTAGATGACCAGAGGGTATCTTCGGCGATCACAATGAGGTCACGTGCCGCAGATTGCCATTCTGGAGCAGGGGGTTCGGTAGTGGATATGGGGTGGTGTTGTAGATGAGTTGGTCCGCCATAGGAATTATGCTGTCGGCAATTGTTGCCGATTAAGGCGACCGCATCGAGAAAAGAGAGGTGATGATAGGTCATCAACCAGTCGAAGAGATCCCCGGCACGATCACACTTGCCAAAGCAGCGATACCCATCTTGCCAGATGGCGAGACTCAACCCATTGCGCTCATGGTGAAATGGGCATTTGTAGAGGTGGGCCTGCCCGCTGCGTTTTGCGGGTGGTCCAAGATCACGTTCCACGATGGTGCGAAGATCAAGATCGGCTTTGATGGAAGCGGTGTCAATCATAATGTACTCCCGAATGAATAATTGACCGACGTTGTGACAATTGACAATTGACGGCAATTGTCAATTGTCACGTTGGTGTGACATGACGTGTTTCAGCTTCAACGGTCATGTGACTGGCTAACCGATAGGCTTCGGACCGTCGTCCGGGGTTGGGTGGTAAATCGACTTTGAGAACGCGTCCATCTCGCTCAAGGGCTTTGAGTGCTTCGATAACGGGCTTGCGAGGTGAGCGAAGTGCGCGGTAGAGATCACGAACAGAGGCACTGCCGCCGGAAGATTTGAGTAACCCGAGGATGCGCTTTTCGAGACGCATTTCGGCGTTTTCACCAAGCTCGGCGAGTAAGCGGTGTGCAGAGGCACGCCATTCCTCGGTGATGAGTTGTGCACGGAACCAGTGGGCTTGTGAGACGACAGGTCGTTTTGTGTCATTGGGAGAGTCAGCCCAATCGAGGGCGGCAAGTAAGATGGCGATCTTGATGGCTTGAACGTGCATGCGCCCATAAATGGCGCGGAGGCGATCATCAAGGCTGGCATCGGGTGCGGTAAGGACGCGCAAGGATTGTTCATAAGCGTGAACGTGTGGCCAGATGTCTGCGGTGAGGGACCAGGAAATGCTCTGTGTGTCTTCGCCTAATGCATCCGGTTTTGGTGGATCGGGTAGGCACTCGTGCAGTTTCTGGAGCCGTTTCGCCAGCGCAGTGGGTGGTTGTGTTGAGGAGTTGGCTTGTCGTTCAGTGTAGTTGGTTTCTGGCGTGAGTAAACCGAACCGCGCGAGGTTACCATTGTACCAATCTGCATTGGATAAGGAGTAGGCTAACTCAGCGGGAGTGGCGGCACCCATAATGGATAAGGCGGCATCACGAATAACGACCAGACCTTTGTGATTGGTATTGCTGTCCAAATATGCGGGGCAATCATAGAGAGTCATGATCAGTTCTTTGAGACCGGCCATGTAGTCCTTACCCATGGATTTGAAGAGACCGGAGAGTTCGTCACGCAGAAGTCCTCGTTGTGCGGCATAGCGATTGCCCTTTTCGAGACGGGACCGATCATGTTGGGGTATTGCGGAGAAGTTAGGTGGTAAGACCCCACCCAGCATCGACATGAAGTTCTCCGGTGATCCGGGTTGAGGCATGATCATATGCGGGATGGAAAGACGAGCGACCTCATGAGCGAGGCTGAGTCCCGCTGATTTGCGATAATAGGTGGATACGGCAACGATCATAATGTAAAGGTTTGGAAATACCTGCTGCCGCCAGGGTGTTTGGATGTACAACCGACGTCCAACAGCAATTGCAGCGAGATACAGTCCGGCACCCACATGGAAGTTGAGTGGTGTCTCGTTGGCGGCAGATCCGGCCCAATCCAGATAATCATCTAACCAGTATCCCACGTGGGTGGCTTGTTCAAGTTGTTGGGGTGATAGCCTGGCCTGTGGCGAGAGTGCTGGCACGGTATTGAGATGATCAAGATTGGCAGGGTTTTCAGGTGGCTGTGCATTGGGATCTACGGTGAGAATATCCCGGAGTGCGTCGGGTCCCAGAGCTTTGCGCAGAAAGCGCATGTCGTCAGGTAAATTGGGATCGAGATGGGACAGGATCAACCGGACAAGCGGACTGACGGGAACATCATCCCATGTCAATCCGACCAATGCCCGTGCAAGGCCGTAACGATCATTGATAGATAGTGGAATAGGTGTCATGACCATGTCTCATCGTTAAGGTGGGTCGGGGCGGTTGTGTCACGCAATTGTGTGTAAACAATGTGGGCAACGTAGTTAGCCAGACTACGATTTTCGGCTTTGGCGCGTGCGATGAGTTTGCTATGTGCAGCAGGCTTGAGTCGAAAAACAACAGTTTTTGAAGAACGTGCTTTTGTATTCATAGGTTATCGCTCCGTAATCATCTGTGATTCAAGCGTAGCGAATTTAAAGAAAAGAGTCAGCGTCAAAATCGTCAGTGTAGGGTGCTAAATTTGTCGGTGGTGCGCTGAAATCGTCACTCGTACCGCAGAAATTAGCGGTGAAGAGCGACGAAATTAGCGATTTTTGGTTAAAAGTGCCAGAAATGGGTCAAAATCGGGCTTAAGTTGATGTGTTAACCGTTGGCGGATTTGTTAAGTGGGTTTATGGAAGTGGGTGAGTGTTTGCGTGAAGGTTGTGAAGTGGTGTTCTTGGATTTTAGATGATTTACCATCACCAGGATGGTTTCGCGGTCCTCTGGGGACAGTGTTTCAACTAATGCGGCAATCAGACGGGTTTCATGTGACCAGTTAGGGTTGGGGGCGATCTCGTACCCGTCAAGGGCCAGGAGTTCCGGGATTGTGAGTTCGAGTGCATGTGCAAGCAGATGTCGGTTTGATGTAGTTTGCAAGGGTAGTGAGGCTTTTCCAAGCTCCCACTTGGAAATAGCGGCTTTCGTGATATTCATCCCACCAGCACAGAGCCGTTCAGCTAGTTGATCTTGTGTGATTTTCAGGATCTCACGTCGTTGTTTGAGCCAGTGTGTCATAGGATCTCCAATTGAATGCTGTCATGTTATGTTCTTCAGTATATACAAAACCCTAGATTGTGGCTTTGATTGTGTGTCGGCTGGATTTACTCCCAACTGTGGATCAATTCGATAGCCTCCTGTAGCGTGTCAGCACGTTTAAAGTACTGAATTGTATAGGGTGCGATTGCTTCACGTATCTCAAATAACTCGTCAATAACGGGATCATCACCAATGACGACAATGCGTTTCATTGTATCAGGCCAGTGTTTAGGCTCCCATATCCACTCCAACTTGGCGACAAGCCACACTCCATCAGGTAGAGCGTCACTCGCTGATAAATCATAGATCATGCCCAGAAAATGTTTGTTCCGGCGTTGGATGACGCCTGCACGCAGCATCTGCCAGAAGCACTGCATCCATGACCAATCATCTTCGAATACCATGCGTAAAATGGTCTCGTCCTCATCACACCACTCGTTATAGATTGTGCCGTTGGTGTCGATAATGCGGGTAAGCATTCTCATTATTCCCATAATGACCATCCTCCTGGTTGGGTGTCAATTGATCAGGTTGCATCATGGTCTGGTATGAGAGGATCAATTTTTAGAGAATATTATAGTCATAAAGTTGACAAAATATACTATATTTCTATAATTGGTGCAAATATCTATACCAATATAATTCGAAATATGACTAAAGGGGCATACATGGCGATTGATGTTCGTTGGCTGGAACCACAAATCTTGTTGCTCAAACTATATCCACCATTTACCACAAAAGAACTCAACCGTGTACTGGAGGAGTCGATTGATATGGTAAATGCGATTCCAGATCAGGTTATCGGTACTGTGCTGGATGTCAAAGGTATTGCGCACATTCCACCCGGATCAATTCAGAAGGGTATACAACTTTCACGCCGCAAACCCGATAACGCTGGTCCGGTAGTGCTAATCCGTGCCCATCCAATTTTCTTTGGGCTTGCTCGTATGGTTCGTATTATGCATCCACCCATCGGTAATCTCATTCACTTTGCTGATGACGAAGCGAGTGGAGTCAGACTATTGCGCAAGGTATTGAATATCTCAAATTAGTGTGGAGGATAAGCACATATGCAAACAAATCAGATCATCATTTTGGATGCGGATGATATCAGCCGCAACGGTATGGAGACATTGCTGAAAAAGTCTGAACTCAATGCTGATGTTGTTGGTACGTTCTCAGCGTTGCGACCATGCAAGAAATTTCTGCAATCGCACATAGCTGACGTATTGCTTTTCCATGACTCGATAGCTGAGCCACCTCACATACTGAAGCAGGTCAGTGATATTCATCAACGACACAATTCGCTTGCTATCGTCATGGTGAGTACGCATCTGAGTGTGGATTATATACAGGCGTTATTCAAAATTGGTACAATGGCGTTTATCTATCGCAAAGATCATTTTGCCAGCCAACTTATTCACGCGATAGAAGCGATTGGTAGAGGGGATTGGTATCTCTCCTCACAGGCTTCGCGGTTACTCTATACAGGCATCAGCTTAACGCCACCTCGCCTCAGTCGCCGTGATATGGATGTCGCTCGTTTGATGCGTGATGGGTGTACTGTTCAGGAGATCGCTGTAGCATTGGACATCAGTGACCATGCAGTATATCGATCCCGGCGAAAACTGCGTGAAAACTTACACGTACAGAATAGTGATCAGATCATCGCAGCAGCCATCGAAAAAGGCTTACTGTGAGCGTGGTTATGCCTGTCACTGAAATAATTCAATGACTATGTGTCAAATTTGCAGCTTTATCAGAAAGCGATCTGCTATGCTGGCGGCATGAGTTCAACGAGTTTTATCCGAGGGAGACATGAGCATACGAGTGGTCATCGCCGATGACGCAGATGTGGTGATACTGGGGGCACAGCGGGTGCTGCAAGACGACCATCGCTTTGCGGTAGTCGGAACAGCCCGCTGCGTGGATGATTTGCTGGACATGGTCAGCCTAACCCGTCCCGATGCGGTGTTGATGGGGGAATATCTGCACAGCCTGGACATATTGAATGCGGTGGAGCAGGTACGCGAGCTGCGGCCAACGGTCAAGATCATCGTGATGGGGAGTTTGGTGGATGGTCTGCTTATCCGTGATCTGTTCAATTGGGGTGTGGATGGGTATCTCTACAAGAGTGACGATCTATGTGAACTGCTGCCGACAGCGATTTATACGGTGTTACTAAACCGTCCCTATCTGTCGCCGACGGCTAACACGGAATATCTGATCGCG
>CAKZMO010000653.1 GCA_937128595.1 uncultured cyanobacterium | reverse complement strand
TACTGCGCTGCTTTGTAGGCTGCCCATCCGCCATGATCAGAAATGTCAGGCCAGCCCTCTTGCTCAATCAGCTCTTTGGGATACAAGAAGGCGATCGCCACTCCACCATCAGCGAGTTCCACTTCTTCTGGATACATGTGAGGCGGCTCATTAGCTTTTAGATATTCGTATTGTTCAGCAGTCATTGCATAGAGTTCGCCAGGAATCGAAATGCCGTTTGTCTCGGTCTGATAAATACCCGGATGCCAACCCTCTTTGACCGCGTGGAGCCGATATTTCGGAGCCGTCTGAGCCTCGCTTACAAAGGTCGCTGCTTGAAGATTGTCGTGGTCAGGCTGTCCTCGTAGGGCAGAGCCACAGATAAACACAACTTTCGATGAAGACTCGCTCATAGGAAACCCCCTGCGTCATGAATGCTGGTGATAGCGAAGGTGTTGCACCATCGCCTGAACGCAATCCATCCTACCTGAGAAGGGGGGGGCTGAGAGGGGCGATCGCTCCTGTAGTGGGATAATTTGACTCCATCAATACTCGACACTGGGGTTGAAGTGGCACCGTTGAAGTGGCACCGGGGTTGAGAGCGATCGCCCCTCTTCCCAAATGCATTATAAACATAATGTATTCAACGATACAGTGCGCCCTTGCTTTACCCCTTTGAATAAAGACCAACGAGTGACTCTCTATCTGAAGAGAGAGTTTTTGATAGATTCAGAGGTTTCGAACGGAGCGTCGCCTGACCTATCAAACTTCACTTTAGATCTTGATTCGTAAGCGCATTTGTCATGAAAAATATTCATCATGCAAGACACCCAAAAGATCGACTCTAAGACATTATCTGTTAACCAGGCGATGCCAGAAAGTGAGTTGGAAGGAGTTGTTCTCAATTCTGTTACCAAAAAGTACGGCCCAGTCATAGCCGTTGAAAATATCACCCTCTCTATTCCTGCGGGGTCTTATTGTTGCTTACTAGGGCCTAGTGGTTGCGGCAAAACGACCACAATGAGAATGATTGCAGGCCACGAGCACATTACCAAAGGCGATATCTTTATCGGCGACTTGCGGATTAACAATCTGCCACCAGCGAAGCGAAACACCGCCATGATGTTTCAAAATTACGCCCTGTTTCCCCACAAAACAGTGTGGCAAAACGTGGAGTTTGGGTTGCGGATGGCTCATGTGCCAGAAGCCGAGCGACGCAAGCGAGTCGAAGAGATGCTAGATATTGTCGGATTGGGCACGTTTGCAACGCGTAAGCCCAGCATGTTGAGCGGCGGCCAGCAACAGCGGGTTGCATTGGCACGGGCACTCATCACGCGGCCTCAAGTGCTGCTGCTCGATGAGCCTCTTAGTGCCCTAGATGAGACGCTGCGGGTCAAGACACGGGGAGAGCTGCGAAAGCTGCAACAGCAGTTTGGCATGACGTTTATCCAGGTGACTCACAACCAAGACGAAGCTTATGCTTTATCCGACCAGATCGTAGTGATGGATCATGGACGGATTGATCAGGTTGGTACACCGTCAGAAATCTTCACTCATCCAATCTCTAAGTTTGTAGCCCAATTCACAGGCGACAACAATATTTTTGAGGGGCATGTGGCGAGTGCCGTTGAGGATGAGACGGGATGTTTGATCCAGATTGAGTGCGATCGCCTCGGCAAAATTTACTGTCGCGGCGACTCTGCACAAACAGGTATCGATGCTGCTTGCTGTGTTCGAGCCGATTGTTTGAAGCTGCGATCGCTCGATGACGCCACCGAACCTTCTGCAGAAGTTCCGATGAACCAGCTATCAGCCAGAATCACAGCGATTGAGTTTACGGGGTATGTGACTCGTGTTTCCCTTGCTCTCGAAAGATCAGGAAAAGAGCTGCTCTACAAAATACGCACGACAGACTGGGTCAATCATTCTTTCAATGAAGGCCAAGTTGTCATGGTGGAATGGTTCGCCAAAGACTGTATTTTTCTAGCACACTAACGTTTTCCAATAGAGTTTGACTCAGTGGAAGTAAAGTGCAGCTTTGCTAACACAACATTGCTATTTGTTGCGTCGTTACGTTGCTAGAATTCTTTCTTTCCTGTAAATGTGTCAGCTTTTGTTCACTGTCTTGTATCTATCAACTATGTTTTTATCAGATGCTAAAGGAAAACCAATATCTGACTCGACCCATTCAGCAGTCCGTTAGACTCTTTTTGGGTCAAAGATAAAACTACAATATGACCGATAAACGTCCACTTGCTAATATACAAAACTGGAAACATTCATGTCTAACATCTCACGACGTACGGTACTCCGCACAGGTCTTGCTGCTGGAGCGTTTCTTGCAACAACTCGTTGTGCTGCTCCAGAAGGTACACCCAACAACCCGGCTTCGGGGCCAGAAGTTACCACTGATTCGGTAAAAGATGTCACCCTTAGTTTGATCGGAACAGGTGTTTCTCAAATTAATGAAATTCGAGATAAAGCTCAAGAAGATCTCGGATTTAAACTAGAGATGCGAGCTTTGAGCACAGAAGAAAACAATCAAATCGCCATCACTCAGCCCGATCAATACGACATTTTTGATGGGGAATATTTTAGCTTGCCGTTGGTTGTACCTTCCGGTAACCTCATGCCGATTGACGTCAGCCGCATCACCGACTATGACAAGATCGTTTCTTTTTTCCGTACAGGCGAATTTAATGGAATGCCCGTCGAGCAGTCACAAGGAACTGCCCCTTATAAAGTTCAGTATTTGACGGGGCCAGATTCCTCTGAATTTGCTGGCTCTCCTACTGACTACGCCACGATGATCCCCTTTCAGTACAACGCTGATACTTTGGGATATCGCCCGGATTTAGTCGGTCGAAATATTGAAAGCTGGGGCGAACTGTTCAACGAGGAATTCCGAGGGAAGACCTCTATTCTCGATATTCCTCAGATTGGGATCATGGATGCAGCAATGGTCGCAGAGGCACTAGGACTGATGACCTTTGGCGACAAAGGTGACATGACGAAGGAAGAAATTGACCAGATTACTGAAATTCTCAAAGAGCAAAAGCGAGCTGGACAGTTTCGTGCGTTTTGGAAGACTTTCGACGAGTCGGTAAACCTGATGTCGTCTGGGGAAGTCGTACTGCAGTCGATGTGGTCACCTGCTGTCACCGCAGTCCAGTCCAAAGGTATTGAATGTGTCTATGCTCCTTTGAAAGAAGGCTATCGAGGCTGGGGCGGCGGCATTGGTCTCTCGAAGAATCTAGAAGGAGCGAAGCTTGACGCCGCTTATGAATACATCAACTGGATGTTGGAAGGCTGGGTCGGCGCGTTCTTAGGTCGCCAAGGCTACTACAGTGCTTCGCCAGAAAACGCTAAGAAGTACATGTCTGAAGCTGAGTGGGCTTACTGGTACGAAGGCAAAGAAGCGTCTGAAGATATCATTGATCCGTTTGGCACAACGCTAGCCAAAGAAGGCGCAAAGCGTGATGGAGGCTCTTTTGAAGAGCGCTTTGGCAACATCGTCTGCTGGAACTCCACGATGACCGAAAACACATACCTCGTTCAGAAATGGAATGAATTCATCGCGTCATAACTTGTCGCGTCATCATTCTTTAAATGCTGCTGCGACTGTGTAATTCGGTCAATTCAGTTCAATGCGTTGGAAGCGTGTTACTTTTTCGCTTTGTTGAAGAAGTGACACGCTTCCATGTCTTTATTATTGGCGTTGCACATTCGAAGAATGATTTTGGTAGGGGCATCGCAATGCGATGCCCCTACAGTAGGTCATCCATGAGTTAAATCTTTCCGCATCATTCCATGCTGTGCAACGCTTTATTATTCGGTACTTGACGTTGTGCCCAAATCGATAAGAGCCAAATTCATACACCGTTATTCTCAAAACTCCATCTTTGACGAGCAAGCTGTGAGTGAGAGTACAGTGCTCTGCCCCAAGCCTTGGTTGAAATATCGTATGAAGTGACCTGCTGCTGAGAGAATGAAACTGCACAGGGGCGATCGCCCTTTCCCATCTCAATGCTCGTTCCGCTTCTGCGTTACCGCATCATTAACGATAGTGCTGGCGATCACAAAAGCGTAAAAGTCAAGCAATATTTACATAAGCCTAATAAATTTAACTTATAGAAACTATAAGAGCATTTTTGTTGTCGTTTGCGTTAATATTTTGTTACAACTAAGCTAGAACTGTCTAAATCCGTATACCTATGCTCGGAGGCTTCACCGGACTGGCAAACAAATCTACGGGCGACTGGGGAGAAAAAATGCTTAATACAGTAGCAAGCCAGTCGATTCGCCACCTATTTTCGAAAAGCGGTGATGTTGCCGTGGCCGTTCGATGCAACCCATCGAGCAAGCTGCTACAGGGCAGTATCGACAGCTTCAAGATGAATGGTCGAGATCTCGTTATCCGGCGCGACTTTCAAGTCAAAGAAATGTCGTTCGAAACGGATGCGGTGGCGATCGATGTATCAGCGCTCATGGGAGGCAAGCTGCGCCTCCGACAGCCGACTCAAGCGGTAGCGAAAGTTATACTAACTGAGGAAGCTATCAATGCGGCATTTGATGCCGAGTTGGTACGGAAGAAGCTAGAAGATGTGGAGTCTGAAGCTCTTCTAAATCTTTCGGGAGGCGAGCCTGTCTCGTTCAAGAGAGTAGAGGTTCAGCTTCTTCAAGACAACAAGGTCAAGATTTTTGCCCTTACAGATTTACCGAACCAAAATGATGTACCGATTCGCCTGACGGCGACTCTAGCTGTTGAAAAGCGACGTCGCATCCTCTTTTCCGACCCTGTATTCGAACCCGAAGAGGTGGATGAATCTTACCTATACCTCTCGAAGCTCCTGACGGAGACATTTGCAGGTATTCTCAATGAGATGGTTGACTTAGACAGATTCGATCTGGATGGGGTCATGATGCGGATCAACCGTTTGGAGACTCAGGGCAAAGAACTGGTTTTCAGCGGCTATGCTCAGATTGATCACTTTCCGGGTGTTGGCTAAGCGCGCAAGACTTGCCGTGAAATGCTGGACTCACTAATTCCAAGATTTTCAAACTGTAGAGGAGAGGCGGATATTGTTCCGTCTCTTT
Organism: uncultured cyanobacterium; assembly: GCA_937128595.1. Lineage (GTDB taxonomy): Bacteria > Cyanobacteriota > Cyanobacteriia > CAKZMO01 > CAKZMO01 > CAKZMO01. The sequence goes on along the minus strand of CAKZMO010000653.1, from coordinate 13,762 downwards.
TCGTTTTATGTGGTTTACGTTTTTATAGCAATGCGCAGATAGGTTAGGACAGATATTGATGGAGCAGCCGCGCGGTGCGCGGCTGCTCCATCAACTATTGGTTTTATATCAGCGCGTAGCACTATACTGCGATAAATATTTTTACTGCGACAAATATCCGATAGTTTTGGGCAGATGTTCCGCTTGTTGTTTGCACAGCAATTCTCAGTTTGGTAAATGGGCTATCGGGCTTAGCGCTCTGAATCATGGAGTTCAGCGCAGCACACTTGATGAACAGTTCCACGGCTTGATTGTCAGTCTTACGCGCACTCAGATAGCTGCCAAAAATGGCCTTGAGGCGGAACGTGATGGTTTCAGCAATCGAACGACGATGATAGCCGGAGTCTTGCTTCCAGCGTTTGTGTCCATGCTTGCCGACAGAGCGCAGCTTCTCATCCCGTGGGTGCGACTTAGCGCTGCCATTGCCATGCTGCCAAATCTTGGCACCCTTGCGCGGGGAATAACCGCTTTGGCTCCTTTGGCTTCAATCTCGTCATCGCAATGGCTATGGTCGTAGCCCCATCGGTCGAGACTTGCTCGATGGGCGCTTCAATCGCGTCCAACACATCGTTCAGTACTTCTCCATCATGACAATCGTTTGCTAATGCTATGCTGACGGGTTTTCCATTCCCCCTCGCCATACACTTTTACCCCCGTTGAGTCCACCACGACATGGCGAGCACCCTCTTTAGGCATCACGGGTAGCGCAACCGATAGGTGACCCAAGCGCCGCGACAGGGTGCGGTGATCCGGCACCGGTAACTCAATGTCCATCAGCTCAAACATCGATTCGATCACCCCCTAGCATTGCCGTCCAGTTAGTCGACAGACCGCTTTCAGTGTCCCCATAGTCAGGCTGACCAAGTCGCGATAGAGGTTGGATGCTCCAGGCTTGCCACTGAGATCTCAACCATCCATGCCTCTTATGCGGACGCGTCGAGCCAGAAGGTGAGACTTCCCCGTTGCTTCAGTCCAGCGTTATACTCAGACCAGTTGCGGATGCGGTATTGAGGGATCATGGCGGGGTTTTTGTGTGGTAGCTGAAACTGATCATGTCCTTATCCTTCCGCAACTCCTCTTCATGCAACAACGCCGTTCTAAATACATACACACTCTCGCAACCAGAAGGTGAAAGTCAGTACTCGCAAAACTTTTACAGACTTTTGCGTAATGTATAGAATTTATTTGCAGGTGCTGAGACGTAACCATAATGAGAATTGCTGCTAAACAGGCGATCGCCTCAGGTATAGTAAATCGCAGTTCGCTTGAGGCAAGCTGAAAGGCTCAACCTCTTGCTTAGCAGGCATTTCATTCTGAATCTCGAATGCTGAATTCTGTCTCTTGCTATACAATACAGTCTGCATTGAACGCCGTTGACTCTCTGAAAACACTCTAAACACATGGACTATCGAGACGCTGGGGTTGATGTCGAAGCTGGACGTGCTTTTGTCAAAACCATTCAAGACACTGTAGAGGCAACACATCGTCCAGAGGTACTCGGCAAACTGGGTGCATTCAGTGGCTTTTTTCAGGTTCCAGAAGGGTATCAGTCTCCGGTTTTGGTGTCTGGGACTGACGGCGTTGGCACAAAGCTCAAGATAGCCCATGCTCTGGATCACCACGACACCGTCGGCATCGATCTCGTTGCGATGTGTGTCAACGATGTTTTAACGTCTGGAGCCGAACCGCTATTTTTTCTGGACTACATTGCAACGGGAGCACTGAAGCCTGAACAGTTAGCCCAAGTTGTAACTGGTATTGCAGCAGGATGTCGCCAGTCGGGTTGCGCTTTGTTGGGGGGCGAAACTGCAGAAATGCCAGGGTTTTATAATCCTGGGGAATATGACTTGGCGGGGTTCTGCGTTGGCATTGTAGAGAAGAGCAAAATTTTAGACCGCAGCAAAGTACAGGTTGGAGATGTGGCGATCGCTCTTCCCAGCAGCGGGGTTCATAGCAACGGCTTCAGTCTAGTGCGAAAGGTGATTGAAAGCGCTGGCCTCAGTTACAGCGATCGCCCTAGTCTTTTAGAAGGACAGTCTCTAGGTGAGGTTTTGCTCACTCCAACACAAATTTACGTGAACCCGATTCTGACGGCTCTTCGAGAAGGATTATCTATTCGCGGTCTTGCCCATATTACAGGAGGTGGATTGCCTGAGAATTTGCCGCGATGTATCACCTCTCAGCAGGCCATCGAAATCCATGATAAAAGCTGGCGAGTTCCCCCAATCTTCGAGTGGATTGCCGCAACAGGTGAAATTGCTATAGAGGAGATGTTCAACACATTCAACATGGGCATTGGAATGGTGGCGATTGTGCCGCCCAGCGAGGCTGAGTCTGCTGTGCAGTGGTTTCAGCGCCATGACTGGAATGCCTGGATAGCAGGAGTCGTGATCGATGGAGATGGCGAAGCCCTCTTGTCGACGTCGATCGGCTAACCGATATCGAATTGAATCCTTCAGATGCAAGCTAGGGCTGTTTTCTAGAACCTGTTCCGAGACGCGATCGCCACCAGTCTTCATGGTGCAAGTACCACAAAACTGTTTGGCGTAGCCCCTCTTGAAACGACTGTGTTGGCAACCAGCCTAATACCGTTTCAGCTTTGTGGGAATTGAGCGAATAGCGAAAATCGTGACCAGGGCGATCGCGCACAAAGGTAATCAGTTGACGCGTGGGACGCATGGGCACATAAGGCGCAAGCTCATCCATCAGATCACACAGTTGGTGCACCAAGTCGATATTTCTGATTTCTATGTTGCTTCCCAGGTTATACACTTCTCCTGGAACGCCCCGACTCAATATCGTATCCAAGGCTCGACAATGATCCCCAACTTCAACCCAGTCTCGAACATTCTGCCCATCGCCGTAGACAGGCAAAGGCTTTCCCTGAAGCATATTCAAAATCATCAGCGGAATTAGTTTTTCAGGATATTGATAGGCTCCATAGTTATTAGAGCTATGGGTTGTCAGAGTTGGCAGTCCATAGGTGCGATGGTATGCCCGCACGAGATGGTCACTGCCTGCTTTAGAAGCAGAATATGGGCTGTTCGGTGCATAGGGCGAACTCTCTGTGAAGGCTGGCGCATCAGGGCTAAGGCTGCCGTACACTTCGTCAGTAGAAACGTGCAAAAACCGATAGCTTGCAGGACGTTTCTGCTCGACCCAGTGATGATAGAAAGCATCGAGCAGAGTATAGGTACCTACAACGTTGGTTTGAACGAACTGATCGGGAGCCACGATCGAGCGATCGACATGAGATTCCGCCGCAAAATGCACGACTCCATTCAGCGACTCCGTTCGCAACAACGTATCGACGAGGGCGCGATCGCCAATATCACCCCGCACAAACCGAAGCTGAGGCCGTTTCAACTCTTCAGCAAGATTGGCTCGACATCCTGCGTAGGTCAGCACGTCGAGTACCACAAGGCGATCGCCCGGATATTGCTCCAGCCAGTACTTCACGAAATTTGTTCCGATGAAGCCAGCTCCTCCCGTAACAAGTAGCCGATTCACATCCGGATCAAAGCAAGGGCGTCAGTTGCTGAATCAGCCCATCTGCTTGCACCACTCCTTCTATGCGGTGAATTGGCTGACCATCTTTGAACAAAACTAGCGTTGGTAGGGCGTGAATGTCATACTGTCCTGCCATTTGTGGGTACTTGTCAGTATCGATCTTCACGACTTGGAGCTTGCCTTTTAGTCGACTGTTCACCTCTTCCAAAATCGGAGCCATCATGCGGCAAGGGCCACACCAGTGAGCATAAAAATCGACCAAAAGTGGGCGATCGCTCTGGGCTAACATGTCCTGGAAGTTAGAAAAAACTTGTTTCGTAGTCATAGGTCTAGTGGAAATTCATTAGGTCGATTGCCGTTCAACTCATTGAGCAAGTCCAAACTCTTTCTCAGTCATAGAAATCGCGGACTACTAAGCCATTGGATTTTCCTATGCTCACCATTTGGCGAGGCAAAATCACGTAGGAATACGGATGGCTCAAGCGGACTCGCCAAACTGAACTCAACTAACCTGAATCCTAAACGAGACTACGGCAAAGTAGGGCGATCGCTCAGAATGCTTTAACAAAATTAGCTGACATTGGTTCGATAACGATGGAAAAATCTGTGCGCTGCATCAATACGCGTCCAGAAGTTCAGCACAGTTTTTCATGGAAAATACGGTTTCCTACTTCAAGGCATCTTCATGAAGATAGGCATTACGATCAAGCGCCTTAGTTTTCGCGGGTGCTATCTAAAAAACATCAATGTTTTCAACAGCGGCGCATCTGAAGCCAATACTTTGAACCATGAGCGCCTCGAACCGTCTACTCTCAGTCGTTCTTACAAGAGCACTGATGAGTCGCCCGTATCGAAGAGTATTGGAGAACAGCTCACTCTTTTAAAAACCCGTTGGCAGAAAAACTTATGCGACCATCGGAAGTCATTTTTCGACAGATTCTGGCTCAGATTCTCACATCTCGTCGAGTCACGCCCTATGACCGTACAACGTTGTTGGCGATCGCCCGTTCTGAGTTCGTGCCGCCTCCTTCTGAAATGGAGCTGATCGACAAGATTTTCAAGCACCTCAATATTGGACTGATCAAGGTTGTAGACTGAGCTTAGCGTTGCTGATGATTTTTCCAAACGAGAGCTAAAACAAAAGACGAGCTGCGCCCTGAATTTGTTCCAAAGGGGCGATCGCACGCGGAAGTCTGGGGAGTTTGATCACCTCTTGGTTAGGAAACCGTGACGCGAAATCCTTTTGGTCGGAACGGTGTCGGTTGTGAACCACATAGCGATGAGAAATACCCTTGTCTTCCATCGCTTGAGTGAGCCGTTCTGACTCTGCCAAAATGGCGGATTGCGCCTGAAACACGCCAATAAATTCTGTATATTCAGGATTCTGAAGCTTTTTCTGAGCATCCATCACCCGTTTTCTCAAGGTGCGCAGACGACTCATGAGTTCGACCCGTCCGACGACATCTTGGTACTTAATCCACAGCTTAAAGATCCAAGCTAACCAGTCTCCCAGCGCGGTAGGCATCTCTAGAAAGCGGAGCAAGTGTCCAGTCGGTGCCGTGTCAAGAACAATCAGATCCTGCTTGCCTGACTCCAGCAACTCAACGATCGCCAACAGCGAGAGCATTTCGTCGATCCCAGGGAGAGACTGAGACACGATATTTTTCCAAGCCTCTGGCCCATAGGCAAGCTGAAGATTTTCATCTCCGGTGTCACCACTCATCATCGCAGCTAGTTCCCACAGATAGTCTTCTCGGAACTGCTCAAGCACGACTTCGGCATCGATTTCTTGAGCGCTGAGATTGTGAGCAATATCAGAAGGCTCATGTCCCAACGCCTTGCCAAACGCATCTCCAAGGGAGTGGGCTGGGTCGATAGAGATGACTCGAATATTGCGATCGCCATGGTTTTCCGCCATACCCCAGGCGATCGCTGCTGCCACCGTTGTTTTACCTACCCCACCTTTGCCACCCAAAATGACGAGCTGCCGCCCGGCTGCAATAAAGTCATCAAATCCGGGCTCAATTTTGTCAGGCCAGACCACAGCGGGCATCTCTACATTTTGATAAGCCGGATCGGCAGGAGATGCTACCTGAATTTGCTGCATCAGGCCATCGAGAGCGTCACTGCCGACAGGTTCGGCCTCTTGTTGAGGGACTCGGAAGACGGGGATCGCTGTAGGAAACTCTTGGGCAATCTCAAGAAACTTGCTAACCATGAGACGCTGTTCAGAGTGAGTCGCGCGATCGCCATTCTCAACCTCTTGTCCCTGAAAGTATTGAATCAAGTGGTTGACAACGATCCCGCCGACAGGAATGCTCAGCTCATCCAAAGACGCAACGAATCGTCGGGTTTCTTCCCAGCTCATGGGTTCTGGAATAGCCACAATCAGACAAGCTGTTTTTACCGTATCTTGGAGCAACTGTCGTCCTGTAGTTAGCTCCGTACGAATCTCGTCTAGAAAATCGTCAGCTTCATCCTGAACGTGTCGCCCCGCCAGCCGCTCGCTCATTTCGCGGTGCTTTCCCTGAAACAGTTCCAAAGAGTCCAGCAGCTTATCCAGAAAGTCCATCAGACCAAACAGGTTGAGGCTGTGCCCTGTCGGAGCCATATCAACGACAACACGATCGGCCTCTTGATCCCGAAACAGTCGCTGAATTTCGAGAATGCCCATCAGCTCGTCAAGTCCCGGCCAGCTTAAATCCCATACCGGAGTCAGGTCGCCACCTTCCACAAAGCTGCCTCGCTCGACTAGGAGTTCTAGCACCGACCCATACCGCTCTTTGAAAGACATCAAGAGGTTTTCAGCGTCGAGAGCCTGTACCTTGAGATTCGGTAAATCAGCCTGTGCTGAGGGAGTATTGCTAATTTCTGTTTGCAGCACGTCTCCCAGAGAGTGTGCAGGATCAGTTGAAATTAGAAGAATCTGCTCGTCTGGAAATTGGTGTGCCCATCGACGGGCAAAACCACAAGAGAGCGTTGTCTTGCCTACTCCTCCTTTGCCACTAAACAAAATCAAACGCTGAGCATCACACTGATTCAACCCCGTTTCAGAAGCATCTACGCTGGTTTGAGATTGAGTTGAGGATGTGTCGGCAAACTGCTGATGTGTGACCATAAAAAGGCAAGAGGAGATATTGGCAACGGTTGTCTGTAAAAGCTCCGTAACGGAATAAATGAGTATTTTCTGTTACGAAGAAAAGAATAAGTAAATTATCTAAATGGGCTTACATAGTTAGACTGCCCATTTAAGTCGAATCCGGAAACGGTGAAGACTTCACTCCTAAATGACTAAGTCTATGGAGAGAGGCTATGCCATAGAATCGTGCTTCTTCTTGTTTCTACAGTCGGCGCTCTACAGCGTCTAAAGTCAGCGATTTTCAGTTTGGCAAACTAGGGTGATTAAGTTACCTGGCTGAACTTCTGGCACCTGTAGACCATTCTCACGTTCCAAGCTCTGCACAAATACGCTCGAATGCAGCGGCTGGTTCATCTGCTGACGTGATGGGTCTACCAATCACTAAATAACTCGCTCCAGCTTCTATCGCCTGCTTGGGAGTGAGCGATCGCCGCTGATCCCCAGTTGCAGCCCAGGTTGGACGCACTCCAGGACAAACCCGCAGAAAGCCGTTACCACAAACCTCTCGAATTTGAGACGCTTCTTGAGGAGAGCAAACGATGCCTGCTAAGCCACTTTCTTTCGCCATCAGAGCCATGTTCAACACATATTCAGGCAGCTCCACAGGAACTTTCAGATCAAAAGCGAGATCGCGAGAACTGAGACTCGTTAGCAGCGTGATTGCAATCAGATTTGGACTCGATTGGTTCGTTTCACCAGCGGCTTCGGCTAGGGCGGATTGAGCAGATTCCAACGCCGTTCGTCCAGCAGCGGCGTGAATGGTCAATAAGTCCACACCGTATCGCACCGCTGAGCGACAAGCCCCAGCCACAGTGTTAGGAATATCGTGAAACTTCAAGTCCAGAAAGATCCTCTTATCCCGCTCTTTCAAAATCTGCAAAATGGTTGGCCCCGCCCCTACAAAAAGCTCCAGTCCAACCTTCCAGAATGAGACCTGGGGTAAGCGATCGAGGAGGGCGATCGCCTCTGCCTCAGTAGAAACATCGAGGGGCACAATGATTCGGTCTTGGGCAGACATAACGGTTGATCACAATGGGTATTGTTGTGCAAAGTGAAGGCGTGGAAGGAGAATCAATGATCTTTCCTCCCTAAAAAAAATCCTAGAAATTGAACTGAATATCAATCGACTAGACGAATAAATTTTTTCTTCCCAACTTGGAGCACAGTGCTTGCCAATGCTTCTGGCTTCTCATAGGTGACATTGGGATCGGTGATCTTCTCTCCATCTAGACGCACTGCGCCTCCTTGAATCTGTCGTCGTCCCTCGCCGCTGCTCTTGCACAAACCACTTGCGCCAAGTAAGAAAAACAGCTTCACAGGAAATTCGACATCAGACAGTGAAAACTCAGGAACGGCCTCTGCTTGAGCGGCGTCTCCTTGTACCAATGTGAGGGCTGCTTTCTGGGCATTTTTGGCAGCATTTTCTCCGTGATAGTGGCTGGTGACCGTGAGGGCTAAGAGCTTTTGGCGATCGCGCGGATTCTCAGGCAATCCATCCAAGTCAAGCTTAGTCAGCAGCTCAAAATACTCGTTGATGATACTGTCTGGAGTTTTCTCCAGCTTCGAGTACATCGATAGAGCCTCTTCCTGCAACCCGACGTAATTGCCCAGTGACTTCGACATTTTCTGTTCGCCATCGGTGCCAATCAAAATCGGCATCAGCAAACCGAACTGAGGCCGCTGACCAAAGTGGCGCTGAAGGTCTCGTCCCACTGCCAAGTTAAACTTCTGATCAGTTCCACCCAGCTCTACATCAGCCTCGACTGCGACCGAGTCGTAGCCCTGCATCAACGGATAGAGGAATTCATGTAGATAAATGGGCGACTCTTTTTTGTATCGTTCAGCAAATCCCTCTTTTGCCAACATCTGCCCCACCGTCATCGTGGCAAGCAGATCCAAAATTTTTGTTAAATCCAAGCCTGACAGCCACTCAGAGTTGTAGCGAATCTCTAATCGTCCAGGCGTATCAAAATCGAGAATAGGGCGCACCTGTTCGAGATAACTGGCGGCATTCTGCTTGACATCTTCCTCAGTCAGTTGCTTGCGCACCTCTGACTTGCCCGTGGGATCGCCAATTCGAGCCGTAAAGTCACCGATGATGAGGACAGCTGTATGTCCTGCATCTTGAAAATCTCGTAGTTTGCGAAAGACGATGCTGTGTCCGAGGTGAATCTCTGCCCCTGTTGGATCAATGCCAAACTTGACTCGCAGCGGGCGATCGCACTTGAGAATTCGCTGCACCAAATTTTCTTCAGGGTTGTCTGATTCGGGTTGGTGAGGAAAAACCTCAGTCACACCCCGGTTTAGCCACTTCTGAATTGTTTCAAGCTCTGTCACCGCAGCTATTGCCTCAAAATCGAAAAATCTATTCTCTCTAGCTGCCATTGGGTAAGACGCCTTAAACGCACGATCTGTCAGCAGAGATGCCCATACATTTTATAGTGCATCTTACCCCTCGCGTTGAATCTCTTCAGTTGTCGAGCAAAGACGGTCGTTTCAACCCGCTCGTCTAATGAGTTGCAAATTTGACCTGAGGTTCTTGATCCGAGGCTTCACAGAGAGGAACTTTGACGTGTCGGACAAATTCTCTCAAATGCTCTGCCGCATAATCGCAATAAGAAACGGCCTGAGATTGCGCATCCAGCTCAATAAAATAAAGAGCATGTTTGATAGCGGCGTGGGCAAGAGACAAGTTTCGAATGGCAGAAGTAGAAACAGAGGTTTCGGATAAATTCATGTTGCACGTTTCCAGTCTTAAGTGAGTTTTGGCTGAATGATCCCACCTACCGGTCGATACCTCAAAACAAGCTGAAACGATTACTGAACTTAGCTTTAAGTCAATTTCGGCTTGTTTTGCTGATCTTGAATCATGCGTCTTTGAGTATGGGTCATCCTCAGTAGTGCCAGTATCTACCTTTGTTTTCCCTAGAGCAGTGATGGCTAAGGGGGGAGAGCTGTGAGTTCTAAGTCCATCACTGGTGACGAGAGCAGTAGTCATGTGTTGACGCGATCGCCCTTATACCCGTGATATTGATCACAACCCGACGTGTCGCCGTTTAGTTTTATAGCTTAAACATCAGTCAAGATCAGTTGAAACTACGACGAGATCAAGCACATCAGTCCTGTAGCAGCAAGAACTAGCCAGAAAAAACTGACCAGACAGTCAGTCTAATCAGCGAACTAACGCAGGAAATGCAGAAGTGATTGAGACGTACACGCAAATGCCACACTCGCGAACCCGAGTCCGGAATCTGAAGGATGGAGCATGGAAAGTATTAAGTTAGCCGATAGACTGGGTGCAACAGGATGAAAAACCACAACGCTTCCACGTGTTCTGGAGCACTTCATTTCTAGCGATGCCAGTTCTAATACTCATTCATCGATATTCTGAATTGGGTCACTACTCTGTAGAGTTGTCATTAGAATTGCCATTTTTATTTTTTGCTGTTTAGCTACTCCTCGTCCCAATGAACATTCGCACTGTTGTAACTCAGCCCTTTTCAGACCAGAAACCCGGAACCTCCGGTCTACGGAAGCAAGTTACTACCTTCCAAACTCGCAACTATCTGGAAAATTTCGTTCAATCGATTTTTGACGCCCTTGAAGGTGTTGAGGGGAAAACGCTGGTCTTGGGCGGAGATGGCCGCTATTACAATCGGCAAGCGATTCAAACCATCTTAAAAATGGCGGCAGCCAATGGTGTCGGAAAAGTGATGGTGGGGCAAGACGGAATTCTCTCCACGCCAGCCGTCTCATGCATCATTCGCAAATATGCCGCATTCGGAGGCATTGTTCTCTCGGCGAGTCACAATCCGGGCGGCCCTGAGGGAGACTTTGGCATTAAGTACAATATCGGGAATGGAGGGCCAGCTCCCGAAAAGGTGACTCAGGCCATCTACGAGCGCAGTCAGGTGATCGATCGCTATCTCACCCTTGAAGCTGCTGATATCGACCTGAGTCGCTTGGGGGATACGACCCTTGGAGAGATGAAAGTTGAGGTCATTGACGCTGTCGCGGACTACGCCGAACTGATGGAAACGTTGTTTGACTTCGATCAGATTCGTCGCTATCTCGCCAGTGGCAATTTCCGAATGTGCATGGATTCGCTCCATGCGGTCACGGGGCCCTATGCAAAAGCAATTTTTGAGGACAAACTAAGCGCGCCTTCAGGCACTGTGGTCAATGGTGTTCCTCTAGAAGACTTTGGTGGGGGGCATCCCGATCCCAACCTTGTCTACGCTCACGATTTGGTCGAGCTGATGTTTGGGAACAACGCTCCTGACTTTGGAGCCGCCTCGGATGGCGATGGCGATCGCAACATGGTGTTGGGTAATAACTTCTTCGTTACGCCCAGTGACAGCCTCGCAGTACTAGCCGCTAACGCCACATTAGTTCCAGGCTACAAAGATGGACTGGCGGGAATTGCTCGCTCGATGCCCACGAGTCAGGCTGCTGATCGGGTAGCTGAGAAATTGGGGATCGACTGCTACGAAACACCGACGGGCTGGAAGTTCTTTGGCAATCTGCTGGATGCAGGGCGAGCAACGCTCTGCGGAGAAGAAAGCTTCGGGACAGGCTCCAATCATGTCCGCGAAAAGGATGGTCTCTGGGCCGTCCTATTCTGGCTCAACATTTTGGCTGCCCGGAAACAGTCTGTGGAAGACATCGTCCACGAGCATTGGAAGACCTATGGACGCAACTATTATTCTCGCCACGACTATGAGGGGGTAGAGAGCGATCGCGCCAACAAACTCATGACTCATCTCCGCAGTCAGCTGAGCGATCTCCCTGGCAAAACGTTTGGGTCTTACACCGTTCAATATGCTGACGATTTTAGCTACACCGACCCGGTAGACGGTAGCGTTAGCGAAAAACAGGGCATTCGAATTGGGTTTACGGATGGTTCTCGTATCGTCTTCCGTCTCTCCGGAACCGGAACCCAAGGCGCAACTCTGCGACTATATCTCGAAAGTTACGAAGCCGATTCTGCCCATCATCACGTAGACCCTCAAGAGGCTTTAGCCGATTTGATTAATATTGCCGACGAGATCGCCAAAATTCAAGAAACGACGGGTCGTGATGAGCCGACTGTAATTACTTGAGGCGCTGAAGTCAAATCAGCTCCTTTCCAACTTTTCGGAGAATCAGCTCAACACCCAGCTAAGGCTTACATCATGAGTTATAATTATGGGCTGTAAATCATTTATTGTGTCCATAGATCCGGAGGTGCCGTCTTTTGGCTAAGTTTATCCTTAAGGTGCTCTGGTTAGACAAGGACGTTGCCATTGCCGTAGATCAGGTCGTGGGTAAGGGAACCAGCCCGCTCACGTCCTACTTTTTCTGGCCTCGTAACGATGCTTGGGAAGAGCTCAAAACTGAGCTAGAGTCTAAAACTTGGATTTCTGAGGTTGATCGCATCGACCTTCTAAACCAAGCCACAGAACTCATCAACTACTGGCAAGAGGAAGGAAAGCGTGCCTCTTTAAACGAAGCCCAGTCGAAGTTTCCAAACGTAGCGTTCACAGGTAGTGCATAGCAGCGCTCATTTTCTAATCAAGATTCATCTGAGTCGAATTTAAGAACTGCGTCATGGCCAAAGCCATCGTCACCGCAGTTCTAATCCTAAATGAGGCATTATTGTAGTCGTTGCTTTGCGATCGCAATAATGCCTTTTTTCCTGATTTTTTCACCGTTTTTACAGCGACGAGGATTGCCCCGAACTGAGGAATTGAATATCAATCGTGTCGCCCTCAGCCAAGCTCAGCTCATCGGCACGTCCACCCCGGAGTTCCATCACAGAATCTACGGGAGTGTCTGGGCCATAGGTAGGACAGTTCGTCGTTGTGCAAGGAGGAACACTGTGGGCGATCGCTACAATTTCACCTTGGCGGAGAAAGACCATATCAAGCGGAACCTGTACATTGCGCATCCAAAAATTGACTGGGCGTGGCGGCTCAAAGGGAAATAACATTCCCCGGTTGTCAGGAATTTCTGGCCGAAACATCAAGCCAATTGCCTGTTCGCGGGCTGTCGTAGCCACTTCAAGGTCAATCATTTCTTCTCCCAGCATGACCTGGGCTGAAATGGGTAGGCTCTGTCCCAACTGAACTTGCTCCGAGGTTGAAGAGGGTGAACTTGTATCAGAAGGTGTAGAAGGCTTAGAAGTCTCAGAGGTTTCATCCGATGTGCCTGACCCTTGGGAAGGCTGAGCGCACCCCAGCACCAGCAAACTGAACCCCAAGCTTGCTAGAACCAGCGTTTTCTTAATCTGTAATCTCACAATCATTGTCCGGTTATCGTTAATTTTCTCGGAGAACGTAGCCTACACCCCGCACAGTTTGAATTAGACGTTTTCCTCCCTCTTCTTCAATTTTTAACCGCAGGTAGCGAACGTAGACTTCTATCACGTTGGACTCACCCATGAAGTCGTAGCCCCACACATTCTCAAGAATTTGCTCACGGGTCATCACCTCGCGGGGATGTTCCATCAAATACTTCAAAAGCTCAAATTCTTTAACCGTCAGTTCGACAGCGCGATCGCTCCTAATCACCTGTCGATTCGCCAAGTCCAACACCAAATCAGCAAATCGCAGTTCTTCACCTTCTTCTGCACTAGGTTGCAGATAGAAGGTAACCAATCGCAAGAAATCGTCTGTGCGATAGGGCTTGAGGAAGTAATCGTCAGCGCCCGCCTCTAAGCAAGCGACGCGATCGCTAACCGCATCGCGCGACATCATTAATAACAGCGGTGTTCGCGAACCAAAAGCTCTAAGGCGACCACATAGGTCAAGCCCCGACTCGCCAGTCAACATCCGATCGACGACGATTAATGCGGGAGAAAAGTTGTCAGTTTGTGACAGCGTGGTCTCCGAACTCGTGGCGATCGCTGTCTCATAACCAGACTCATTCAAATCAAGACTCATTTGCTGAGTCAAAACATCGTCATTGCTGACCAAAAGAATACGAGGGCTAGTGGCAGATGTATCGAGATTCATAAGTGAGCTTTGCCAAACCAAACGATAAGAGGATGTTTGAAAAGTATTAGACAACACGCTGGAACAAGACTGATCCCCC
>CAKZMO010000652.1 GCA_937128595.1 uncultured cyanobacterium | reverse complement strand
CCAGGTCATAACGCCGCTGATCAAATAGCTGGCTTTCCAGATATTCACGGGCGTTATCCAGCGTGGGCGGGTCGCCGGGGCGCATCTTCTTGTAGAATTCCAGCAGCGCGGCCTCAGCCACAGTCTGGTTTTTCTTCAATTCCCAGACTGGCTCTTGCTTAACCGTCGCCGCGATGTATTGATGGGCCTCGTTATTATCCACATCCGCATACAAGCTGAGGATTTCATCATCATCACCCGTTTGAACAGGTGATAGGTCAGCAGGCATGCCGTCATCAACGGCGGCCAATGCCCGCAGCATCACCGTCACCGGGATGGTACGTTTGCGGTTGAACTTAATGGTGATGTGGTCAGTCTTGCGGGTCTCAAACTCCATCCACGCGCCACGATCCGGGATCAGCTTGGCGTTGGAGAGCATACGCCCCGTGGTACGGTCCACATCGGCGTCAAAATATACCCCAGGGGAGCGGATCAACTGGCTGACGACGACACGCTCTGTACCGTTAATAATAAAGGTGCCTTTTTCCGTCATCAACGGGAAGTCACCCATGAAGATGTCCTGCGTTACGACCTCGTCCGTTTCCCGGTTGACCAAAGCGACTTTGACGTACAGCGGCGCAGAGTAGGACATATCGCGCTCTAGGCACAGATCTTTATCGTATTTCGGCTCCTCGAACCAGTAATTCAGGCCGAATTGTTCAGCCTCCGGGCTATTGCCAGGGAAGTATAAACGGAGGTTACCGTTGAAGCTTTCGATGGGGCTGATCTCATCAAAGAGTTCGATCAAGCCCTCTTCGACAAACCATTGGAATGACTGTAGCTGCACTTGGATTAGTGAAGGAAGTTCCCTCGCCTCAGCCGTCCGTGCATAGTTCTTAGTTGTAGTGAGTTCCAACTGAACCGCTCCTCAAGTAATTATTGCTTGCGAGATGGGCAGAGAAATAGGACAACACACCGAGGTATGCGGGCACAACACACACCTGAATTTGTCCACCGATGGATTTTGTGTAACTGCTATTCTCATTTGATAAGTAAGAATCAACAGAGGTACGGGAACCGATAGTATAGACGACAAGAGGCCGCCTTGTCAAGAAGGTGGCTAAGGAGTAGGGTTAGATTTGTATAAGTTCCTCATTACACCACCCAGTATAGTCAAATACCGGTTTGCTGGCAAGGTTACTGTTGCAAGGCTGGTATATCCAGGCTATCGGGCATCTCAATCTCCGCACCGCTACGACGACGCAATAAAAGGATGAACCCAGCGACAATTGCAGCCACTGCCGCAATCTGCGCACGGATGGGAAACCCACCCCAGTTGAATAAACTGCGTTGTTGCTGGCCGATCAACTCCCGTTTGAGGTCATGGGTAAAGGTTGAGGTCGGCTGTTGCGGCACCAGTACCTCGTGTAGATGGGCGATCAAACGGGCATACGGGGCGAGTTTCTCACGATTGGCCTCATAGTGCCGCAGGATGCCCTCAACTGCCTCTTGATCACAGACTACACGCTGCGTAATGGCATCCAGTAAATTCTGCAATTCGACTTCCGACAATTCCGTATGTGACATGTTTACTAGCTCTGCTTTCGATCATGCTTTTTAATCGAGTTCGGTTTTTCCAGTTGATGCTGCATGCGCTGCCGTTCCAGGTCATCGCGCAGTGCTAGCAACGTGCGGTGATAGAGTGATTTGATGGCCCCTTCTGTACGGCCCATCACCTCACCAATCTCTGCGTTGGATAAATTGTCAATAAACTTCAGGACGAGCAATTGCTGCCGTTCTTCCGGCAAGCGGCGGATCGCACTCAGCAGCACTTCCTGCTCTTCGGAGTCCTCCGCTTGACGATCCGGCGATTCTGAACTAAGGGTCATCGCCACAAACTCATCCAATGGGATGATCTTACGCCGCCCCCGGTCACGATGCCAGTTGGCGACGAGGTTGTGCGCAATACGGTACAACCACGCCTG
>CAKZMO010000651.1 GCA_937128595.1 uncultured cyanobacterium | reverse complement strand
CCCACACATTGCCATGCATCTCTGACAATCCAAAGGCATTCGCAATCCCAAATTCACCCACAGGATTTGTCTCACCGCGAGACTGGCCAGATGGCCCATCAGCGTAGGCACTGCCGCTATAGTTCGCGACATCGGTGGTAATCATGTCGCCAAAGTGGAAAGGCGTTGTGGTACCTGCACGGCAAGCATATTCCCACTCGGCTTCGCTGGGTAGGCGATAGGTGCGACCCGTGTAGGCGCTAAGGCGAGTACAAAATTCAACAGCCTCATCCCAATTCACTCGCTCAACCGGACGGTCTTCCCCCTTGAAGAGTGAGGGATCTGCCTCTAAGTCTCGGTCAACCTTGGGCAGTGCAGCAACAGCGCTCCACTGAGCCTGAGTGATGGGATAACGCCCCATGAAAAAACCGGAGAGAGTGACTTGATGCTGGGGGCTTTCGTCGTCGTAGCGTCCAGGTTCATCACTGGGGGAACCCATGAAAAATTCTCCAGCCGGGATGGCGATCAGTTCTAGGGTGATGTCGCCAGGTAATGACTCAATGTAGCGATGAGCCTGAGATTCCTGGTAAACGACTTCCCACTGTTCTTCTTGCTCTTCCAAGGTAGCGATCGTGATTGGAAAGCTCTCCAGCGCTGGAAACGTCTCTGCGTCCTCAGTTTCTCCTGCTAAAAAGGGCTCCAACTCATCAAAGGAGGGCGTTGGCTCATTTTCTACGTCGTAATCTATGTCATAGGTTTTTCTCACCCAAATGGGCTGGTCGATTTCTAGCTCCACCAAATCTACTTCGACCTCGTTCATCTCATCTGTCTCGTCATCAGGAAAAGCCAAGCCGACCTGCACTCTTCCGTTCGTCTCCTGATTTAACCAGTCTACGTAGCGATAAAGAGGACTTTCTTCATCCGCATCAGGATTGGCATTGAGGCTATCGACATCAAAGGTTCTAACCCTGACGGCATATCTAATTACGACTGACAGATGAGCTAATGCTCTATCGTTTTCAATGCTTAAATGCGTTTGTTCTAAGACTTCGACTTCGGGCTCGTGATTGTGAGACAGTTCAATATCATCTTCGTCGAGTCTTTCCATCCAAACATTTTTGGGATCTTGCTCCACTCGAAATGAGATTGCCTGCTCCTGAAAATCTTGCGCTATCCGCTCCTTGATTTCTGTGAGTTTTTCTTCTAAGACTCGCTGGGCTTCCTGCTCTGATATCGAGCTGACAATGGTGAGGGTTGCAACTTCGACTGAGACGGTTTCGGGTGTTAGGCCAATGTCATCACTGAGATCAGAATCTTCAAACTCTAGAATTGGCGTGTCGTAGTCAAAACTGACAAGCGGAGGAAAGTCCCGAAAAGGACGCAGGTTCTGGGGCAAAGATAGCTCCATATTGGCTGATACTCGGTGAGAGCGATCAAACACCTCTGGAGCAACAGATTCAGGATTCGCAATGGCGCGTCTCACCAATTCGGCATAGGCAAGTAAACCTGGATATTCTTGAATCTGTGGCGCTAACTCTTGAGTAATGCGAAACAGGCGAATCATCTCAGCCTGACTTGATAATCCCATTCCATTTGCTCGATCTGCTTCTTCAATAGAGTCTCGATAAGCTCCCGCAATTTGATCGACGACCCGAGGGCGCTCACTCTCGACGAAAACCATCGCCGCCCACTGCTGAGACTGAAGCTCCTCATGGGTCAAGTAAGGGTTACTCTTTTCAAGCTGCCGAATGTAGCGGATCAGCAACCAGGCGACTGCCTCTAGCTTTTCCTGACTGGCATGACATTGCAGCTCTTCAACCAGATAACCTCGAACCGCGCTATCCATAGCATATTGCTCATACCCAACCGGATGGCACAGGTCAGACAGTAATAAATCAGCCTCAGCAATCCAGGGCACATGCTCTGCCCGAAGAAACCGACTCCGTAAATAATTGACCAGTTCTGGCGTCAAGACTAAAGGCAGCGCAGCATATTGCGCCAATATTCGATAGGAAGGTTCAAAGCGACGCACAAAGAACTCAACACGCTGCGCAGCGAGCTGTCGAGCGTTTTCTTTTTCTGATGCACTTACCGCCACAACCGTTCCTTTCTCAACTTAGCCACCCCCAGCCTATGCCTGACCTCGAATCGTATCAATCACATTACTGAACCCATCTTCATCCATCTGCTCCATCGACACCAGATACGACATCATTTCAGCCGTTGTTCCATCCCAGCGTTCGGTCGGCGTTGGGTTGAGCCAGCCAATAAAGCTAGTGCGTTGTTTAAGCTGAGTTTA
>CAKZMO010000650.1 GCA_937128595.1 uncultured cyanobacterium | reverse complement strand
AAAGTCACGAGCCTGCCCACGAACAAATGGCACTAAGGGTAACAATGTCGCAACTACCAGGGCGGGTGCAATCCACACATAATCCGGGTAGCCTAATCCGGCACGCCCAATCACGGCGTTGGGCAAAGCCAGCAGAGAGAATTGCAGGAAGAGCATCGCCCCAAACGCAACACCACCCCACAATGTCATCAGTCCCTGATCACGGTTGGTCAGCAGATCATCACCGCGCCGCACCTGTATAGCTGCCGTCAACAGTGATAGAATAATGGCACTCATGGAAAGTGCTAATTGCACAGTTTCATAGTCAGATGACCAGGATGGATCAAGCGTGTCACCAAAAGCACGCAATAGCTGATCAATACTGAGCGCGACGATAAACATTACCGGAACGACGCGGACGCGGTGCCGGATTATCAAACACAGGTAGCTCAACCCACCACCAACGACAATCGCTGCCATCGTTGTTTCATCGGTGCCAATCATCAGGTAGCGCGCTACCGCTGTGGCTATCACGGTGATGAACGCAACGAAGATAAATCGCCCCAACACAATCGTTAGCAATGGGACGAGTAGCATCACCGCTAAAAAGATGAGTTCGTTCTTCACTGTGGCGGGTTCAACCAAACCCGGTAATGCCGGGTCAACCTGACTGAGATCAAGCGCAGGATACAACGATGCACTGGCAACCCGTGCATACACTGCGCCGATTAAATAGCGCATGGCCTGCACAAAGAACAACGCGACCAGAGACGCTTCAAGGGCAATGAGTAGGAAAAATCGTTGTGAGTCTAAAGTACGTAGGCGACTGAGCACATACGTCTCCTCGGTTTAAGCAGCGGTTAAGGCACCTGCACAAAGTGTATACAGGGTGTATAATCGCGCCAATTTTGTAAGGATAAGTAATGGAGGCCAACAAGTGGACCACGTAGATACTATCATCACAGGCGGTACAGTCATCACGATGAATGCCGACTTGGATATTCATCGGGACGGCGCAATTGCCATTCAGGATAGCAAGATCATTGCTGTCGGCGCAAGTGAGGATATTCAATCACGTTTTGAAGCTGATGAGGTGATTGATTGCACCGGGCAATACATCTTACCCGGCTTAGTCAACGCGCACACTCATGCACCGATGACGCTGCTGCGCGGCCTGGCTGATGACTTACGCTTGGACGTCTGGCTGATGGGTTACATTATGCCGACTGAACGTGAATTCGTCAGCCCGGAATTTTGCCGTCTGGGCACAAAATTAGCCTGTGCGGAGATGATCCGCAGCGGTATTACGGCTTATGCAGACATGTACTACTATGAGTCAGAAGTCGCTAAAGAGACGGCTGCTGCGGGCATGCGCGGTGTTCTCGGCCAAACGATCCTCAAATTTCCATCACCGGATGCCGAGTCTTATGAGGAAAGCCTGGCATACAGCCAACAATTCATCGAGGATTGGAAAGATCATCCGCTGATCACCCCGGCGGTAGCCCCACACGCGCCCTACTCTAGCACCAAGGAACTACTCAAGCAATCTGCACAGCTTGCTATGCAATACGATGTACCCGTACTCATCCACATCTCGGAGACGCGGCAAGAAGAAGAAGACAACTTCGAGATGTATGATATGCGCGTCGTGCCCTGGGTTAAATCCAGTGGGTTACTGAATGCCAAAGTGCTAGCCGCCCACTGTGTACACATCAACAAAGGGGATATGGCTACACTCTACGAGCATGATACCACCGTCGCCCATAACCCCACCAGTAACCTTAAGCTGGCTAGCGGTATCGCCCCGGTGACTGAGATGCTAGAAAATCGAGTCACGGTTGGCATCGGCACGGACGGCCCAGCGAGCAATAACGATCTGGACATGTTCGAGGAAATTCGCCTCGCGGCCATCCTCGCCAAAACAGCCGCCAATGACCCCACCACCCTCCCTGCAAAACAAGCCTTACTCATGGCGACCCGCATGGGTGCGGATGCGCTGTTCATTGGTGACCATACCGGCAGCCTGGAAGTCGGCAAATTCGCGGATTTGATCGTCATGAACGCCAATACCCTGCACAATCTGCCGCACTTCTGGCGTGACCCGGACGCGATCTACTCACAAATTGTGTATGCCGGTAAAAGCACCGATGTGATGCATACGATGTGCCACGGGAAATGGCTGATGCGTGACCGTGAACTACTCACCATTGATGTAGATGAGGTCATCAACGAGGCTAAAGAGTACGCCGAGCGTGTGGATGCCTTCCTCACCGCCCATGAAGGAGACGTGTTGAGCAAGTTACTGGCTGTCGGCGGATTAGAACGGTCCGAGAGCTTTGAGATCCAGGTCAAAGCACAAATCACCGATGAGACCATCATCAAGAACTTATTCAATGATCCAGATGTAGAAGTTCTGCGGGAAGTTCACTACCGCCAGTATGATACATACTTCATGTTCGATGACCCGAATATGGGCCGAGTCCGTTACCGTGAAGATGACAAACTCGACGAAAAAGGGGAGGTTTCCGAAGTACGTGCCCGCTTAACCTATACCATGCCCACGAAAGAACGGGAATTTAACTCTGCTGTGTTGCTCTCACACTCGCGCTTTATCGCCCCAGCAGATCGTCCTTTACGCTTCTATATGGAGTACTTCCAGGCGTCTGACGTCCGCGAGATACGCAAGGAACGGCAGCGGTGGCGCATTCATTACCAGGGTGTGCTATATTACGTCAATATTGATCACTTCCTCGAACCTGATATTCCGGGTAAGTTCATTGAGATCAAGTCACGCACCTGGTCCTTATCTGATGCCGAACATAAGGCTAATGGGATCATTCGCATTATGGAAATTCTGGGGGTCAGCCTGAACGACATCGTCCAGCTGGATTACCTGGAGATGGAAGACAAGGTCAAATGACGACCATTAAGGCACGACGGGGAGGCCAAGCAAGCAGCCTCCACAATTGACCTCAGCGACGCCGATAATTGTTGCGTCCACGACCTTTGTAAAAGCAGGAGTCACACATCCGATGGCGATGCCCCAATGGGAGTGGACGCCCACACTCAGCACAACGACGTGCGGTGTCAATCTTGCGCAGCAACGCATCATCGATCCGCATCGACCACGCCTCACGTTCCAAGCGAATTTCATATTCGTCATAAGCGAACACACCGAATTCACGCCGTCCAGCCAGCCACAGGTAAATATCCGCACAGGCAATACAGGCTTCTGTCGTCTCAAGATCCCGGCTATTACGAATTTTCTTCGGTGCTTCTGGCGGTAACGGCATCCAGCGACCACCAAGGATAGCCTTAGCACAGCTATGCCAGTAGGATCGACTGCTCTGGCGCGTGGGTGCATTAACCAACTTCAGGGCAGATGCCAGACCAAGCTGTTCGACTTCCTCGTCAGTGAGCATACGCGCCAACTCCATGCGCTCGGTCAGGTCAGCAGTCTTGATGACATCACGCAGCGTCTCCGGTATGGATTGCAACCGTGCCCACTGCTCCAGACGCTCCCACAAACTACCCGGCAGAATTTCCAGGTCTTCCACCGATGGCGCGTG
>CAKZMO010000649.1 GCA_937128595.1 uncultured cyanobacterium | reverse complement strand
GGATGGTATCATCAAGGCTATTCGTGCTGAGTTCCAATAATGCCATGACTGTCAGGGGGACGGCATCCTCATCGACAAGCTGCCTATCCAATGGTGCATTTTCAGAGAGTAAGCGTGTGCCTGCCTGTAAATCCTGTAATAATTCGCGTGCGCCCCAGCCGAGTAGGTGCTCCTCGCGCAGTAACCGCCCCACCACCTGCAAGGCAAGCGGTAAGCCTTCCAATTCATCAATCATTTCGCCAACTTCATGTGGATAACTCTCTACCGCATCAGGGGCCAGAGCATGTAACAACTCCAATGATCGCTCACGATCTAATATCGGGATTTTGAACAGATCCCGGCGTGATGTGATGAGTGACCCCGCCACTTGATTCAAGCGTGTGGTGACTAAGGTGGCGGCTTTGGCTCCCCCTACTTTGAACGGTAAAAAGTCAGCCGCATTCCACACGTCATCCACGATGATAATCACCTTGCTATCGTGGAGCGCACTGGTCAACATCTGGGAAGCCTCAGTTACCGTTTTTGCGTTTTCCATGCGCGGTATCCCTAACGCATTGCCCCAGTTGACCAACGTAGCAAAACTATCAGGTGATTGCCCCAAAGAAGCCCATAGGATGCCATCCTTGAAGTGCCGTTGCACAGCCGGGTCATGGGCGAGCGATGCGGTGAGGGTCGTCTTACCGATACCGGGCCAGCCTTGCATCACGATAAACGGAGCGTTATCTGAAGACCTGCCCATGCCGAGCTTCTCTCTTAGAGCGGCCAGAACATCCTCGCGTCCAATCAACATCCCCGGCAGTGGTGGTAATACCCCCCCGGCAAACACATAGGTATTTAACGGTTCCCCCTTACGAATCTGTTCAGCAAGTTCAATCGTCTCAGGTTCGGGTTTCATATCGAATTCTATCCAGAGATGTTGCTTCCATTGCCGATAGTGTTCGAGGGCGGTGCTCCCTTCGTCGTTTTCAGCATAACACCGCATCAACCAGCGATGAACGCCTTCGTTTTCCGGCTCAAGTGTTAGCCATCGTTTGAGTAATGTGATGCTTTTGCGCGGATCTTCTTTATGAAAATGGGAGGCAAATTGCTCCAACACAGGGGTTAGACGTTGTCTTATTTGGTTAGACATCATCATTTGCCAGTCATCAAACTGTGCCGCATCCCCTGCGGCAAAGCCCTGCATAAAGGGTAGAAACCAGCTATCCATATGTCCCATTAGTGCTGACCAATCGCCTGCGTTCAGCATACTTTCTAACTCCCACAGATCGACCTGCATGGTATCTGTATTGACCAGACGAATATTCTGACGATCAGCCTCAATATAGTCCGCAAGCGGTGTTTTGTTCAGTGCATGGAGCATCCGGCGGAGTTCAGCGCGGGCACGAGTAGTATCTGTATCAAACCACAACAGCAAACATAGATGTTCGCGTGAGTGGGGGCGTTTGGTCGCCACGAGGTAGAAGAACAACGCAAGTGCCTTACGACGGCTGATTTCAATGGGTTGGTCATTCAAGAGAATTGTGGGACTTCCAAGGAGGGTAATACGCAACATAGGGGATGTTTACTTTAAAATACTGGCTTCAAACATGATATCAAGTGTACATCAGTCAGGTGTATCCTGCACGGGATGTGTGATGTTGAGCTGGTTGATATTTATACCAGAGATGCTACTTTATCCGAGCATACGACCTCGCCCCCATACGATACGGCGACAAAGATTCATTCAAACAATGTGCTACGTATCACGCAAGTTGCGTTCGTCATGCTCTTGATTGTGGGTGTAATCTATAACATCCATGTAGCGATACTCTCCTATGATTTCTTCACAGAGCAAGCCGATACATTACTCACCCATGACCTGATTGCGACACTGTATCCCTGGTTTATGATTGTCGTTCGGGCGATTGTCACCATCGGCTGTGTGATTTTCCTACGTACCGGAGACAATCGCATCGGCATGATTACGAGCTTTTTCCTGTTATTATTCGGTGTGGCGGGCATTAGCTATATCTATCGCACGCCGGATGCGTCTAATTACATCGCGGACCAGGGCATTTACCTGAGTTTTGCCATCATCACCGAATTTGCATATATCGCCCTGTCACTGTTTATGTTTACGTTCCGTTCCCCAATGGACGTTTTACACCGCGCTGGGGGCTGCCTTTTTTAATCGGTTGGCTGATTACGAATGTCCCCTGGGTACTTCCCACATATAATGATTTGCACCCCACCAACTGGAGCGTGATTGTATTTGCATTGGTTTATGCCGTATTACTGGCGGTGCTGCTTGGCGTAAAGTTTTTTCAGTATCAATACTTACTCACACCGATCCAACGTCAGCAAGCCAAACTCGCCTTATATGGCGTATCAATTAGTGCAACTCTCCTTGTAATTTTTACTATACTTGCACAAAATTATAATCCCACCACAATCACACATCACATCATACAACTGATGGTTGATGCCAGTTTTGCAATCATCCCGGTGGCACTGGGTTTTGCCATGCTGCGCTATCGCCTGTGGGATATTGACGTACTGATTAACCGTTCATTGGCGTATAGTGTGGTCGCTGGTGCAGGGCTTCTGGTCTTTTTCGTCACCATCGCTGGCTTACAGTTGGTGATTGGTCAGACTGAGCCGTTAATTGCCCTCTTGATTGCAGGCGGTTTCAGTATCGCCGTTTTCCGCCCGTTGCATAAACGCGCTCAAGAATTTGTCGATCATCGCATCTATGGCTTGCGCTTTAATGTCGATGAAATCCGCAAAGCGCAGAACGAACCCCCACCGATCACCAATGCAGGCGTGTGGAGTGGTCAGCAGTTGGGCGACTATCAAATCTTAGACGTAATCGGTAAAGGCGGTATGGGGGAAGTGTATAAAGCCACCGATGGCTCACGCATGGTTGCTGTGGAAACACTGCTCAGAGCGATGGCAAACGACACTGAAATCATCAAACGGTTTGAACGCGAAGCCGATGCCGGAAAAATGCTGGATCATCCGAACATTGCGGAAGTGAACGGCACAATTTATCTGGTGATAGATTACCTCGAAGGGCAAGACCTCTTTACAACGCTTGCTGATGCACTGGATTATGCCCATGAGCAGGGGCTTGTACATCGTGACATCAAACCGAGCAACATCATGCTGGTATTGAACGACGATAACGATACCTATC
>CAKZMO010000648.1 GCA_937128595.1 uncultured cyanobacterium | reverse complement strand
AGTGGTTGATGTGGTTGATCCTAAGATTAGATTCAGCCAGTATTTTGAATAGCTGCTTTTGCGGGTTAGCCATTGGAAATTATTTCCAGTCAGGTCTTAGATTTTGGAACGCAATTTGGAACCGTCTTGCCCCCCTTCTTTTTGGTGCCAACGGCTTCATAGCCTTCCCAGCAGGCATCGGTCATCTCATCGCCCGTATCCCCAGACTCAGCCTTAGTCAGATATTCCTCAAAGGTATACATGCCCTTTGCAAGCCGCGTTTCAGTGCGAATTGTTGATGTCTTTACAAGGGCGATCGCATCACCTTTAATCAGTGGAGTGTAATGAATGTCCTTTATTCTCAATGTGTAGCCCTCTCAAAACGGATTGGTTTAATATTGGTATCGCCCTTGCATCACCATAACTGCACGTGGATGGATAGCCCGCAGAAGCTTGATAGTCTTCAGGACGATCGCCCATCATGACAAGGGACTCAATGTCTGCCATTGATGCCATGTTGCGAGTACAAAGCTGCCTTACAGCCAACCACAACATCAAAGACCCCGGCTTGCGAAATTTTGCCGCACGGCTCTTGCCACCAGCAAAGATAAAATCTTCATCAAGCGGAGCCGAGTCAAAGACATAATCACTATGGCGCGAAACAACGTGGCATCGTGACTTCGTGAAGATGGAACTCCATCTCATCCACCACGGAAGCGGGCAATCAGGGCAGAAGCAGGCGATGTCGATCATCGGAAAGAAATCAAGCATCACCTTCATTTCAGCGATCGCATCATCCAGGGTTTTGTATCCGCATCCTACTCCCCCTTGATTCGAGACGACTGCAATGAGATAGCCCATTGCAGCAAATCGTTCTAGGAACTCATACGCCCCGTCTTTGGGCTTTTGATTTTCAGGCGTGTTGGAAAACTTGCCTTCAATCGGTTCTACGATTGAGCCGTCTTTGTCCATCAACAAAATTCTTAATCCAGGCATTGGAAATAATTTCTAATCAAGTTTTATTGGTAACGTCTAAGCATTTGAGCATCTTCTTCGCTGTAACGTCTGAGTGTTTGAGCGTCTACAACGTGTTTTGCATCATCCTCAAGTCTCAACGACGCCGACGCCACACTGAAATAACTTAGGCCCATCTAGAGTATCGATCGAAAATGGTTGATCGGGATGCGCTAGGTATTCCCCATTTTCGCTCTGCCACATCAGAGCCGCTAATAGGGTGAGTGCTTCAGAGTCGTATCGATACAGCGCCAATGCATCAGGGTATTCGGGTGCCCAATCCATGATGGGCACGTAATCAGGCTCATATTGATCCAGAAGTTTTTGAATCTCTGGATAGTAGGGGCCGAACAACTTCCACCCTTCTGGATGCAGCACGAGCCAATCCCGGAGTTGTTTTACTCCCTCTTGAACATACTGATCTTCTGTGGTGCGATCGCGCAGCACTGCTGATAGCTTTGCTTCTAGCTCAGACTTGGGATATCGCATGTTTCACCCTGCAAAGGACTGGTATACCGTTTGAGGTCAAAAATTCATAGGCGACATCTCCGAGCAGGATTCGAGTGCTTGCACTTTTCTGGAGGTTTTGCCCATGTTCGTAGATAAATCGCTCTGCTGTCTCTCGATCTTCAAACTGAAAGCCAGGAATCGCGCCCCGTTGAGCGTAGCGAGAGTAATAGCCGCCCATGTTTTTTGCCTCACGCTTAATCGCTTGATAGCTTTCGTAGGCAATTTTTTCAGGAATGACCGCAACATATAGATCGATTCCCTTTTTAGCGTGGACGGTCTGTTTTAGCTCAAGATTGACGCCCGGTTTACTTGTTCGGACATTGGCATGAGCATGTTCGAGCTGCTGATCTGTGGGTAGTGGGATGTGACCTAGCTGCGTTTTTTGATACTTGCGGAGCATATTGAGCGCAGCGGATCTCTGGCCAGTGGTAAGTGTGCCGCCCGCCTCCAGTTTGGCGGCTAGATCAGCCCCGAACTTAGTATCAAACTGATTGAATCCCGCGTCATTCCGCTCGCTTGCGTAATCAGTGTTGTTTTCTTGCATGTGCAGCAATGCCCGATTAACAGCCCCTACCGGGTCAGGATGAGGCTCACCCGCAGGCGCAGCCGTTGACACGACTGATTCAGGCTCCTTAGTCGTAGGTGCTACCCCCGTAGACGCACTAGCCGCAGGCTCAACCGTTGACGCGACTGATTTAGTTTCAGGCGCAGCCGCAGGCCGATCAACGTGCCAGCGCCCATCACGGAATGTTTCAGTATGCCCCGCTGCATTCGTGCGAGTCGTACCATCAGTCAGTCCTTCATTCTGGATGGATTGAATCTTGGCCACCACATCAGGATCGCTGGTACTCTTGCCCGTTATGTCAGAATATGCCGAGCCAAGCCTCCAGTTTCTAGGCTCTTTGGCGATCGCCCTCAACAATGCATCTTGCCCTTCTCCATCGTGAGGCAGGATGATCCGCGCATCAGGAGGAAGACGGCGACCCGTCTCAATCCCGACCGAGCCATCCTCCAGGATGTGAGCAATATTTGAGTATGACTCTCTGAGGCTGGTTTTGAGCTGATCGCGGTTTAGGTCTACTTGTTCAGGCGATAGCTTCTGTATATCTCGATAGCTGCTAGAAGACTTCACAACCCGCTGTACGTGAATCTCATCGTTGTACTCGACTGGAGAATAGGATCGACCGACCCCCGCTGTTTTCACGTCTAGGCTATAGTCCGGTCTGGATTGTCCAGGGCTATGATCTGGCCCCGCCACATTCACGAGGCTCAACTTTTGAGATTTTAGGTTGACCCCCGTCACCCGATAAACCGAGCCGTCTTTTTCGCCCTTGACGTGATGACCTACAGCAATGATTGACCCGTCTTTGTGAACATAGGCAGGCGTATCAGACGCCAGCAAAGCTTTATGGTCGAAGTGGTTATCGTTTTGGAGCGATCGCCGCCCTTGAGCGATATCCTGTTTAATCTTTTGCCCCATGGGCGAGTTCCTAGCGGCATCGTCCATGCTTGCCCATAGGCCAAGCTGGTTTTGAAGCCGCTTAAATTTCTTGGTTGCTTTGTCTTTCATCGTGGCAGCAACTTTAGCGTTTTGCAGTTCTTTATTGGCCTCCATCTCAGCCCGTGCTTTTTCAGGATCGTCAGAGAAGAGATGCAGCAAATCATCGCCACCCAGCCCCACATTTTGATTCTGCGCAGTATCCTCTTTACCATCCCATAGCTCACCAATCCACCCCGCCTTTCTGTCATTAGTCGTTTTGCGATAGCCATCAAACGACGCATTAGCGTGATAGTAATGTACCCCAACGCTGTCAACCTCGTTACCTTGACGCACGCCCCGCCCGTTGCGCTGCTCAATCGCCGCAGGCGTCCACGGCATAGTCAGATGATGAATATCGGTTGTTCCGATTTGCAAATTCATGCCTTCCCCCATCGTTGCGGTGTTGCCGATCACGATGCTTTTCTGGCCAGAGTTATACTGCTGGCTGAGCTTCTGCCGCGCTTGAGCCGACTTAGCTGTACTCGCATTGCAAATGACGATTTGATCCTCTGGATATCCCGACTCAATCAACCGCTGTTTTAGCGGCTCATGCAGTTGCACAGCATCACAGAAAATCAACTGCTTACCACTGTTCTTTGCACGAGAACCCATCACCCGTTGAATTGCTGCATCGATTTTGGGCGATCGCCTATCCTCATCACTTTCAATGACCGGATCAACACCATAGTCAGATCGAGCACTGGAGTAGTAATCAAGGTCGATCGCGGCTTTGTCCATGTCTGAGATGATGCTGAAGATGTGATCGTCACCTTCTGAGTGCTGGTGATTCGGATCTTTCATCAGCTCCATCATCTCTTGGGCTCTTTCCCTCAGAGAATCGTAGACGCCCTGCTGTGCCGGAGACATATCAACATAAACATCCTGAGAATCTTCTTTAGGAATATCAAGCCCCACCTCATCCGCCTGCTGCATCCGGCAGTATTTCTTGAATAGCTTTCGGAGATCCTTCAGATTCTCAAATCCAACCAAGCCATTCTTGTTGGTGGGCTGAAGGTCAACGCCGATAGTCTGCACTTCTTCGATGGAGCCGAAGTGAGACAGAAATGAATCAATGTTATTGATTCCCCGGCTTTCTAGCTCGTCAGGACACACATGCATGAGCATGTTATACGCCTCTAACGGGTTGTTAGTGGTCGGCGTAGCCGTGAGCATGTAGGTGTTTTGATTATTATTGGTTTCCCGCGTGTACTGGTTTTTGAAGTAGTGGTCAAGCGACCGCTTGCTAGTCGCGGTAGACAAAAACGCGACATCATTCCCCTCACGGAATGGCGCGAACAGATTCTTGTAGGCATGGGCTTCATCGGCCATGATGCAGTCGATGCCTAGATCTTCCCAGTAGATGTTTCCTTGCTTTTCAAAGTCACGACTAAGGAGTCTAGTCTTTAACTTTTCCTCTTGCTGCAACTGCTTATAGTCTTGCACGGAGAGGCTTTCTAGCGCCCCTCCGTCAATTCGGTGCCAGCGCCCACCTTTCAGCTCATACGTGCGACCGTCGATCGTATGGCGATCGCCCTCTTTGGAAGATTCATCAGGATCAATAGATGCTCGAATCTTCTCAAGCTCAACATTGGTGTCCTTGGTGTCTGGGTTGAGATGCTGTCCGACAATTTGCTCCAGATATTCCAAGTGTCGATCTGGGGAGATTCCAATCTGCTGATAGACAGGTTGACTCATCAGCACCATGTCGTAGCTGTTTTGAGCCACCTGCGCCATCTTCTTTTGCTTAGTCGCCGCGTCATCGGTGCTGAAGACCAGAGAACCCCGTTTCTTTAGGTCAGATTCAGAGACGACGATAGGATAGGCGCGAGCGCGATCGCCATCGGCATATAGCGTATAGTTTCCATCGCCATCTTTCACCGGAAGTTTGGAGCCTGACGAGTAGACGAAACTAGCCCGCCCCGTCAAATCTTCTTCACTGATAGGGATTAGCTCTTTTTTGCCATCAGAATCTTCATCGTTGGAGTAGATAAGATAATTACCCTCTTTGTCGCGCTTATACTGTCGTTTGCGCCCCGATCCAGTCGTTGCAATCTCAAAGTTTTTGAGTTTCATGATGGGCGAGCCATCAGAGAGAAATTGCTGTTTCTCCCCTTCCATTGCCACCTGAAAGCCCGGAATCTCGTAAGCGTCAGAGCCATCGCCCCAAAACTGCTGAGTCATGCCGATGATCGCAATATTGGCGTCAGGAGCCCAAAATTTAATCTCCTTCATCCAGTTCGCCAGCACGCTCTTTGGCGTAACAATGCCGACCTTTTTAGCCTGACCTTTCTGCTTCAGGTACAGCGCAAGCCCGATGCTAGTCGC
>CAKZMO010000647.1 GCA_937128595.1 uncultured cyanobacterium | reverse complement strand
CGGTGCGCGGCTTCTCCATCAACTATTGGTTTTATATCAGCGCGTAGCACTATATTAGGACAAAATTGTATTCGCAGATGCTTGAGCCAAGCGTAGACACGAGAGTCAAGGAAAGACGCTGAACGAGGAGCTATCTGCACCATCTGTGTCATCTGCGGATCAATGCCTGACTCAATCGACTTTCCTCTGGGTGCAAAGCCGTCCTAATGTTTATGACTACAGCGATACCAATCAAATCCGAGTGTTCTAAAACCAAGAGTTTTGCAGAATGGCTCAGTCAAAAACCTTGACGTGCTGCAGTTACTCCAACACGATTTTGCGCGCTATTGGCTAGGTGGGATAGCGTCTCGGGCAATAAGGTATTCCATGACAGATTTCACAATCGGTGCAGCCACTGTGGAGCCAAAAATGTTACTTCCCTTTGGACTATCGATGGATGCCACCACGACATAACGAGGAGCCTCAACAGGCAAAATTCCGACAAAGCTGGTGACTTTGTTTTCAGTGTCATACCCACCTCTGCTACTGGCTTTTTGGGCTGTACCCGTTTTGCCTGCGATGCGATAGCCAGGAATCTGCGCCGTTTTACCAGTCCCGTCTTTGACAACTACTTCCATCATTTCCAAGACGGCTTGCGAGGTTTCTTCGCTAAACAGTTGCTCCGGTCGAGGACGGTTAGGTCGCCATTGCAGTTGTTCTTCATCGTTGTATAGCCCTTGAACCACGTGAGGTGTAACCAACGTTCCACCATTGGCGATCGCTGCCTGTAATTGAACGAGCTGAATCGGAGTGATTGTAAAGCCTTGCCCGAATGATGTCGTCGCTCGTTCTACCCGTGTATTAGTGAAGTCGCTGCGAGGTTTGAGATTGCCGGGTGATTCAAACGGCAAATCTACCCCGCTTAGGCTCCCCAACCCTATTTGTTTAAGCCAGGTGTAATATTGGTCGGGTTCCAGCAACTGCATAATTTGCACCATGCCGACGTTACTGGAGTATTTGATAATATCTGTCGGCGTGATTTGGCCGTGGCCTCCATATTGAGAATCGGCATTCTTGATTGTCCAACCGCCGACCTCTATGAAGCCGCCATCGTAGAAGCTTTGGTTGGGTTGAAGCTTGCCGCTTTCTAGGGCGATCGCCACGTTGATGGGCTTGAAAGTTGAACCGGGTTCAAGGGGATCGCTTACGGCCCAGTTTCTAAAATCTTCTGGGTTCATCTCGAAGTAGGCGTTGGGATCGAACGTAGGCTCGGTGACCATTGCTCGAATGGCACCAGTCTCCACGTCCATAACAATCACTGTTCCCCGTTCAGTCGAGTACTCGTTGAGGGTAGTCTGAAGGCGCTCTTTCACCATCCGCTGGAGCTGCGTATCGACCGTTAGCCGAAGCTGTAGGTCATCATGCTGAATGGCTGATTCTGGAACCCCTTCAGGTAAAACATTTCCTTGCCCTGTCCGCCTCAACATTAGCCGTTCCACTGGGCGCTCTAGCTGCTCTTGAAGTTCATATTCCACCCCAGCTTGCCCCTCGCGATCGACATTGACAAAGCCGACGATGTGGGAAAACAGTTCTTCCTGGGGATAGTACCGCTGTTGATGAGCCTCCAGATCCAACCCGTCAATATCGAGGGCTGCAATTCCTTGAGCCTTACCTCGACTCAGCCGATCGGTAATTCGAATGCCACTCTCTGCTTGGCTAAACGCTTGTAGAAGTTCATCGGCAGGCTGATCGATTAGTGGCGACAGGCGGGTAGCCACTGTCTCCGGTGCAAGTTTGAAGAGTCGAGGATGAACGTAGAGGATGTAGGTTGGCTGGTCGATAGCAAGGGCGTTGCCTTGCCGATCCACAATGGCATGGCGCGGCACAAAGGGAGTCATCATGGTCGATTGCTGCCCTTGAGCCTGACGACTCAGCCTTGGCCCATCAATAATCTGAAGCCGAAAGACATGTAGCAGCAGTCCTAGAATGCCGACCATGAGCGTCAGCCAGACCAGGATCAGTCGCCCTCGAATATCTTGCCGTATGGGAACTCGTCGTTGTCCTCGTCGATGAGATGGCGATCGCCGCTGTTGATACTTCCGCCCGACAGGAGCAGAAGTATTCTGGGAATATCTAGATCGGACAGGACGCTGTCGCTGCCGCTGATAATAGCGATTATCCATAAACAAATACGCCCATTTCACCTGCAATCCATTGGCGAATACTTTTGCGCCAGTTATCCCTACCGCTGCTCTTTCTGCACTGCTCCTTTCGATTAGTATCCCTTCGGAAAGTTTCTGGGTTGATTCGCCATCGGATCTTGGGGAGGAATCTCGATCGGCGGTCGCAAATCTTGAGGTTCGAGAGGAATCTTGTATTGGGGGGTTGGTTGTCCGCTCAGGGGTGAGCCTTCTTTGCTAGCTTGCTCTGCATAGTTTTGCTTGAGAGATTCGCCAAATGCATCCATGAGCGATCGCTCTTTTTCTGCCCGAGTCAACTCACCGTACTGGCTTCCCCAATAATGTTGAGTGTAGACAGTTGTTCCATAGACCACTAAAGTGACTGCTACGAGTCCTGTTGCCAACACCGTCGAGCACCGTTGAGCAACTCGCAGTTTGCTGAGCCAACTCGGCTGTGAGTGCGTTCTCGGCAGGGGCTTCACAACACCTCGTTGATGGTCAATTCTTTTCAACTGTGCAGGAGCTGGAACGACTGAAGAGGTCACCTTGAGCTGAGGCTGAAGATATAGATTTGCTTGGGCTGGTCGAGTTTGCCCTGCAGCAGCATGCTGAGGTTGAAGGTGATTAGCAGGCACCAATGTAGAACGAGCTGCAGGTTGATAAATCAGAGAAGATTGTACTCTACGAGTTTGAACAGGCAATGACTGCGGACGAGCTTCGGCTACAGGAGCTAAAACCTCAAAGCTTACAGGACGACGTGCCCTGTCAAATTCTGAATGCGATCTTAGTGCTGTTGCCATTGCTTCATTCCTCTATTAATAGACACAGCACCCTTCCTCTTTTAAAAACCACAGCACCCTCTCTTGTCTCATTACTATAGCCCTCAACTTCAGATACTTCAAAAATTGAAAAATTGCAAAACAATTTTGGAGAGTATCTCTTTTTCTGATAGGCTTCGAAATCAATCTCAACAGACTTTCAGAACATACGAAATCGACAAACCGTTTTAGCAAACCGTTTATTCGTATTCTTTGGAATAGCATTTTTCGAAGCGCTCAACAAGCTTATAGAGATAGATTAGTCTGCTATTTTCTCATCTTAGAAATAGCAGACTAATCAACCAAGCAATAGAAAAAAGTAAAGATTTTAGGTTTCAATGCATCAGATACTGAGAGCAAGCTGCAGTTGCGGTGCAGGGCGAGCTTCATCTGGTAATGGGTCAGGAGCGAGACTAACAGCAGGACAATATTTCACATAAGCGCAGCGATCGCACTGGTTTCCAGGAAAAGGCTTCCATTTTTGATCATGGCGAAGCTGAATCGCCATTTCCTCAACGAGTGTTTTCACTCGTTCTCGGTGAAAAGGAGTGGCCTCAAAACTGACTTTATCGCCAGTTCGCAAGTAGATTAGGCTCAGCCGCTTGAGGCTGCACTGATATCGCTGCTCCAAAGCCAGATAATACAGCCCAATCTGTAAATCAACATCTTCAGGATCAGCCAGCGTTACATCTTTCGTTGATTTGTAATCAATCAGTTCCAAACCATCGTCGAGATGATCGAGGCGATCGTAACGTCCCGTTAGAACGAATTCTAGATTTTGTACCCGTAGCAATGCTTGAATCCGACCTTCCACTGCAACAGGTTTACGCACTGTCTGTTGCTCCACCATGTATTCGTGATAGTAACGACGCAAGATGGAGCGTCCTTCTTCGATGTGTTGCGCTGAGAGTTTTTGAAGCTGCTGACTCCAGCAGTATTCGAGCCACCCGAAGTCGGGCACAGGTTCCCCATAGTGCCAATCTTGGTAAATGCGGGCAAGAGCTTGATGGAGCGAAGTTCCAAGGGCTGCCGACCCATAAAAAGCTGCACTTGGGAGCTTTCGCTCGTAGCGATAGTAATAGGCGCGGGGGCAACGATAGTAAGTTTGCAGCTTAGCTGCTGAAAGAGAATATGTCATACGCTACAGACCAAGAGACAGCTGGCTGACACTGCAACGCATCAGCCCTATCGCACAGCCTTATCATGACACTAGATATAGAAACTTACCAGATTCATTTGTATTGAGTACGCCATATCTAGTCAACTTCAGCCAGTAGCATCAGCCTCGACGGATATTCATGCAGCACCATTCTTTTCTACGCCATAGCGTTGCGACGACCCAACCATGTTGCTCTAACGTGTCTGCTACTGCTTTCGCTTGATCTAGCAAGATACCGCTCAAGACTCCCCAAGTGGTTGTTTTAGCGATTTCTCCCATCATTGGGATGAGGTCGATGATGACCTCTGCCAAAATATTGCAAATAATGCCATCAACGGGCTGTGGCAAAGCTTCCATCAACTGTTCAATACTGCCGTCTTTGACGATCAATCGTTCGGCTGAAATAGAGTTGAGATCTCGATTAGAACCCGTCGCCTTTACGGCCAACGGATCAACATCAACAGCGTAGACTTGCTTGGCTCCCATCAATAGCGCCCCTACGGATAAAATCCCGGAGCCGCAGCCAATATCAGCAAGCACCTGATGCTCAGCAATCTCAGGTGGCACCAAACGCATTTCTAAGGACTCCAAGCAGAGTTGAGTCGTGGCGTGGGTTCCCGTTCCGAATGCTGTCCCCGGATCTAACCGTAGAACATGGCGATCTGATCGTTTTGGTACGTCTAGCCAAGCCGGATTGATCAAAAAGCAGTCTCCGACTTCCATCGGTTCCCAATATTGCTTCCAGCTATTGCTCCAATCTTCCTCGTCAATGATGCGCCATTGGGTTTCGGGAGCGGGTAAATCAACGCAGATTGTATCCTGCTTGAGCATGAGAGATAGTGCTGCCAAGTCGAGAAGCTGGACTTGCTGCTGGGGCAAGTAAGCTTTTAACAGGCAGAGAGAGCCACGGGTTTCACTAGATGTGCCAAGGCAGCCGAACTGCTCTAATCTCCAGAAAATTAGCTCTTCTGCACCTAGATCACAGAGGATTTTTATTTCCCACCAACTACTTGCCAATATCCCACGCTCCTCACAGGGCTCTCTTTTCTCAGGCCGATCACGGAACTGAAGTTGTCGGGCTGAGAGATTAGAGCGCTACTGTGTATGCGTCTCGAATTCCCGGAACCTTCAGAATTTCGCTCATGATCCCTTCTGGAAGCGGATCGTCGATACTCAGCACCATCACTGCATCTCCCCGAACGATTTTTCGTCCCACTTGCATACTCGCGATGTTGACGTTGAAGCTCCCTAGCAGCGAGCCAATCTTACCGATAATACCTGGCATGTCACGGTGTAGGGTGAACAACATGTGCTTGTTGGGCGGCACATTGATGGGAAATCCGTCCACATCGGTAATTCGAATGTCGTCTTCACCCAGAAGCGCTCCTGTAACCGAATGATTGCCCATTGAGCCTTTGGCAGACAGGGATAGAGACGCGGGGTAGTCACGCACGGTTGAGTCTCGTGTTTCAACGATATGAATGCCGCGCTCTTTTGCCTCGATCGTAGCGTTTACGTAATTCACTCGTTCTTGCAAGGCATGGGAAAGTAACCCTTTCAAAGCCGCAACGACGACGGGTTGCGTATCGTTGCCAGCTAGATCTCCCTGGAGCCTTAGGTTTAGAGACTCAATGCGCCCACCGGACAACTGCCCAACTAAATTGCCCAAGGTTTCAGCAAGCTGTAAGTAGGGACGCAGTTTTTCAAGTACATCCGGGCGCAGTCCTGGAATGTTGACCGCTGATCGAGCAGGTAAGCCTAGAAGGACATCGCGGATTTGTTCTGCAACGTCGATCGCCACATTGACCTGGGCTTCAGCTGTAGAAGCTCCTAAATGGGGTGTGAGAATCACTTCTTTGCCTAAAGAGGTGAGCGGAGATTCTCCTAGAGGCTCGTTTTCATAAACGTCTAGCGCTGCACCCGCAACTGTGCCCGCTTCTACGGCTTCAGCTAGCGCAGTTTCATCAATGATGCCGCCTCGGGCACAGTTGATAATTCGCGCACTGGGTTTCATGGACTTGAGCGATTCTGCATTCACCATATGAGCCGTTTCAGGGGTTTTGGGTAGGTGCAGCGTGATGTAGTCAGATTCTCGTAAGAGAACGTCTAGCTCAACGAGCTGACATCCAATTTGCTCGGCGCGCTCAGCCGAAAGAAACGGATCGTAAGCAAGGAGGCGCATTCCCATGGCGCGGGCAATTGTTGCGACGTGGGAGCCAATCTTGCCTAGCCCGACAATCCCTAATGTCTTTTTGTAAACTTCGACCCCAGTGAACTGCTTACGATTCCATTGACCCGCTTTGACAGAGGTGCTGGCATCAGGAATGTGACGGGACAACGATAGCATCATGGCGATCGCATGTTCGGCTGCGGCGATGGTATTTCCTTCTGGAGAGTTGACGACCAGAATGCCTTTTCGAGTAGCGGCTGGTACGTCGATATTGTCAACTCCGACTCCAGCACGACCAATAATCTTGAGCTGCGTCGCGGCTTCGATGACACGCCCAGTAACCCGCGTACCTGAGCGAATCATAATTGCGTCGTATTCGGGAATGAGACGGACTAACTCTTCTTCAGACAGATTGGTATTGACATCGACTTCTGCAACCTGCTGCAAGATATCGATACCAGCTTGATCAACGGGGTCGGAAACAAGAACCTTAGACATATGCTGCGGGTCAGTGGGCTAAAACTAGAAGACAAATAGACAACACTCTTGACACAATCGAAACTCTAAAATCTAGAAGCAAATTTTAAGCCGATAATTTTGATAGAGCACTGACGAATGAAGATTCTTCGATCAGAGCAACATTGCCTCAGGCGATATCAAGAACAACGATAATGTTGGAATGAAGTTCTCTATCGAAGCTCAAATAATTTGCCGCAACCCGATTCGAGTGGTCACTATATATAAAAGTGAGCATGATGAGTGCAATTGTTTCACTGGTTGGTCGTTGCACATGAGCGCGTATGAACTCACTATCAGCAGCAAAGATACACAGTAATCTCTGCGATCCTGAGCCTTTCTGGTCATACAGCTGATGTCTCAATTTCCTCAGTGTCAGGATTCGGGTAGAGCATTCAAGTCAATAGAGAGAAGTTGGTAAAAACAATTCAGCTTCTACCGAAAGCCATTCTACTGCATAGATGTGATGCCTCAGCGTTTTGCTGGAAAGATTTTGGACTTGTGGGGCATGACTGCTTCGTTGTGAGTTTGTCTGGGCAAAAGCTCCATTTCATAGTGGTTTTGGCCATGATGATGGGTCGATCAATCTCACTTCAAATCGTCCAAAATCCACTCAGACGATCGCTCTCCTAGATCGATTGGAATGCTCACGGCTTTGCCCAAGCGAGGGCGATCGCTTGTCTTTTGAATATATTGAGCTACCTGCTCGCCGCCCCCCCAAGCATTGATGTAGTTGGCGATCGCATCTAAATGCTCAAAGTATTCTGTTTCAGTCATTGGAAACGAAGCCTGTTCCAAGTAGCGCCACATGATTTGGACAAAAACTCGCTGTTGAATGCGTCTAATTTGAACATCAAACGAGTGCCCCCACTTGTCGAGCACCAAACGATATAGGTCTTCCCCCGTCATGACGGTCATTCCTTCAAGAGTTCTAAGTACTGTTCTGATGATCTGGCTCAGTAATGATTGTAAAAGAGCTATATTGCTTGTCCTTGCTAACCACAATAGAAGATGCGACCCTGAGCCAGAGAGCAATTATCGTAACATTTGTTTACGTTTTCGACGGATTTTGACGCGGTTTTTCGATCGTTTCCGGCTTGATGTCATAATACTTTTAGAAAAACTGTTACAAGTTTCAGTCTTTTCTGAGATTGCAGCGCTTTATTATCGCGATACGTGACATATGACATATCGCTAACGAGTGCGGAGACTTAACATTTGAAGTCTTCAATCCATTGCTGGGTATCAAATGCGTCTGGACATTATCGTTTTCTCGTAACCATGACACAAGCTTCTGGAAATCCCGACGTACCTGATTTAGGTCGTCGTCAATTTATGAACCTGCTCACCTTCGGAGCTGCCGCAGGCACTGCGCTAGGTGCACTCTATCCGGTAGTGAAATACTTCATCCCTCCATCCAGCGGCGGAGCTGGTGGTGGTGTCCTCGCGAAAGATGAGTTAGGTCAAGATATTCCCGTCAGTGAGTTTTTGAGTAATCACGCTGTTGGCGATCGCGTCCTCGCTCAAGGACTTAAGGGCGATCCCACATATATCGTCGTTGAAAGTAGCGATTCAATTGCAGACTTTGGCATCAACGCCGTTTGCACTCACTTGGGCTGTGTCGTTCCTTGGAATGACGCTGAGAATAAGTTCATTTGTCCTTGTCACGGCTCTCAATACAACAACGAGGGCAAGGTCGTTCGGGGGCCTGCTCCTCTGTCATTAGCTCTCGCCCATGCGAACGTCAATGACGATGGAAAAATTTCACTGACACCCTGGACCGAGACCGATTTCCGCACAGGTGATAAGCCTTGGTGGTCTTAATCCTGACTCCCATTACGACATTCTTCAGATTCCGTTATATTGCATATCCATGAAGTTCAACGTCTGGTCAACTCTACTCCAATGGGGTCGTCGGGCAGCTCGACAGAGCGCAGTTATTGTCGCTCTTGTAGTATCTGTCTTTTTGCTCACCGACCTTGCTTTTCCTCAAACAGCTGCGGCTTATCCTTTTTGGGCGCAGCAAAATTACGACTCTCCGCGTGAAGCAACAGGGCGTGTCGTCTGTGCCAACTGCCATTTGGGATCGATGCCAACAGAGGTTGAGGTTCCTCAGTCGGTGCTGCCTGACACAGTGTTTAAGGCAATCGTCAAGATTCCTTATGACTTGGACACCCAGCAAGTGCTTGCAAATGGTGACAAAGGCGGCCTCAATGTCGGGGCTGTGGTGATGCTTCCTGAAGGCTTCAAGCTGGCACCAGAAGACCGAATTCCTGAAGAGATGAAGGAAGAAGTCGGGCCAAACTACTTGTTCCAG
The DNA here is from genome assembly GCA_937128595.1 of uncultured cyanobacterium. GTDB lineage: Bacteria > Cyanobacteriota > Cyanobacteriia > CAKZMO01 > CAKZMO01 > CAKZMO01. Next base: position 4,768 of record CAKZMO010000647.1, on the reverse strand, counting down.
ACCTACAGCGAAGAAAAAGACAATATTTTGCTTGTAGGGCCTCTTCCCGGCGAGCAGTACCAGGAAATTGTGTTTCCGGTCTTGTCTCCTGACCCGTCAGCGAGCAAGGATATCTCATTTGGGAAGTACCCGATTCACGTCGGGGGCAACCGCGGCCGCGGTCAGATTTACCCAACAGGTGAAAAGAGCAACAACGCCATTTATAATGCTTCCTCTACTGGCACGATTTCCAGCATTGAGAAGGCCGACGATGGCAGCTACTCTGTGAAGATCAATACAGCAGACGGCAACTCTGTTGTTGACACGGTGCCTCCCGGCCCCGCGTTGACTGTGGCAGAAGGTGATGAAGTGACCGCTGGAAAAGCAATCACAACAAACCCCAATATGGGTGGCTTTGGTCAAAAAGACGTTGAAATCGTTCTCCAAAGCTCAGGACGAGTGAAGGGTCTAATTGCATTCGTTTTTGCCGCTATGCTGACTCAGATAATGCTAGTTCTGAAGAAGAAGCAGGTCGAGCGTGTCCAAGAAGCTGAGATGAGCTTTTAAGCGATCGCCACGTTCTCGACATCGTCAATAATCAAAAAGGGACTGCATGATGCAGTCCCTTTTTGATTGACGGCTATTGAGAAAGAAGGATCACAAAGTGTGAAAATTCTTTTGGATAACTGACTCCTACTCTGCCCTCAGGTCTTGAGAGTATTCTTTGCTCAATTAGAGCGAGAAATCAGAGGTCGTTTCAGAGTCTTCTTCAGCTGCGGCTTCCTCACTCACTTCAAAAATGAAGGGTTCTCCTACTAGATTTTCACGACCAATGGACTCCAACAGCAGGAGCCAGTCTTGCTCTATTTCTTCATTGTTGAGGTCGCTAAATCGCTGTTCTGCCAGTTTGTTTAAGGCAGTGTACCAAATCCCCTCCTGAGCATAGATATTTGCGTGATCCGCTTCAGGAGCGTCGGCTAAGCGACTCGTCAGTTCAGGAAGCGTTGATTCATCAACATGCTGAATCCAGCCGCTCGTGAAAATGTCGCCTGAACGATCTTGAAAGTCGCACACTAGCGAGAAGAACCACTGATAGTTTTCTCCTTCTATTAAAGGAGCAGCACCTGCTTCTTGGGGGATGGATAAGCTGATAATTCCGGCAGCAGCTTCTTGGAGCTGAAAAGTCGTCATGTAGACTTCGTTACCTTCTGAATCCAGTAGAACAAACTCAGCAGCCTCAGCCCCGGCTTCAGGCATATACCAGTAAAACGTTGGATATTCGTCGGTGGTATAACCAAAGTTTTGATCGGGAGCGATCGCCGTCAGAGATTTATCTCCGATGACAGAGCAGTCTCCACGGGTGCCGCCGCCTTCTGTGCGTCCAGGAAGACCCACATCGGGCGGAGTGTATTGGGCGATCGCCCGTAGTGACATTGCCGTGACCATCGTACTCGCCGCTAGCACCGATGCAACACAGCGAACTAGGGGCTTGGGATTCAGAAAAACGTTCATTGCAACTAACCTCAGCATTATCGTTTCAGAATCAAGGGCTTTGTAGAATTGTCGAGTCCAGGATTATTAAGTTAGAGACTAGACACTAATCATAAAAAGGTGGACTTCGAGCTAACCGTATTCATCGTGAAATTTGAGTTTGACCCGGATGTTTAATCTTTAACCACTGCTGATCAACAAGGAACTACGCCATTTGTTGTCTTCTCTCACAAGGGGGCACAGGGTGTCAGAGTAATAAAGCAATGACTCTTTAAGCGGCAACACTTGAGTGACAAACTCTGAATATTTGCATTAATTGAGATCGAGTAAACCGAGAGCGAGCAACCAACAGGCAAGCTTGACTTTCACTACACAAAGTTTTTTTCAGTCAACCAAGTCAGCCCCCCAAAGAGCAGTGACTATCACCTTGTTTTGTAAGTAGATGTACTCTTGACCACAGGGTCATTTCAAGTAGATGGGACTCTAAACTAAACAATCAGAACTTGCCATGTTCAGGATATCTTGAGCCGCTTCCACAATAGAATTGCATCTCGACATTGTACTGATTCTCTTCTCGGTATATAGATTCACTTTGTCATGCGTAAGTTCCGCAAATCTATAGTCTAGGACAGAATGATTTGATGCAGAATGCCACTGGAATCATCCTAATTTCAATAGACTGACCTCCTGGCTACATCAGCTCATCTAACCCTATTGGGTTAGGCAGTTTCTCTACTCTCGACGAATCAAATAAGCTAGTGGCGTCGAGATTGGAGACTGGAGTTGCCGATAACTTACCAGGAAGTTCTGCTCCGAATGGTGCTTTTGAATGGGTCTCTTGCCGCCGCCGAATGACTCGATATACTTCTGCGAGCTGCTCTTTTCCTTTCAGCTCTATCTCGCCCCACGGCTCAACAATAAACTGGTCGTCTAAATATTCCAGAGTTTCTCGGGCAATGAGAATGCGACAGGCTCCGGGTTGGCGAGTTTTAACGCATCCTTCTAGCCGAGCAGCGGTATTGACACTGTCGCCAATGACGCCGTATTCGAGCCGCTCCCTTCCTCCCAAACTGCCCGCAACAACAGGCCCCGTGAAGATTCCAATGCGCATCTTTGCTGTGGCGAAGCCGCGATCGCTCCAGTCTCGGTTGAGTAATTCCAGGCGATCGCTCATTTCTAGGGCACAGGTCACTGCATGTTGAGCGTCTTCGGCAATTTCTTCAGGGGCAGTGCGAGGGACTGGTACTCCAAACACCGCCATTAAGCCGTCACCTGTGAATTTGTTGACAATGCCGTGGTAGTCCATCACCGCTTCAACCATTTCATTGAGGTACTCGTTCAACCAATCAAGCACTTCCTCTGGAGGAAGTCGTTCGGCCAGGGTACTAAAGCCTCGAATATCTGAGAACAGCATTGTCGCCGTGAGCTTCTGTCCAGGCAGCTTGCCAGATTTCAAAAGGCGATCGCGCTCTTCCCAGAGGGCATTGGCGACTTCTGGGGAGGTGCTCTGACCCAGTAGCTTCATCACCATTTCTTGCTGCTGTTTTGCCTGTAGAGATTGCAGTTGAGCCTGTTGTGACTGATAGGTCACGATAAACCCCATGCTCAGCCCAAGGGCTAAGGCTGGAGCAACAATCGGTATCCAACCCTGTAACAGAAAAAGGCCATAGGCGCTGCCGCTCAGGACGATTAGTAGCCCTAGAAAGCTGATGCCCATTACCAGAGGTTTTCGAATGATCCAGGCAAAGATGCTGCCGAGCACTGCCCACAACCACAACCACGCCAGTTCTCCCCATTGAGGCCAAAACCAAAACAGTGGGCGATCGCCCACTGCCGCATCTAGAAACTGGCTCACCATTTGAGCATGAATCTCGACCCCTGACATTTTATGACTGGTGCTTTCCCCTGTGCTGTACGGAGTAAAAAATAGGTCTTTGAGGCTCTCTGCTGTAGAACCAATCAAAACAATTTGTCCTTCAACTTGCGAAGCATCCACTCGATCGTTGAGCACATCTGATAGAGAGACTTGGCGGATTGCTTGGTTGCCCCGATAGTTGAAGAGAATCTGGTATCCTCTTGCATCAACTTGGTGATAGCCTCCATTTCCTGGGCGGAGCGGAACGAATACGGCTTCTCCAAGCTGTAAGAGATCAGGATTTTTGATACTTCCTTTAGGAACAACGTCCAGCGTTTTCAAGTATTCAATGGCTAATAGTAAAGAAAATGAAAAATAGCGCCCGTCCTGATCAGAAGCAAACATCAAGTTTCGGCGAACCACACCATCGGGATCAACAGGGAAATTGTTAAAGCCAACCCGTTCTGGAGGAACTCCTTCTGGAGGTTCTATGGTCGTGGAATCTTTTCCACCCAACTTTTTAATAACAACAATATTGTCTGCTTGCAGTTCTTCCAGCAGCAACGACCAGCCGGGAGGATTAGGTGTGTTGCGGTGTAAATCTAGTCCAATGATTTGAGGATTGGACTCTTGCAAAATGCTAATCGCTTCCGCAATCGTTTGATCTGGAGGGATGACGATATTTTGTTCAAAGATATCGTCTTCACCAATACCTACAATTAGAATTCGAGGATCGAGTGGAGCATCACCTCGAAGTTGCATCAGGCGATCGTAGACGAATAGTTCAAACGGCTCGACTTTTCCTATTTGTTGAATAGCAAAAGTCAGCCCTGTGGTTGTCAGACTTGTAAGGGCGATCGCCACTATCGCATCAGCGTAGGGTGGCAGTGGTAGAGCCTTGATCTGATTGGTCAGGCGAGAATAGAAGTGACGAAGTTTCACAGGAATTAGAACACAACAGTGATATCAGGTTGGGACAGGTAGATATGCGTCCACCTGTGCAGTGACAATGCTTTTGAGAATTAGCTCTATGGACTGAAAGTGCAGCAAGTCAATACGGTGAGGTATTCTCCCTCTGACTTTAAATACAGGTTTGGAGCTAGGTGTTTCGGATAGTCACACCATCAAAAAACTTTGAAAAATAGCTTGGGCTATTTTTCAAGACTTGTATTAAGCAGCCCATTAATTTGTCAAAACTGGAGATTTTCTCAATCAAACAGTAGATGCAAAGGGAATGATTGATCCTCTTCAGCTAACCGTCAGAAAAACCCTGATAACCTGTTTGAACAACTCAAGCTGTTAGAAAACTCAAGTCGATTCGGCTTTTAGCCACGCTGTTTAGTGCAACTATACTTAGAAAAGCTCTAGTGCATTTCAAACCATGCATTGATAACTATAGCAATACTAAATCGCTTGTGAACTGCTAAGTGAGAGGAGGGGCGG
>CAKZMO010000646.1 GCA_937128595.1 uncultured cyanobacterium | reverse complement strand
ACGGCTTTTCGGGAGCGCGCGATCGCCCTTTGCCAACCAGTGCAGCGACTACGTTTCCAAGTCGATTGCTTGATCGCGCCACTCGGAGATTATCAATGACGGAGAGCGAGCTGAACAATCGGGTGGCTTGAAAGGTGCGGCTAACTCCCGCAGCGGCGATCGCCACGCTAGATTGACGAGTCAGGTTGGTTTCACCCAGATGAATGCTGCCCGTTTGAGTTTTGTAGAAGCCCCCAATCAGGTTCAATAGAGTCGTTTTGCCTGCACCGTTGGGGCCGATGACCGCCGTCACAGTTCCCGGCTTCGCTAGCAAGTCCACATCTTCAACGGCTCGAATGCCGCCAAAGGTAATGCCCACCTGCTTCACCGATAAGGGATCGAGGGCAGGTTCAGACGGCATCAGGGCAAGGTGTTCAGGAGGAGCGTCTAGCGGAAACACAGGAGATTGGCGATCGCTCCAGCGACGAAACAGGCTCATCACGCCGTTGGGCGCTAGCCACAGCACAGCCAACAGCAGCAGTCCGAAAAACAGTAGTTGGTAATCGGCAAAGTCTTGAAAGAATTCTGGCAATATGACAAGGGCGATCGCACCAATCAGTGCCCCTTCTGGGGTTCCGAGTCCACCAAGAATAACTACGAGGAGAAAGAGAATCGAGCGATGAAAAGTAAAGCTGTCGGGACTGACAAATCCGATAGTGGAAGCAAAAAAGACCCCGGCTAATCCCGTAAACCCAGCCGATAGCGCAAAGGCCATGACTCGAATGGTTAGAGTATTGAGCCCCAAAGCCATCGCCGCCACTTCGTCATCTCGCACCGCTTCGAAGGCGCGTCCCCACGGATGCTGCTTCAGAAACGCGAAGCTGAGCATTGCCAGAAACGCCAATCCCATGGCAATCAGCACCACATCTCGCAGAGCAGGTTCTAGGCCAAAAAGCTGCGGTTTGGGAATATTCATGATGCCGCCAAACCCTCCCGTCAGCGACACCCACTCAATCAGCACCCGCTCAACAATGACGCCAAAGGCGATCGTCACCATTGCGAGATAAGGCCCTGTGACTCGCAGGGCGGGAGCGGCAAGGGCTGCACCCGTGCCTGCCGTTGCAATAATCGCGGCAATCAGCGCAAACCAAACATTCCAGCCTGCACGAGTCATGAGTAGACTGCCGACATAGGCTCCGATGGCGAAAAATCCGGCATGACCGATGGAGACCTGTCCTGATAGCCCCACCAGAATGTTCAGCCCCACCCCCACTAGGGTTGTGATGGCGACCATGCCTAACATAAATAGGTAGTAGGTGTTCGGAGCGAGCAGCGTTGCGGCGATCGCCACTCCAAAAAGCACCAGTCCAACGATGAGTCGAGGCTGAATCGGAAACTTTCGGGTTCGAGAGGGTGATGCTGAATCGACTGCCATGCCTATACCTTCTTCACTGACATCCGCCCAAACAAGCCGCTGGGTCGAATTGCCAACACCAAAATCACCACGGCAAAACCAATAATTTCCCGGTAGCTACCGCCCAGGGTTCCTGCCGCAATGGATTCTACTACTCCGTAGAGAATGCCTGCCACCATCACGCCCCACGGACTACTCAAGCCGCCGATGATTGCAGTCGCAAAAGCTTTCAGACCCAACAGCGTGCCCATCGTGGCTGACACATTGGCAACGGGGGCAATCAACATGCCTGCAATACCCGCGAGAACTGTAGAGATGGCAAAGGAAAGCGCTACCATGCGCTCTACTGGAATTCCCATGAGCTGAGCCGTGCTATGACTATCGCTGACGGCCTGAAGCGCCTTTCCAAAGAGCGTTTGAGTGAAGAGAAGTCGGAGAGCAAGGGCGATCGCCATCCCCGCCACTGGAATCACAAATTCGATGGGAAAAACTCCAAATCCCAACACATTCACAGGAGCCTCAGCCAGTGGTGACGGATAGCCCCGCACCTCCTTCCCAAAGGTCAGCATCGCCACATTCTCAATCACAATACCAATGGCGATCGTAGTCAGTAGCCAGGAATTAGAGCCATTTTTGGCAAAAGGACGAACGATGAATCGCTCCACCAGCAGTCCAAGTCCAGCACAGGCAACCAGGGTCACAGGAACGGCGATCGCCCCCCACCAGCCCCAGGTGATATTGAGGGTGTAGCACAGCACAGCCCCCACCATCACCGAAGCCCCCTGGGAAAAGTTCATGGTGTTGGAGACCGCGAAGGTAATTTGAAATCCCAGCGCCACCAGCCCATATACGCTACCAATGGCAATCCCCGAAAGAATCAGTTGTTCCCACATGTTGTCTGCATTTCACGTTGTCCGAATATTACTCAGCGGCTGACTCGACAGGCACAATCTCCGACCCATCCCATTGCACCAAGATGTAATCGTCTTCGCTCAGCGCATCATGGTTGTCGGGGCTGAAGGGCTTATCGTAAGTTTTGATTAACCCTTCGTAGGTGGGCAAATCGTAGAAAGCTTCCCGTAACTCTGGGCCTTCCGTGCTTTCCGCTGTGTCGAGAGCTAGAGCTGTGAGGTGCATGGCATCGTAAGCGTTGGCTGTCCCTACCGGAGCCAAAATATCCGAGGGGCCAGCCAAATCATACTCTTCCTGAAGAGCGTCGAGCACCTTCTGACCCGTTTCACTCTGATCGCCGTAAAAGCTGTAAGTTTGGACAAACACAACCTTGTCTGCTGCATCTTGCCCTGCTAGCTCAGGAAAGCGTCCTCCAGAAATGCCCCAGTGAGAAATCACAGGCACATCCCAGCCAATCCTCACCAAGGACTTCATGGCTTGAGCACCGGGAGCTGCATTGGCCACAAGCAGCAACGCTTCAGCGCCTCCATCTTTGAGTCGCGTCAGTTGGGGAGTGATATCAGTATCGGCGTCGTTGAATTTCTCGACTCCGACAATTTCCAGCCCATATTCTGGAGCCCATTCTTTGAATCCAGCTTCATTAGACTCACCCCAGGGATTGTTGATCAGCAGCAAGCCAACTTTGGAGACGTCGTAGGTTTCTTGGGCATAGCGAGTGAGAAAGCTGTCCACAATATTGTCGTTAGCCGAGACTCGAAACGCGTAATTGGGCTCAAAATCGTTACGGGTAATGCCCGTGGCTGCCGCCCAGACTCCCATATAGGGAACTTCGAGTTCATGAATGACAGACAGCATCGCCAGAGAGACGGGAGAATCGAGTCCTCCGAAAATAACCGCCACATTTTCTTGCTCAATCAGTTCTCGGGCAGCGGCAACTCCCTTTGCGGGTGTCGATTCATCGTCTCGAATCACCAGCTCTATGGGGCGATCGCCCATCACACCGCCATTGGCGTTGATCTCCTCAATAGCAACAGTCAGCCCTCGGGTAATGGCTTCTCCCGACAGCGCCGAAGGCCCGGTAATCGCAGCGACTAGACCAACTTTGACGGGTTCACCTGCGGCTTCTCCAGTGGAACCCTCTTCTGCTGAAGATTCAGATGTCTCTGTGGGCTCTGAAGTCTGCGTGCATCCCGTCAGCTTAGTTACGAGAAGCGCCGCTCCAAATCCTGCGGTTCCTCTCAAAATATCTCGGCGCTTGAGTCGTGTAGAGTTTTGCCAACCTGACATGATGTTAATTCCTATCCTCAACGCTTTTGATCCGTGAATGTAAGTGAGCGTTTATCGTAAGCCTCAAAACAAAAAACAGGGCAAGATCTCTCACCCGTGATCCCAAACACAATCACGAACTGAATTGTTCTCCAGTGAGTCTCAATTATCGTCAGTCAGAACTGACAGTCATAGTGTGACAACCGTCACAATTGCAGGAATGATCGTGTTACCTCATCTGTGTTAGACAAGATACAGCAATTCGCAGAGGAGGACAGCGAATACTTGTTTGCGATCGCCCAGATTTTCCAACACCGCAGTTTTTTTAGTTGAAAAAAATAACTATTGGGAACAATAAATTCAACCCGTAGAGGTAATCGATCAGTTTCATCAGGGAGACCTCTCAGATACTACGTCATCGTGCTGGTTGTTCTGCCATTGTCTGTATTTCAGTTTGAGCGAAGCGTAGCCTTCGTTTTTGTCGCTTACCTGTAAGTGTTAATTGTGTCTGGCTCAGCACCGTTTTTTAATTCCCTCCAGGCTGATCGATTTCAGCTACTGCTCGATCATTCGTCAGACGCGATCGCCGAGTTTGACGCAGAATTTCGCTATGTATCCGTCAATGCAGTCTGGGCAAGCTGGTTTACGCTGCAACCAGATGCTCTATTAGGCTTAACCAACGCAGAACTTTCTACGCGCTGGACTCCCTCGTCTGTAAAACATCAGTTGTGCTGGAGTCTACAACAGGCTATTCAGCACGTGGCTTTTACGGGGGGAACATTTCGAACGCCCCATCAGCTTTCTAGCACTCTAATTGAGCTTGCCTACACAGCGATCGCCAACGACGAAGGAGCGACTGCCCAAATCTTTGCTATTGGGCACTTTGTGCAGGCGTCGCCGCACCCTGGTCGTTTGGAACCGCCGCTATCGACAGATCCGCTAAATACGCAGGGTGAGCCAACCGCTCGTCCTAAAATTATTGCGGATGATACAGACAGGTGTACCACAGAGGATGCGGCTGGCAACAGAGAGCATTTAGGTTGTCCAACGTTGTCCAACGTCGGTATTGCGAATCCAATACTTTCGGAGGCCATCGTTGGGGCTGAGATGCCAGAGGTAGATAACGCTAATGACTCGTCCGACAGCACATATCTTGCGGAAGCAATACGAATGCTAACGATGAAGCAAATGCATGTGCCTTCTGACCAAGAGCAACAGCAAGCTGCTCATATTTTGCAAGACCCTGGTTTTTTACAGTTAGTCTTAGACAGCATTCCTCAATATATTTTTTGGAAAGATTGCAATTCTCGTTATCTGGGATGCAATCGCCGATGGGCTGAAATGGCCGGACTTCAAGATCCCTCAGAGGTGGTTGGGCTAACGGATGCTGACTTCCCTTGGACAAAAGAACAATGTCACTGGTATTTGACGTGCGATCGCCAAGTTCTTGAAACGGGGGTGCCCATGCTGGGCATCAAACAGTCTCAACGGCAAGCTGATGGCCGCACCACTTGGCGTGAGACCAGCAAAATTCCAGTTCGAGACACCCAAGGAAGGATCATTGGGCTACTTGGGATGATTGAAGATGTGACCGAGCGCAAGCAAGCCGATGACTTGCTCAAGCAGTCAAAAAACAAATACAAAAAGTTAGCTCAGCGAGAAGAACTGCTGAATCGTCTTTCTACCCAAATTCGTGACTCTCTTGACCTAGAGCAAATTTTGCAAACAGTCGTGCTAGAGGTGCGACGGTTGCTCGATGCTGATCGAGTTGTTATCTACGAATTTGATGCGGATTGGCGAGGAAAAGTCATTATCGAAAACGTCATGCCACCCTGGCAGTCGATCTTAGGTGACATGGGAGCAGATAATTGCTTTTCCGAAAAAATGGCAGCCTTGTATGAGCAGGGACGGGTGCGAGCGATTGACGATGTGCTGGATTCAGGACTTGATCCGTGCCACGTCAGATTTCTCCAGCGATTGCAAGTACGCGCCAATCTTGTTGTGCCAATCATGATTGACCAGTCTCTCTGGGGACTGTTGATCGCCCACGTTTGTCAGGCACCTCGTCCATGGAAAGATCCAGAAACTGAACTGTTGGTTTATCTGGCAGGTCAGATTGGAATTGCGATTCGTCAGGCACGACTCTACGCACAAGCCACCACCAGTGCTGAAGAATCTAGAATCCAAGCGCTCCAGCTAGAGCAAGCTTTGGAAGAGTTGAAGCAAGCCCAAGCTCAATTGATTCAAACAGAAAAGATGTCGAGCTTAGGGCAGCTTGTTGCTGGAGTCGCCCATGAGATCAACAATCCCATGAACTTCATTCATGGCAATATTACTCACATTGAGGACTATACCAAGGGATTAGTCGAGTTGGTTCGCGAATACCAAGTCGCATATCCAAACCCCAACGCCAAAATACAATCGCTGATTGAGCGCCTGGATTTGGATTTCTTAGTTGCAGATAGTTTGAAAATACTTCATTCATTACGAGTGGGTTCAAAACGCATTCGTCAAATCGTGCTGTCGCTTCGCAACTTTTCGCGAATTGACGAGTCAGCCACGAAAAGGATCGATCTGCATGAGGGCCTAGACAGCACGCTACTCATCTTGCAGCATCGGCTCAAGGCATCACCCACTCGAAGTGAAATCCGTGTAGTGAAGCAGTATTCAGATTTACCGTTGATCGAGTGCTATCCCAGCCAGCTCAACCAAGTGTTTATGAATATTTTGGGCAATGCTGTTGATGCCTTAGAGAAGTTAGGGACAGAACCGGAACTAGAGACGGAAGCGGCGATCGCCCCCAGCAGTTCCCCAATATCCTCTGGTGAGGCTAGTGATTCCGATCCCTCTGCCTATCCATCCACAACGATTACCATCACGACAGAACTGGTTCCCGATTACCCTACTCCTAATCCAAACCCCTCTGATTCTTGGGTTTGTATTCGCATCCACAACAACGGGCCAGCCATTTCTCCTGAACGTTTACATCAGTTGTTTGATCCCTTCTTCACGACAAAACCTATCGGACAGGGCACAGGGTTAGGACTCTCCATTAGCCATCAAATTGTTGTGAAAAGGCATGGAGGTTATTTGTCTTGCCTATCATCTCCAGGCAGAGGTGTTGAATTCTGTATTGAGCTACCCGTCAAAGGAACAGCTAAAGCTGGTTCATAGCTTGACACAACTGTCGAAAATGATCACCTCGCGCTTCAAAGTTAGGATACTGGTCGAAACTAGCGCAAGCTGGGGATAGCAGCACAACCCTGCTGTCCACTTGCTGAGCCAGTTCAGCCGCTTTGGCAATGGCCTCATCCATCGTTTTGACTTTCGTCCACTCTTCATAACCCGCCTCTGTGAGTCGCGCTGCAAATACGTCTGCCGCCTCACCCATGAGCACAACCGCCATAGCCTGCTGTCGAATGCGTTCAATCCAGGCAGTGTCATCTCCTTCTTTTGCTTCTCCTCCGGCAATTAAAATGGTGGGAACCTGCACCGCTCTGAGCCCTACTTCTGCCGCGTCGTAATTTGTTGCTTTGCTGTCATTGATGAAATCGATGCCGCGCCAGGTACAGATATGTTCTAAGCGATGGGGTACTCCTAGAAAGGCTTGAACGGCTTGGGCGATCGCCCCTGGCTCAATCCCTGCCAGCCGTGCCGCAGCGACAGCCATCAGCAGATTTTGCTGATTGTGATCCCCAACCATGCGTAGGTCGTTCACAGCAACTATTCGTTCGGCGGGCTGGTTTTCTCCTGAAGTGAAATAGACCCAACCATCTTCGATGTAAGCCCCGGAGCCAGACGGGTTTGGAAGATTGGCTTTTCCTTGTGTGCTTGTCCAGAAAGCCTCAGGCCAGCGATCGCCCCCAGTTTTCCTTAGGTGAGGGTCATCCCCATTGAGAATCTGAATCTTAGCCTGACTAAGCAGCTTGGCCTTGATGGCGTAGTAATTTTCTAGCGTCTTGTGACGACTAAGATGATCCGGAGTAAACGTTGTCCAGATCGCAATTTGGGGAGCGAGGGTAAAGGCTGATTCGCTTTGATAGCTGCTGACCTCTGCGATGACCCAATCAAGCAAACGAATGTCTTGGTCACTAGTAAAACAAGTCTCGCGAGCCAGATCACAGGCTGCATTGCCTATATTGCCGCAGGCAGGAGCATTTAATCCGGCAGCTTGGAAAATCGCTGCAACTAGAGATGTGACAGTCGTTTTGCCGTTGGTTCCTGTAACCGCTACCCAAGGGTAGTCGGAGAGCGATCGCCATGCCAGTTCCATTTCGCCTAGGGTTTCAATACCCATCGCTCTGGATTGAACCAACACAGGCAAATCCCACGCAACTCCGGGGCTCACAACAATCCGCTGCATCTGTTCAGGATCGGGAGTGATGGAATGTCCCAGCAGCACCGTAATCCCTTCTTCTTCGAGCTGAGTTTTCAGTGGGCTTAAAGCGTCTGATGTGTTGCGATCGCTCACAGTCACGTCCCAGTCCTGTCGTTTGAGCAACCGTGCTGCAGCAATTCCCGACTTTCCTAACCCAACCACATATGCTTGTTTCATCAATGCTTCTAATCTGTAGCTGCCCCTAAGGTCATATCCTGTGAGGAAACTCTAAAGTCCTGACAAAATTTTGACTCGATAAGTGCTCCATTCAAAAGGTGGGCAGAACGAAGAACACTCTACATCGAGAACACTATATCGCTCTGCGCTCATTTTCAGAACTTTCTATAAGGTGAATCATTGTTCAACTTTACCTGCTAGCAATGTCACCTGTCTAAAGCAGAACATTCGATTTTTTTAGACGTTCAACAGCTATGGTGCCAGTCTGACGCGTGACCAAGTTGGACTGGCTTCTGCGACTCTGGTGTAGCACAGGCGATCATGTAGACGGCTCGATCGCCCTTGCCAAAATTCCATCCGATCAGGAATGAGCCGAAACCCGCCCCAACAAGAAGGACGTTGAACCTCATCAGTGTGACGATATTGCGATTCAAATTTGGCCTGGTTCTCTTCTAAGATTCGGCGACCTTCGATCACCTGGCTTTGAGGTGAAGCCCACGCGCCCAAACGACTGCCCTTAGGACGACGGCTATAGTAGACATCTGATTCTTCGGCAGACAACCGTTCGACTCGCCCCTCAATTCGGACTTGCCGTTCTAAAGGCTCCCACCAAAAGACGATCGCCCCATAGGGACGATGTTCAAGTTCTTGCCCCTTGCGGCTGTCGTAATTGGTGAAGAAGTTGAACCCTGAGCGATCGAATCCTTTCAGCAGCACAATTCGTGCAGAGGGGCGACCATCTACTCCAACCGTAGCCAAGGTCATGCCATTGGGTTCTGAAATTTCGGCGTTTAGGGTATCTTGCCACCACCGCTCAAATTGCTCGAAGGGGTCAGAACTAGCCTCAGATTCTTCAAGGGTGGCGGCACGATAGTCTTTCCGCAAATCAGCCACACTAGATTTCGAAGAAGACACCTCTGAGGAATGCTTCTCTGTTGAATGGGGGGAATGGGTCATCGTTCAGTTGCAAAGGTCAGTTCGTCGGACGCAGTTCTATCTACAGATCATTTCGCATCTCTTGCCGTTCGCATCTCTTACCGTCTGGCTTTCCCTTCAAAAGGGACAATACTGCTTTCCACAATGCCATAGGCGGTGGTGTTCTGGTGCAGACTGATTTCATAGCCTCCAGTAAAAGCTCCAAACGAGGGTAACGTAAGCTGGCATTGAGATTCATCTAAATAGAAACACGGTAGCCTAATATCGTCTAGCTTGGTTTTCAATCGCAAGCAAGGGTGAATGTGTCCACAAATATTGAAGACCTGAGCGCCTTCAATCAGGTAAGGTAACGGGTCGTGGGTAAGCCAAAGTGTTTCCATCAATACCCCTTCCCAGTGACACGTCATCAGAAGCTGATCGAGATCATCTTTCAGTGAGCGATCGTGGTTTCCAACAATAAGGTGAATGTCGGTGTTGACCGAGTTGACAAAGGTGACCCATTCATCAACCACGTTGACCGTCATGGCCTGCTTTGAATGAAACAAATCACCCAAGATCACTAATTTTTCGGGATTGAGGCGATCGCACAACAATTGCAACCGCGAAAGACTATCTTGATTAGTCGCGCTGGGAATGGGAATGCCAAAAGCTTGAAACGTCTCGGATTTCCCCAGGTGAATATCTGACACCAACAAACATCCAAGGGCTTCTATATATACCGCTTTTTCAGGCAGCAGATGAAGCCCTAAATTCTCAATCTGGATGTAGTGTCCGTTTGCCAGGGCTGCTTGGGTCGAATGCATCAAGACTCAGTTCCAAGACTTCGTTCTGTAAACTCAATCAACGCTAGCGGCTCTATACCCTAGTCTCTAACCTAAAACACCCGCGCGATGAACGGATATTGGAATGGCGTTTCAGGTGTTATCAGGGTGTGATAGACCGCCCAAATGGTCAGTCCCCAATGGAGTACGTAACCGATCGGGCCAAGAATAAATCCTACCAATCCCAGAGTGAGGAACGATAAGACAACAACAATTGTGCCCCAAAACCAGACGTTGAAATGGAAGTTGATGGCTTCTTTAGCATTCTCTTTGACGATTGGGTCATCGGAGATGAAGAAAATGCCGATGGGCACTCCAATCGCGAAAATGAGCGTGCTAAGGAAAATAGACCCGTGACACAGAGCCGATAAAAGCTTCCGCTTGTCTGGGTCGTAAGTTTGAATCGGCTGCATCTAGCCCTCCTTCTTAAAGACTGTCTAAAAACTCTGCTGGACGTTGCCCGAGCCTCAGCACAACAAAAGAAATGCTTCAGATTTGGACAACGCTAAATACTGCTTCTTATAAAACTTTAGAATAAATTTTCGCTTCAGGTCAGACGAGATAGCCGCCCTAAACGTTAGGCATACCCAACCTCGCAGCGGTCACTCAGCAATAAGACTTGGAAAGAACCACGTTACAAAAATTTTCCAGAAATCACCCGCTTAGAGGTAACGATTGATACAGAAATATATTAGATTTTAATTAGACAGAGAATTCTCACCCAAGGATTTAGCCACAGAAATGAACTCAATTCTACACTCCCACTCCTCTACTCCGGCAACGGCGCAGCAGCACCTCAACAACATGTCTGCTTCTCTCGCTCGTCGCATTGAAGTTGCTCGGACAAATAATAATCATGCTCTCTTGTCGCAACTCCAGAAAGAGCGGCAGATACTTGAAGAAGCTGGCTATGCCACAGGTTCTCGCTCAAAACTGGGCGGACTGCAACAGTTTTTCCGTCAAGTTGTCACAGCAATGCAGAATGCCGACAAGTTGCATGTCGAAAAAATTGTTAACGAGTCAGGGGAAACATGGTGGTACGCTCACGATCCTCGGACTGATAAGACCCTATGGTCTGATACCCAAAGCGAAGTTGTGAAGTGGATCGAAGACAACAACTTGGGTCGGTAGAGACTTATTGAGTCAATAGAAACTTCGCATCACTCTTCGTTAGACCATCTGCAGAACTTCGACGGGCATGGGTTTGGAATACTCAATCCAAGTAAAGTTGCGGTGTGATGCTCTATCACATCGGAGGCTCCATCATTAGTCAGCGATCGCCAACGACACCCCCAATATTGATGAGCTGGAGGAGGCTCGCGTGGAAGAGTCAGACTTGAGGATTTCGGTCTGGTTCTTCCACTTTTCTATTTTGGGTTGGGGCAAGTTGTCTACAACGAAACTTAGCTGAACTGTTTCCAGAACGTGTCCCGCTTGTTTTGGCGAGTTATAGAGCTTGTATCCTAGCTTCAATATCTTCCAGCGTTTTAATCACGAGACGTCGAGCTTGGAGCTTCCAGCCTCGCTGCTGAATTTTGATAGCGGCAAACCCTGCCAGTATCGTCGCACCAAAATCTAGAGGCTGCATCATCGAAATTCCAAACAGCAGCCCTAATCCTGCAATTCCCCAGAAGGGAAGAGCGACCGTTTGACGCTGATTTTCGATAAGCCGACTCCACAAATCATCCGGCATTTCGGCGATTAGCTCATCTTTGATCTGCTGTTGCTCCATGCGAGAGACCGAAATGCCAATTTTTTGGCGCAACTTCTCAATCTTCCGAGCATCGGTGCTGTACTGGGTCAGCTCATCTTCTGCCATCAACAGCAGTCGCTCTTTTTGTCCCATTGTGCTTGTCCCAAGGTGGTTAGAGTTCAACGGCAACGATGCAGGAGTCGCAGTCGAATATTACGGATATCGCTATAGATATCTAGAATACACCGCTCAGATTGGGACTAAGACCCAGGAACGAGTGCTAGAAGTCCGCTTTTCACTCGACTAAACAGGTTTCCATCTACGCCACCCTTAGGAGGCACTGCAAGCTGAATGGGATCATCTTTGAATTCTTTGAGTCGGTATCCATATTCCAACCGTTGCTGATTCTTGCGGAGCACCGGATAAAGACGAAAGGCTCCCTGCAAGAGATCATCCTGACTGCCAAAAATAGCGCGATCAATCTGATTTGAGCGCTTAACGGCGATCGCCCCTACGGGATACCATTGCTTTTTGCCGATGATGCGAATATAAACCTCATAGTCCGGGGTTCCTTTCGACTGTAAGGCTTCATATTCTTTTGCGGCCTGCTTCCGCTTTGCGGCTTGCGGCGAGACTTTAGGTGCAGACTGAGTTTTACCAAATCCAAGATTAGAAGCCATAATCAATCAATGTTGAAATGAACAGTTGGACAAAACTAGAAATGCGTACTCAAAGCACTCGATCGCATCATCAATCCAGTTCAGGAATCGAGCGAATCGTTAGTTTTCTGAGTGCTTGCAACAAAAGTTTACACTCTAATGGGGTCATAATGGATTCTCCCAACAAAAATAAGCGTCAACACAACGAGGTCAACGTTGATCCGGTGACGCTGGTTGCCGTTCTTTCCGCAGCATTGCTGATTTCGCTGCTGATTATGGGATTTATGTTTCAGTAAGTTCTTTGATGGCTTCGGAAAGGCTTGACCTATCCGCCACCAACGATAGTGACAATTTCGAGGCGATCGCCCTCCTGTATTTGGGTCTCTTCCCAAAACTGACGATGGATAATCTCGCCGTTGTATTCGACTGCGACTAAGCGCGGATTCAGGCCCAACTGACTGAGCAGCTCGGGCAATGAGGTTTGGGGTGGGCACTGATGGCCTTCGCCGTTGACGTGTAGCGTAATTTCACTCATAAATTTTGAACGTGGATTCTAAAATCTGTCTTGACCGAGATTAGTGGGAAGATTGCGGCGATCGCATCATCTGGGCTTGCCTAAGCTGCGCTAGCAAATATTGAGTAATGAGGGTCGGATGCTCAGCCTGCATGATGGCTCGTACGACCGCCACTCGTGAGGCTCCTGCCGACAGCAGATCATCTAAATTCTCGGTGTCAATGCCGCCAATAGCAAACCACGGCACGGAGGAATGAGCCACCGCATGACGAACGTAGTCGTATCCCACAGCGGCTTTGCCCTCTTTGGTGGGAGTGGCATGAATGGGGCCAACCCCAATGTAGTCGGCTCCTTCACTGAGCGCCCGAGACATCTCCTCGGGATTGGTGGTCGATCGACCCACGATGCGATTGCTACCCAAAATTTGTCGCGCGAGAGCAATGGGAATGTCTTGTTGCCCTAGATGAACACCATCTGCATCAACTGCCCGAGCAAGATCAGCCCGGTCGTTCATGATAAACAAGGCTCCGTAGCGATGGCAGAGTTCACGTAGGCGTGTACCGTTTTCGATGCGAGTGACATCGTCCGCTTCCTTGTCGCGATATTGC
The DNA here is from genome assembly GCA_937128595.1 of uncultured cyanobacterium. Classification (GTDB taxonomy): domain Bacteria; phylum Cyanobacteriota; class Cyanobacteriia; order CAKZMO01; family CAKZMO01; genus CAKZMO01. The sequence goes on along the minus strand of CAKZMO010000646.1, from coordinate 533 downwards.
ACTAGAGTCAAGCCTCCTTTTAGAGCTGCCTCGACAGCGCTAAACAATTGCTCGCCAGAGGAGGTCACGAGATAAAGGAGCGATCGCTCTAATAGCTGTTTGCGTTGCTGTCCCATGAGGGTGCTATCAAGAGCATAGACCTGGTAGCGCATTTGCTTGAAGGACTCACCCATGCCCGCTCGGTAGAGTTTGCCATATTCTTCGAGCACCCTCAAAGCTTCTTCAATTCGGCACAGGTTTGCTTGCAGAACGTGGGTAACGTCTCTACGATTTTCTTCATTGGGATGGGAGAGCTGTGTGCCCAAGTCTCCAGGGGTGTCGCGCGCCGCACGCAGCTCTGGAGTGTGCCACGCGGCTAGTTCTTGACGCATGTTTTTGCACTGCTCGGTCAGGTCTCTCCGATTGAGCCCAAAGCGACACCAATCCTCGACGATGCGTAACCCTTCGCGGGCACGGTCGAGGTTTGCATCCAAGATTCGGCACACCGCTGATTCAAACCCAGATGAAATAGATAGAGGCTCGCGACTGAGAGG